>QHSO01000204.1 GCA_003220475.1 Candidatus Rokuibacteriota bacterium | reverse complement strand
AAGAGTTCACCTGGTACACCGCGCACTACGATTCGGAGACGGCGGCCGCTGTCTGCAACGGCTTCGAAAAGAAGTACGCCGGCGTGAAGTGCAACTACGTACGGACGACGGCGCAGGTCGCCTACCAGCGCGTGTCGCAGGACATGAAGGGCGGGCTCGCGATCGCCTCGGTGTTTTCCTCCACCGACACCAGCCACCACGGCAAGATGAAAAAGGACGGCTGGCTCGCCGCGTATCGTCCCAAGAATGTCGGTGAGCAGATCGCCGCCTTCAAGCCGTTCAACGATCCCGACGACACCTTCGTGGCCACCGCGGCCGGGCTGGTGCTCATCAACTACAACACGAGTCTCGTCGCCGACAAGGACGCGCCACGGAAGTGGACGGACCTGCTCGATGCGAAGTGGAAGGGCAAGGTGTCGATCGGCCATCCGAGCTTCAGCGGTTACGTCGGCACCTGGGTCGTGCAGATGCGGAAGATGTATGGCTGGGACTACTTCAAGAAGCTCGAGCTGAACAAGCCGCGTATCGGGCGCTCCATCAACGACACCGTCACGATGCTGAACGCCAAGGAGAGCTGGGTGGGCGCGGGGCCGCTCGCCACCACGCTGCAGAGCAAGGACAAGGGCAACCCCGTCGGCGTGATCTACCCGGAGGACGGCGCCATCCTCATGATCTCGCCCTCGAGCATCATGAAGAACGCGCCGGCGCCCAACACGGCCAAGCTGTTCATGGAGTACCTACTGTCGAAGGACGCCAACGAGATCATGGTGAAGTTCCGCCAGGATCCCGTGAACGTCCACGTCAAGCCGCTGCCCGGCGGCAAGTCGATCGCCGACGTGAAGACCGTCCGGCCGACCTACGACGAGATCGACAAGGGCATCCCCGAGGTCAAGGAGCTCTTCCGAGACACGTTCGGGATCTGAGCGCGTGGACCGCTCGCGCCTGATCTGGCTGCTGTTCGTCGTCGTGCTGCTCGTGCTCGTGGTGAATCCGCTCGCGCGGCTGTTCTGGGTGTCGTTGCAGGATCCGCAGAGCGGCGCGCTGACGCTCGCGAACTACCTCACCGCGTTCGGGCGCTGGCGCTATGTCGAGGCGCTGCTCAACTCGCTCCTCGTCGGGCTGGCCGTCGGCGTGCTCGGCATCATGTTCGGCGTGCCCATGGCGTGGGCGGTCTCGCGCACCGACATGCCGGGCAAGGGCCTGGTCTGGGCCGCGATCCTCGGGACGTTCATCGTTCCCAACTATCTCGGCGCGGTCGCATGGATCCTGCTGGCCGGACCGAACGCGGGCTGGCTCAACCGGGTCTGGATGGCGGCGACGGGCGCCGGCGCCGGTCCGTTCAACATCTACAGCATGGCCGGGCTCGTCCTCGTCATCGCCATCTACTCGTATCCGTACGTCTTCGTCTTCACGCGCGGCGCGCTCGACCTGGTCTCCTCCGAGATGGACGACGCCGCCACCACGCTCGGCGCCGGCGTTGTGCGCCGCACGCTGCGCATCACGCTGCCGCTCACGTTGCCGGCCATCCTGGCCGCGTTCATCGTCGCCTTCCTCGAAGCCATCGCCCTCTTCGGCGTGCCGGCGCTCATCGCGCTGCCCGCGCGCTTCCAGGTGATGACGACGATGCTGTGGCAGTTCTTCGAGTTTCCGCCGAAGGTGGAGGTGGCCGCCGCGTACTCGATGCCGCTGCTCGCCATCACGGTGGCGCTGTTCTGGCTCCAGCGCCGGATCATCGCGCGCAAGGGCTACGTCGCGCTCACCGGCAAGGGCGGCGAGCGCCGGCTGATCCGGCTGGGACGGTGGCGCTGGCCGATGCTGGGCTGGTGTGTGTTCGTCACCTCGCTGTCGTTCTTCCTGCCCATGATCGTCGTGCTGCAAGCGGCGTTCGCCAAGGCGTGGGGACGCGGATTCTCGCTCGACAATCTCACCCTGCGCAACGTGGCCTTCGTGCTCGTCGACCAGCGCGCGACGCAGACGGCCGCGTGGCACACCTTCGTCTACGGCAGCGCCGCCGCCCTCATCGCGCTGGCCGTCGCGCTGGCCATCGCGTATGTCGCGCATCGCCGGCTGGTCCCGCTCTCGAGCGCCCTGACGTACGTGGCGATGGCGCCCTTCGTGATTCCCGGCATCGTGCTGGCCATCGGCTTCTACGCCGCCTACACGCGCCAGCCGCTGGTGCTCTACGGCACCGCCTGGATCCTCATCCTCGCGTTCGCCACACGCTTCTTGCCGATCGCCTACGCCAACAGCGATGCGGCCATCCGCGCGATCAATCCGGAGCTCGAGGACGCGGTGCGCATCCTCGGCGGCAGCCGCGCGCTGGCGCTACGCCGCGTGGTCACGCCGCTCCTGCAGCGCGGGTTGGCGGGCGCGTTCATCCTCGTGTTCATTCCCGCCACGCGCGAGCTGTCGTCGGCGATCTTTCTCTACACCACCGGCACCCAGGTGCTCTCGGTCTTGCTGTTCGACAAGAGCGATGAGGGCAACTTCGAGATGCTCTCGTCGATCGGCCTCGTGCTCGTCGTCGTCACCGTCGCGCTCGTGATGCTCGGCTTTCGCGTGGTTGGCCGCGACTTCATGCTGCGACGTACGAGCACCTAGATGGTCGCGGCGCCCCCCGCGAGCAAGCTCGCGCTGCGCGAGCTCACCTGCCGGTTCGGCACGGTGACCGCCGTGGACCGCGCGACGCTCGCGCTCGCGCGCGGCGAGTTCGTCTCGCTGCTCGGGCCCTCCGGCTGCGGCAAGACGACGACGCTGCGCATGATCGCGGGCTTCCTCGACCCGACCGAGGGCACGATCGAGCTCGACGGCCGCGTCATCTCGGCGCCGGCCCGCTCGCTGCCGCCCGAGAAGCGCGGCATGTCGATGATCTTCCAGTCCTACGCGATCTGGCCGAACATGACGGTCGCCGAGAACGTCGGCTTCGGCCTCGAGGTGCGTCGCCTGCCGCGCGCGGAGATCCGTGACAAGGTCGATCGCATCCTCGACGTCGTCCGCATGCGCGCGCTGCGCGACCGCTACCCCGCCGAGCTATCCGGCGGCCAGCAGCAGCGCGTGGCGCTGGCGCGCGCCATCGTCGTGCAGCCCGACGTGTTGCTTCTCGACGAGCCCTTGAGCAACCTCGACGCAAATCTGCGCGACGAGATGCGCTACGAGATCCGCCGCCTGCACGACGAGTTCCACATCACCACGGTCTACGTGACCCACGATCAGGCGGAAGCCATGGTGACCTCCGACCGCATCGCCGTGATGAACGCCGGCCGCATCGAGCAGGTCGATGAGCCGCGCGCGCTCTACGCGCGGCCGCGCACACGCTTCGTCGCCGGCTTCATCGGGCGCACGAACTTCCTCGAGGCCGACGTCCGTGGCGACGACGTCGTATTCGACGGCTTCGCGATCCCCCGCGCGCGCTTCGCGGACGCGACGGCGCTGCGCGGTCGGGTGACGTTTTCCCTACGGCCGCAGAGCGTGCACCTGCATCGCCACCCGCCGACACCTTCCGATCGTGCCGCCGTGCTGCCCGGCCGCGTCGTCCAGCGCGCCTACCTCGGCGAGCACTGGGACTACGCGGTGCGTCCCAAGGACGGCGCGCTGCAGCTGCGCGTGACCGCGCGCCCGCACGAGGTCTTCGAGGTCGACGAAAGCGTCTGGCGAGGTCTTCGAGGTCGACGAAAGCGTCTGGCTGGAACTCGACGCCGCGCAGATGTCCCCCATCGCGGACTGAGCGGGAGACCGAGGAGCGCCACGATTCACTCGGGGCGCGACGAACTGGGGGGTGTGGGGGGCCATGTCGGGGCCCCCCGCACCGACGCCGAGCAAAATCGAGGAGCGCCACGATTCACTCGGGGCGCGACGAACTGGGGGGGTGTGGGGGGCCATGTCGGGGCCCCCCACTTCTATTGATCGCGGAAGAGAATCGTGTAGATCAACCCCAGCGCGCCGCACGCGGCGACGAGGAAGAGAATCATCGCGATGCCGGGATAGCCGAACACGCTGAAATCGGTCTCGATACGCAGCGCGAGCGCGGCGCCGACGATGAGCGCGGCCAGCAGCAGCCCCACCGTGATGCGGTTGGCGATCTTCTGACACGCGCTCATGAATCCCGCCTGGTCCAGCCCCTCGACCCGCACCGGCACGTCCCCTTCGGCAAGCCGCTCCAGGATCTGGTTGGCCCGGCGCGGCAGCTGCTGCGCAAGGTCCTTGAGCTCGAGCAGGCCCGTCCACGCGCTCTCCGGCTTCATGGCGCCTATCACGCGTCGCTGGACGATGTCCTCGACGTGCCGCCGGAACACGGCCTGTGGGCGGAAGTCGGGATCGAGCCGCCGGGAGATCTCATCGAGGCTCAGCAGCGTCTTGCCGAGCATCATCGCCTCGGCGGGCAGACGCAGACCAGTCTCCGCCGCGATGCGTGTCATCTGCAGCACCATGCGGCCGGTCGCGAGCTGACTCACGTTGGTATCACGCTGGCCGCCCACCAGATCTCTCAGCCGCCGTTCGAACTCGTCCGCACGCAGCTCCGGTCGCGCCTCGCCCATCCGCAGCGCGTGCTTGGCAGCCTCGTCGCCGCGACCGTCGGCGATCGCGACCAACAGCTGCAGAAGCAGATCCTGAAAGCGCGGCGTGAGATGCGCGACCATGCCGAGGTCGAGCATGGCCAGGCGCCCGTCACTCGTCACGAGCAAGTTGCCGGGGTGCGGATCGGCATGAAAGAAACCATCGACGAAGATCTGCTTGAGATACGCGGCGAACAGCACGTCGGCGAGGTCGGCGGAATCGACCGCCTCGCGTGCCGCCGTGCTCAGCGCGGTGACCTTCGTGCCGGTGACGTAGTCCATCGTCAGCACGCGCGACGTAGAGTACTCCGCCACGGGCTGCGGGACGAACACGCGCTCGAAGCCCGAGAGGTTTCGGCTGAGCGCCCGGAGGTTCTCCGCCTCGATGCGATAGTCGACCTCGCGCAGCAGCGTGGCGCGGAACTCGCGGACGAGACGGCCGACCTCGTAGCGCGCGGCCGTCGCCGAGACGCGCTCGGCCATCGAGGCCACCGACTCGAGCACCTCGAGATCGTCCGCCGCCTGCAGCCGGATACCGGGCCGCTGCACCTTCACGGCAACCGTGCGGCCGTCGCGCAGCACGGCGCGATGCACCTGCGCCAGCGACGCCGCCGCCAGCGGCGTCCGGTCCAGTTTCTTGAACGCGTGCGAGAGCCGCACGCCCAGCTCCTCGCGCAGCGTCTTCTCGATGTCGACGAACGGCACGGGCGCGACCTCGTCTTGGAGGCGCGCGAGCGCGGTGAGATACGAATCCGGTAAGAGATCGGCTCGCGTCGAGAGGATCTGTCCGAGCTTGACGAACGTCGGACCGAGGCGCTCGAGGTCGTGGGCCAGCTCGTCGGGCGCCGCCGCGCCGGGATCGGACGGCGGCAGCTCCTCCGCCAGGATCTCTTCCATCCCAGCGCGTGAGAGGAGATCCGAGCGGCCGTACTTGAAAAGGATCAGCGCGAGGTCGCGGTAGCGGCCCAGGCGGCGCGGCTGCAGGGAGGGCAGCGCCATGCGGAGGGTTTGGGGCCGTCAGCCGTTGCGCCGACGGCCGCTCTTCTTGCGCGGCGTCCGGCGCGGCGTCGACGTCGCGCGCGGCGTTGCGCGCTTCGGGGCGCGCTTCGTTGCGCCCGAGGCTGCGCGCTTCGTTGCGCCCGAGGCTGCGCGCTTCGTTGCGCCCGAGGCTGCGCGCTTCGTTGCGCCCGAGGCTGCGCGCTTCGCGCGCTCGCCCGCGTCGCGCACGACCGCGCTCGTCGCGTTCGTGGTTTGCTCGGTGGCCTGCACGGTGCCGTCGGCCATTGCGCGTGCGGCTGTCATGGCGCCCCTCGCAAGGCCACGGGCGACGGCCGCGGTCATCTCGACAGCACGAACACCGGCGTCGATCGCGGCCTCCGTCATGCTGGTCGGATCAGGCAGCTGAACGGTCGGCTTGCGTCGGTTTGCCATGGCGCTCTCCTCCGATGAGTGTGTGAGCAACTGCGGTGCCAGCGAGGTTACACCTTGCGCGATCGTGCGCACTCGTGAAATGCTGCGCGGCCGGAGGTGCTTCATATGGTCAGTGCGCGCTCGATGGTGGTCGGAATCGGGATCGCGGTGTTCGCGGCGTCGCTCGCCGCGTCGACGCTGCAGGCCCGTGCGCAGGCGCCGGAACGGTTGGGCAAGGTCAACTTCCCGACCTCGTGCAGCCCGGCGGTGCAGGCGCAGTTCGAGCGCGCCGTGGCGCTGCAGCACTCGTTCTGGTTCGGCGAGGCGATCAAGGCCTTCAACGCCGTCGCCACGGCCGATCCGTCCTGTGGCATCGCCCACTGGGGCGCGGCTGTCGCCTGGCTCGGGAATCCGCTGGCGGGCCCACCGGTTCCGCGCGGAATCACCGAGGGCTCGGCCGCCGTCGCGCGCGCGAAGGCCGCCGGCGCCAAGACCCAGCGCGAGCAGGACTACATCGCTGCCATCGCCACCTTTTATGCCGATGCCGACAAGGTCGATCACAAGACGCGCGCCGTCGCATACGAGAAGGCGATGGAGGCGCTCGCGCAGAAGTATCCCAACGACCGCGAGGCCGCGATCTTCTACGCGCTGTCCCTCAACGCCACGCTGAATCCGAACGACAAGACGTACGCCAACCAGCTCAAAGCGGCGGCGATCCTCGAGAAGGTGTACGCCGACCAGCCCGAGCACCCGGGCGTGGCGCACTACCTGATCCACTCCTACGACTTCCCGCCGATCGCGCAGAAAGGCCTGCCCGCCGCGCGGCGGTACGCGTCGATCGCGCCCTCGGCGCCGCATGCGCAGCACATGCCCTCGCACATCTTCACGCGGCTGGGCTACTGGCAGGACTCGATCGACAGCAACCGCGTCTCCGCCGAGGTGGCCAAGGCCGAGCTGCGACAGAGCAACCTCGAGGCGGGCTCCTACAATGCGCTGCACGCGATGGATTACATCACCTATGCCGCGCTGCAGCTCGGCAAAGACAAGGAGGCGCGGGCCGTCGTCGACGAGATCCGCGGCCTCAACAAGGTCGACTCCGAGCAGTTCGCCGCCGCGTTTGCCTTCGCCGCCATCCCCGCGCGTTACGCGCTCGAGCGGCGCGCCTGGACGGAGGCGAGCGATCTGCCGCTGCATCCGCAGAGCCTGTCGTGGTCGAAGTTCCCGCAGGCGGAGTCGATCAATGCCTTTGCGCGCGGCCTCGGCGCGGCGCGCAGCGGCGACGCGGCGAGCGCCAAGAAGGAAGTGGCGCGGCTGGAGTCGCTCGCCTCCGCGCTGACGGCCGCGAAAAACGCCTACTGGGCCGAGCAGGCCGAGATCCAGAAGCTGGCGGTGAACGCCTGGATCGCACGCGCCGCGGGCCGCAACGACGAGGCGCTCGCGGTGATGCGCCAGGCGGCCGAGCGTGAGGACGCGACGGAGAAGCATCCGGTCACGCCGGGCGCGATCCAACCCGCGCGCGAGATGCTGGCGGAGCTCCTGCTCGAGACGGGCAAAGCCGCGAAGGCCCTGGCGGAGTTCGAGGCATCGCAGAAGACGGATCCCAATCGGCTGCACGGGCTGGCCGGTGCCGCACGCGCGGCCGAGGCGGCCGGCGACAAGACGAAGGCGAAAACCTACTATACGAAGCTGCTCGAGCTGACGAAAACGGCCGACACCGAACGGCCGGAGATCGTCAAGGCCAAGGCCTTCGTCGCCGCGAACTAGTTGAGGACGGACGCGATCGTCGCCGTGGCCCTGCTGGCGGGGTGCGCGTCGGTGACGAAAACGACGCCGGCGCAAGATTACGCGCGCGCCGCCTGGGATGCCTGTCCGAAGGCCGCGAATCTCGCGCTCGACTACATCGAGCCGAATGGGATGATTCACTACCGCGCGGTCAGCAACGTCTCGGGCATGCGCGAGCTGGAGGAGTGTCTGCGCGAGTACTTCGCCACCCACCCCCAGCCGAAATGATTAGGAACCTCTGATGCCGCTTCTCCTGATGCTGCCGCCGCAGGAGCCGAAGACGCGCGAGTGGGCCGCGCGCGTCAAGGGAGCCGTCCCGTCCCTCGAGGTCGTCGTCGCCGAAGACGAGGCGGCGGCGCGGGCGGCGATCGGCCGCGCGGACTGCGCGTTCGGCACGCTGCCGGCCGACTGGCTTCCACACGCCACGCGCCTGCGCTGGCTACAAGCGCCGCAGGCCGCGCCGCCCGCCGGCTACTACTACCCGGCCCTCGTCGCGCACGCGGCCGTCGTCACGAACTTCCGCGAGATCTACAACGATCACATCGGCGCGCACATCATGGCGTTCGTGCTCGCCTTCGCGCGCGACTTTCCGCGTTATCTGCCGCAGCAGGCGCGGCGCGAGTGGAAGCCGGCGCCGCTCGACACCGGAGTCGTGCACCTGCCGGAAGCGACGGCGCTGATCGTGGGCGTGGGCGGCATCGGCGCCGAGGCCGCGCGGCTGGCAGCGGCGTTCGGCATGACGGTGGTGGGCGTGGACGCGCGGCGCCGCGACGCGCCGCCCGGCGTGGCCGAGCTGCACGGCCCCGAGGCGCTCGACGCGCTGCTGCCGCGCGCCGATTTCGTCATCCTCACGGTGCCCCACACGCCGGCGACGGAAGAATTCATGAACCGCGCGCGCTTTCAGAAGATGAAGCGCAGCGCGTTCTTCATCAACATCGGGCGCGGCAAGACGACGCGCCTGGACGACCTCGTGGCGGCGTTACGCGCGGGCGAGATCGCGGGCGCGGGGCTCGACGTCTTCGAACAGGAGCCCCTGCCCGCCGATCACCCGTTGTGGACGATGCCGGGCGTACTGATCACGCCGCACACCGCCGGCTTCGGACCCTATCTGGACGAGCGGCGCTTCGAGATCCTGCTCGACAACTGTCGCCGGTTCGTCGCCGGCCAGCCACTGCGCAACGTCGTCGACAAGGCCACCTGGTTCTGAGCCCGCTCAGGGCTTGACGATGTCGACGCCGACCAGCACCACCTTCGCGCCGCTGCGGTTCTCGGCCCAGTGCTGGACGTCGCGCGATTCGGTGATGACCTCGCCCGGACTGACGCGCTTCTCGTAGCCTCCCTGTCGCAGCTCGGTCAGCGTCCCCTGCAGGACGTACGCGAACGCGGGGCGGTCCTTGTGGCTGTGAAAGCCGGCCACACCGCCGGGCTCGAACGTGATCGTGCGCAAGCGCAGCTGATAGCCGGGAAAGTCGGGGGCGAGATCGATGGTGCTCTCGACCTTCGCGTCGAGGCCCTTGTTGTCGGCGGGCGGGCTCTGCTGTCCCACCGCCGAGCCGAGCCCGAACCCAACGCCGAGCGACAGCAGCGCGACGAGCGTGACGATCCAACGCGAGTGCCTCATGATGACCTCCTTCGTTGCTCGGACGACTCCGACGAACGTGCGCCCGATCGTAGAACGCTGCAGGCGTTTGCACAATGTCCAATGGCGTTGTTCTTGCCTCTCGTCACGTTGGGAGGTGCTCGTGCCATGACGACGGTCCTGCTGATCATCGTGATTCTCCTGCTGGTCGGCGCGCTACCGACCTGGCCGTACAGCAGCGGCTGGGGCTATTACCCGAGCGGCGGGCTGGGACTCGTCCTCCTCATCCTCATCATCCTCATGCTGGCGGGACGCGTGTAGCGAGAGCGTTGGGGGGATTGGGGGGCCCGTTCGTGGCCCCCCATTTCAATGAGCCCGCGTCGCTCTCCACGCGAGAGCGATGGC
>QHSO01000203.1 GCA_003220475.1 Candidatus Rokuibacteriota bacterium | reverse complement strand
AGGGCAGACGACGCCGAGCCTCGCCGAGTCGTGGACGGCCTCTCCCGACTGGAAGACCTACGAGTTCGTGCTGAGGAACGGCATCAAGTTTCACAATGGCGACCCGGTGACCGCGGAAGACGTGAGGTTCTCGTTCGAGCGCTACCGGGGTGGTGCCGCGAAGCTACTGAAAGATAGGGTCAAGGAAGTGCAGGTCGTCGACGCTCGGCACGTGAGATTCGTGATGAAGGAGTCGTGGCCCGATTTCATGACCTTCTACGGCACCACCGCCTCGGGTGCGGGATGGATCGTGCCGAAGAAGTACGTCGAAAAGGTGGGCGACGACGGGTTCACGAAGGCGCCGATCGGCGCAGGCCCGTACCGCTTCGTGAGCCTGACGCCGGGCGTCGAGCTGGTGCTCGAAGCGTTCGACGGGTATTGGCGCAAGGCACCGAGCGTGAAACGTGTCGTCTTCAAGAGTGTGCCGGACGAGACGACGCGGGCCGCCGCGCTCAAGCGCGGCGAAGTCGACATCGCGTACTACCTGACCGGACCGGTGGCGGAAGACATCCGGCGCACGCCGGGCCTCAAGCTGAGCGCCGCGCGCACCAACGCCGTCTTCTTTCTGGACTTCGTCGATCAGTGGGATCCGAAATCTCCGTGGCATGATCAGCGCGTGAGGCTGGCCGCGAGCCTCGCCATCGACCGCAAGGCGGTCAACGAGGCGGAAGCGCTCGGATTCTCGGGCCTCACGGGCAACATCGTGCCGCGTCACATGGAGTTCGCATTGCCGATCGATCCCCATCCATACGATCCAAAGCGAGCCAAGCGGCTGCTGGTCGAGGCTGGCTACCCGAATGGGTTCGATGGCGGAGACATCTCGCCGAATCCGCCGTACTTCACGCTCGCCGAAGCGATCGGAGGCAACCTCGGCGCGATCGGCATCCGGGTCAGGCTGAGGACAATGGAGCGGGCCGCGTGGCTCACGGCGTGGCGCGAGAAGAAGCTCAAGGGAGTCGTGCTGGGCGCGCAGGGGGCGGGAGGCAACGCGGCCACCCGGATCGAAGGCCTGGCGACGAAGGGCGGCATGTTTGCGTACGGTGTGCTACCCGAAGTCGAGGATCTCTTTCAGCGACAGGCGCGGGAGCTCGATCGCAGGAAGCGCGAAGAGCTGCTGCACCAGATCCAGAAGATTCTGTTCGAGCGCGTCGTGTTCGCGCCGATCTGGGAGAATGGCTTCATCCGCGGCGTCGGACCCCGCGTGCAGGAAGGCAGCCTCGAGCTCATTCCGGCGTTTCCGTACTCCGCGCCAATGGAGGACGTCCGGCTCAAGCCGTAGGCCATGCGCATCGTCGCGATCGAGCCCGTCCTCGTCGATGTTCCGCTCGCCTCGCCCGTCCGGGGCGTGCACGGAACGACCAGCGTGCAGCGCAGCGTGCTCGCGCGGGTCACGACGGACGAGGGCGTCGAGGGCTGGGGCAACGTCGATCCGACCCCGGGCTACTCACTCGTGTCGGCGGTCGACATCTACGACGCCGTCGCGCGCCTGGCACCGGTACTCGTGGGCGCCGATCCGTTCAACCTCCATGGCGCGCTGGCGCGGATGGACCGCGAAACGGCGGAGGGCTTCGAGGCGAAAGCCGCGATCGAGATGGCGCTGCTCGACCTCAAGGGCCGTGCGCTCGGCGTTCCTGTCCACTCGCTGCTCGGCGGCGCGCTCACGCACGACGTGACGCTGAACGCCTGGATCGGGACGGTGGCGCCCGAGCAGGCTGCGCGCGAGGCCGCCGAGTGGCTGCGCCGAGGGTTCACGACCGCCAAGATCAAGGTCTCCGGCGCGGGCGACGAGGGCATCGCGCGGGTCGCTGCCGTTCGGGCCGCGGTCGGCGACCGTCTGGCGCTGCGCGTGGATTTCAACGAGAGCTTGGCACTCGCCGAGGCGGTGTCGTGCATCCGTCGGCTCGAGCCCTATGCGCTGACGCTCGTCGAGCAGCCGATTCCGCGGACCGACATCCCCGGCCTCGCCGAAATCCGTCGCGCGATCGGCATCCCGCTCATGGCCGACGAGAGCGTGACGGGCCCGGCCTCGCTGATCGATATCATCCGTCGCGGCGCGGCGGACATCGTCAAGGTGAAGGTCATGAAGCAGGGCGGACTCCTGCGGACACTACAGATGATCGACTGCGCGGCCGCCGCTGGCCTGCGCGTTGTGATCGGACACGGCTTCGGCCTGACGCTGTCGACGCTGGCCGAGGCCGCCGTCGCCGCCACGAGCGATGCCGTCATCCCGGGCTGCGAAGCGGTCGGCCCGCTGAAGATGGCCGGCGACGTCGTTACGGATCCGATCAAGCTCGGCGGCGGCGTGCTCCACCTCGTCGATGCGCCGGGCTTGGGCGCGACGATCGACTCCGAGGCTCTCAAGCGCTATCGCGTCCCGCGATAGCGTGGCCAGCGTGGCCGACGGCCGGAGCGCCCGGACCCAGGTTCAAGCGAAACCCAGGACAGCTACGACGTGATCAGAATCCGACGCGTGCACGCCATGCTTGCCCTGTGTCGGTTGGTCGGGAGTCTCGCTATGCGGGATCATCGCGAAAGCGCGTGGCGGACCGTAAACATAGGTTTTCATCGCGTCGGTGTACACCACCGGATTCACGCTCCCGTCACTCGAACAGCGAGAGCTCGACGGCGTCGCCCATCGCGCGATAGCCCTCGTCACTCGGGTGCAGGTGGTCGCCGCAGTCGTAGATCGGCAGCATGCTCGTTGGATGCTCGGGGTCGCGCAGCGCGCGGTCGAAATCGACGATCGCGTCGAACGTGTCCGTCTTGCGCATCCAGTCGTTGACCTCTTGCCGGATCTTCTCGCGCTTGGGATTCCAGGCGCCGGGCAGGAAGGTCTCGTTCTCGAACGGCGTCAGCGTGGCGGCGATGACCCGGATCCCGCGCGCGTGGCCGCGCACGGCGAATTGCTTGAGCCCGGCGATCATCTGCGCGGCGGTCACCTCTTCCTCGGGCTTGGCCCAACGATTCCGCAGATCATTGGTGCCGAGCATGATGATGACGTGCGTGACGCCGGGCTGGGCGAGCACGTCCCGATCGAAGCGGCGCAGCCCGCTGTCGCCGCGGATATCGTGCAGGATGCGGTTGCCGCCGAGTCCCTGGTTCATCACCGCCATCGGCCGTCCGCTCTGCCGCGCCGCCAGCCGGCGCGCGAGCTGCGAGGGCCAGCTGTGATGACCGTCGTGCGTCGAGATGTTCGCATCGGTCAGCGAGTCGCCGAGTGCGACGACCGCACCCGTCTCTCGCGGCGCGACGACGTCGACGCCGCAGACGAAGGACCAGTCGTCGGTAAGGCGGCCGACGGGCATGACGTCTTCGCTCGAGAAATCGCCCGGCGGCGAGATGTAGTTCGTCTGTCGCGCATAGCGCCCGGTGATGCCGAAGCTCGCCGGCAAATCTTGGGGAAGGTGCACGCTGACGGCAAGGTCGGCGAGCGGCGCGAACGGCAACTCGACAGGATCGCTGAGGATGAGCGCGCCGGCGGCGATCGTTGCGCTCCGGTCACCGCCGAAGGTGAGCCGGCGGTTCGAGCCTGGCACGAGCGCCGGTCCGGAGCGGCGCAGCCCGACGCATGCCGCGCCGATCGTCAGCGGGCGAGTGCCGTGGCCGTTCGAGATGCGGACGCGCAGGCGGCTGCCACCGATGCTGACGCGCGGGATCATGCGCAGCGTGTGATTGCTGAAGGCGGCGCCTTCGGCCGGCGCCGGCGCCGCGGTCCAGGTGCCGACCCAGTGGCTGTTGTCGGTCGTCATGTGCGTGAGCCGGAATGTTCCGCTTGCGGCGGCGGGGTGTCAAGCGACGCGCGACTCCTGTACTCTGTCCGCCCCAGGAGAAAGCGAGGCTCAGATGGCGGACAAGATTCGGGTCGGAATCGTCGGAGCGACGGTCACACAAGGCGGCAGCGGCTGGGGCGCCAATGCTCACGTTCCCGCGCTCAAGGCGCTGCCGGGCTACGAGCTGAAGGCGGTCTGCACCGCGCACGAGGACACGGCCAAGGCCTCGGCCGCGGCGTTTGGTGCGGAGCTCGCGTTCCATCGGTTCAGCGACATGGCGGCGCATCCGGACGTCGACCTGCTCGTCGTCTGCGTGCGAGTGCCCGGTCATCGCGAGCCGGTCGTGGCAGGCTTGCAAGCCGGCAAACCGGTGTTCTGCGAGTGGCCCCTCGGCAAGAATCTCGCCGAAGCGGAAGAAATGGCAGGTCTCGCGCGCCAACGCGCGCTCCCGTCCATCGTCGGCTTACAGGGACGCAGCGATCCGACGATTCTGTACGCGCGTGATCTGATCAAGCAGGGTTACATCGGCGAAGTGCTCACGGCGAGCCTTATGTGCGTGGCTCCAGCGGTGCTGGAGCGCGGTCCCGGCCGCATCTGGCAGGGCGTACGCGCCAATGGCGCCAACGTGCTGACAATCACCGGCGGCCACGCAATCGACGCGCTGTGCGCCGTGCTCGGCGAGCTCGCCGAAGTCTCGGCCCGCGTCTCGACGAGGATCCCCGAGTGGCGCACGCTGGAGGGCAAGGCCGTGCCCGTCGATTCGCCGGACGGCATCAACGTCGTGGGCCGCATGGTCAGCGGCGCCGAGATATCGATCAGCGTGGCCACCGCTCCCTCGAATCCCAGCGGCAATCGATTGGAGATCTACGGGCGAGACGGCGCCATCGTCATCCGGGCGACCGGCGCGCTCAGCATGGGACCGAACCAGCTGCAGGCCGGCCGCGGGAAGGAGCCGCTGGCGGCCATGCCCGTTCCGGAGAAGTACAAGTTCGTTCCCAGCGGCACGCCGGCTGGTCAGCCGTACAACGTTGCGCAGGCGTACGCGCGCGCGACCGACGCGCTACGTGGCGGCGGGGCCTTCGACGTCGACTTTGATCTCGCGGTGAAGCGCCACAAGCTCATCGACGCGATCGAGCGGTCGTCGGCCACGGGGCGGTCGGTGAAGCTGGACCCGTGAGGGCGGGCCATCACCTCGGTCAGGTTCGTTCTAGGGCAAAGCGCGGCGCCGCATACGTTGTTGGCCCGCGCGAGCTGCGACCGAAAGAGCTGCGCCAGGCCGACGTGCTGAACGAGTTCAGCGTGGGAACCGACGGCGCGTAAGCACAAGGAGGCATACGACCGATGAGCGACATCTGCCAGGACCTCGAATTCCTTACCGGCATCCGAGTGGTCGACTTCACCCAGTTCGAGGCGGGGCCCTCGTGCACCGAGGCGCTGGCCTGGCTCGGCGCGGAGGTCGTCAAGATTGAGAACCCGAAGACCGGTGATCCCGCCCGCCGGGTCCTGCCGGGAAAGGCCCCGGACGACCCGTGGTACTTCCACATGTTCAACGCCAACAAGAAGTCGCTGACGCTCGATCTCAAGTCGCCGCGCGGGCTCGCTCTCG
>QHSO01000202.1 GCA_003220475.1 Candidatus Rokuibacteriota bacterium | reverse complement strand
GCTCCGCCGCCGTCGTGTCGATGCGGGCCAGGCGGGCGTGGGCGACGGTGCTGCGGACGACGACGGCCTGACAGAGATTCGGCAGCACGACGTCCGCGACGTAGCGGCCGCGGCCCGTGACGAACCGGAAATCCTCGCTGCGGCGCACGGCCGCGCCCACGAGGCGCCCGCGGGTCGGTGACGGAACGGACCGATATACCGGCTGAGCGTTCACACGTACAATCGCGCGCGGAATCCTAGCACACGGCGAGGTGGCCTATGGACCTCCAGCTCAGCGGCAAGGTGGCGCTCGTGACGGGCGGCAGCCTCGGCATCGGCAAGGGTATCGCGCGCGTGCTGGCGCGCGAGGGCGCGGACGTGGCGATCTGTGCGCGCCGCAAGGACGTGCTCGAGACGGCGGCCGACGAGATCCGCCGCGAGTCCGGCCGTACGGTGCTCGCGATCCCGGCCGACCTCACCCGCCGCGAGGACGCCGAGCGCTTCGTGCACGGCGCCGCGCAGCACTTCGGACGGATCGACATCCTCGTGAACAACGCCGGGTCCGCGCCCGGCGGCGTGCTCGAGAGCCTGGACGAGGACGCCTGGCAGCAGGGTCTTCAGCTCAAGTTCATGGGCTACGTGCGCTGTCTGCGCGCCGCGCTGCCGATCATGAAGCAGCAGGGCGGCGGGCGCGTCGTCAATCTCATCGGCAACGACGGCGTGAAAGACTCGTACTGGGAGATCGTGCCGGGCGCGTGCAACGCCGCCGGCCAGAACCTCACCAAGGCGCTCGCCGGCCAGTACGGTCGCTTCAACATCAGCTTCGTCGCCGTGAACCCCGGCCCCGTGCGCACGGAGCGCTGGGACGGCCTCGTGAAGGCGATGGCGCGCGACATGAAGCTGTCGTACGAGCAGGCGGACCAGCTCGCGCCGCGCAGCATTCCGCTGGGGCGCATCGCGGAGGTGGAGGAGGTCGCCAACCTCGTGGCCTACCTCGCCTCGCCGCTCGCCCACTTCGTCAACGGCTCGATGATCGAGATCGACGGCGGCCAGCAGAAGCCGCTCATGGACGCCGCGCGCGGGTGAGTCTCGCGTTCCCCATCGTCCGGCATCCGGCGCCGGAGACCGCGAGGCCGATCCTCGTGAGCGTGCCACACTACGGAACGCAGCCGCTGCCCGGCATCGCCGCCGACGACTACCGCGAGCCGTCGTTCGCGACCTTCGCCTACGGCTTCGCCGACACGTTCGCCGCCGACGTGTACGGCGAGCTGCACGAGCACGGCGCCACCGTGCTCGCCACGCCGCTCTCGCGGATGTTCGTGGACGTCAATCGACGTCGCGACGATTTCGAGCATCACGAGGGCGCGGTACGCTCGCGGCGCGGCGCGCACGGCGACGCCATTCTGCTCGACGGCCACACCGGCAGTCCGCGGCGGATGAAAGATCATCAGGTGATCATTGGCACGTGCCACGACACGAGCTGCGCGCCGGCGTTGGCGGCGGCAGCCTCGGGCGTCTTTGCGCGCCACGGCTTCGACGTGCACGAGAACGTCAGTGGGTACACCGGCGGCAACGTCGTGGCGACATTCGGGCGACCGCGGACTGGCGTCCACGCGCTGCAGCTGGAGATCAACGCCGCGCTGCTCATGACGAGCACCGCCGACGAGTTCATCGCGCGCGTCCGGCGCGGCGAGATCCCCGAACGACACGCGGCGAACATCGCGCGGATCCGGGCGTGCCTGCGCGACGTCGTGGCGGCGCTGCCCGTCGCGCTCGAGGCCTGCCGCGAGCGCTGACACGCGACGCGCGCCCGACCGGTCCCGCCTCAGCGCGCCAGCTTCGCCATCAGCTCCATCGCCTCGGGCTGCTCGGCGGTGATCGTCAGCCCCGTGATGCCGCAGTCCGCCCACGCGCGGTAACGGTCGCGGATGCGATCGACCGAGCCGACCAGCGCCATCTCGTCGCAGAACTCGTCGGGCACCGCGGCGACGGCCTCGTCCTTGCGTTTGGCGAGGAACAGCTCCTGGATGCGCTGCGCGGCATCGTCGAAGCCGCGCCGCACCATCATGTCCTTGTGGAAGTTCTTGTCGCGGTGACCCATGCCGCCGACGTAGAGCGCCACGCGTGGTTTCATGCGCGCGAGCGCGCCGCGCACGTCATCGGTGATGGCGACCTCCACGCGCGGCTGGATCTCGAATGACGCGAAGCCTTTGCCGCCGCCCGCGCGGCGGAAGCCTTCGTCGAGCCACGGGCGGAGCATCGGCATGAGGCGCGGCACGAAGCCCAGTGGCAGCCAGCCGTCGGCGATCTCCGCCGTGAGCTTGACGTTGCCTTCGGTGCCGGTGCCAAGCCAGATCGGCAGTCGCGGGTTCATGTGCAGGATCGAGATGAGCGGCTTGCCCACGCCGAGCGCGCCGGGGCCGGTATACGGAAGCGAGATCTCTCGTCCCTCGTGCGCGACGGGCTCCTTGCGCTCGAAGACCTTGCGCATGATCGCGACGTAATCGCGGATACGCCAGTACGGCCGGCCCCACGGCTGGCCGTACCAGCCCTCGACGATTTGCGGACCCGAGACGCCGAGCCCGGCGATGACGCGACCGCCGCCGGCGAGCGCGTCGACCGTGCCGACCGCCATTGCCGCGGTGGCCGGCGGCCGCGCGGCCAGCTGCATGATGCCGGTGCCCAGCCGGATGCGTTTGGTCAATGCGGCCAGGTACGCCAGCGGCGTGATCGCGTCCGAGCCGTACGCTTCCGCCGTCCACACGGAATCGAAGCCCTCTTTCTCGACGCGATCCCAGCAGCCGCCCGCCTGCGCCTCTGCCTTCACCGTCGCCGACGTCTCCTGCAGCCGGTTGAGGAACTTCTGCACGTCGTCCTTGGTGCCGAGCCGCCCGCCGGGTTGCGCGGTGTGACCCGGGATCAGCGTGTCCCAGTTCATCGCCATCACGCGCTTGAGTGAGTCTTCCCATTCGATCGGATACGAGTCGATCATCGCCCTCCCGGGGTAGGACCCGACCGGAATGAAGTCGACGGCGAACAGGATCTTGTCCTTCGGCAGCCGCATGACGATCGATGAATCGGAGTGGTTGAGACCGACGTAGGTCAGCTCGAGCGTGGTATTGCCGAGCTTGAGCGTCTTCGTCTTGTCCATCGTCTCGTCGGGCAGCACCGTGTTCGGATCTTGAATCGCGACCAGCCGCTCCTTGACGCGCTTGTGGGCGAGGATCGTCGCGCCGGCGTCCTTGAACGGCTTGCCGCCGGCGATGTGGTCGAAATGGTGATGGCTGTACACAAGGTACTTGATCGGCTGGTTCGTGACCTTGCGGATCTCGTCGACGTAGGTCTGCGCCATCTGCGGACGTCCGTAGCCGATGGGATCGGTAGCGATGACGCCGGCGGAGGTGACGACGAACATCGACTGATGGTTGCCGCCGCGGAAGATGTAGACGTTGTCGGTGCCCTCGACGCGCGTGGTGGCGTACGGCGGCTGCGCCGGCTGCTGCGCGTACGCGGCCACGCCGAGGCCGGCGACCACGAGAGCGCATCCGATGACGAATGGGGTGCGTGACATGACCTGGCCTCCTTGGGCGGGGTACGCTGCGTCCAGCGGCACACGTGTAGCCTCCGTGCACCGCGCTGTCAAGGTGATGGCCCATCGTGGGCGGCGGTCGTATGATTCCCCGGACAAGGAGGCCGCGATGCGGCGAGCGCTGCTCCTGACGCTGATGGCCATGACGCTGAGCCTCTCGCCGGCACGCGCGGGCGAGCTCGATCGCGCCGCAGTGGACTTCAAGACGCCGTCCGAGATCGCGTGGATCCGCAACGCGGCGGGCACGAACGAGCAGGCCGTGCTGTTCGGCGATCCGAGCAAGCCCGGCCCGTACGTCGTGCGCATCAAGTGGCTCCCCGGCAACATGAGCCGGCCGCACTTTCATCCCAACGACCGCTTCTTCGTCGTGCTGTCGGGCACGTGGTGGATGGGCACGGGCGAGACGTTCGATCCCGAGCGGACGGTGCCGGCACCGGCGGGCAGCTACGTGATCCACTACGGCGGCAAGGTCCACTACGACGGAGCCAAGAACGAGGAGACGATCATCCAGGTCTGGGGGATGGGCCCGGCGACCGCGACGCCGGCGGAGAAAAAATGAAGATCCGCATCGGCGTGGGAGCGGCGGGCGCGGCCTCGACACCCGAGGCACTTGGTGAGCTCGTGACGGCCATCGACGAGCTCGGCTTCGACTCGCTGTGGCTGTCGGAGGTGCTCACCGGCCCTGTGCTCGATCCGCTCATCGGCCTCGCGTGGGCGGGCGCAAGCAACCCGCGCGTGAAGCTCGGCACCACCGCGCTGCTGCCGGGGCGCAACGTGCTGCGGCTGGCGAAGCAGCTCGCGAGCCTCGACGTGCTGTGCCGAGGCCGCCTGCTGGTGACGCTCGTGCCTGGGCTCACCTATGCGCCGGAGCGCGACGCGATTGGTGTCGAGCCCAAGCGTCGCGGCGCGGTCATCGACGACGCGCTGCCGCTGCTGCGACGCCTCTGGGCCGGCGAGACGGTGAGCCACGACGGCGCCGCCGGCGCGTTTCGCGACGTGAAGCTGTCGCCGCTGCCCGTGCAGCAGCCGCTCGAAGTGTGGCTAGGCGGCAACGCGCCGGCGGCGCTCGAGCGCTGCGGGCGGTTGTCGGACGGCTGGCTGCCGTCGCTGCTCACGCCAGAAGAGGCCGCGGCCGGACGCGTGGTGATCGAGGAGACCGCGGCCAAGGCGGGACGACAGATCAGCAGCGAGCACTTCGGCGTCAGCATCGGCTACGCCCGCGCGCCGATCGACGCGGCGACGGCGCGCGTGATGACCGCTCGCCGCCCGCGATCGGTCGAGCTCACGCCGGTCGGCTTGCCCGCGCTGCGCGAGCGCATCGAGCGCTTCGTGGCCGTCGGCTTCTCCAAGTTCGTCGTACGCCCGATCGTGCCGCCCGCGTCCTGGCGCGCCGAGCTGGACGCGCTGGCCGCCGCCGTGGGCGACCTTCAGACCTGAGCCGCGCGTGGCGAACGAATCATCCATGATCCCGGTGATCGACGTCGGACCGTTTCTCGCGGGTGAGGCCGGCGCGTTCGACACGACGGCGACGCACATCGGGCGCGCGCTGCAGGACGTCGGCTTCTTCGTCGTCGTCAATCACGACGTTCCCCAGCCCGTGATCGACCGCACGTTCGCCGAGGCGCGTCGCTTTCACGCGCAACCGGCGGACGCGAAGCTCGCGCTGCGCATGAACGAGCACAACAACGGCTACATGATGCTCGGGCGCTACGCCGTGTGGACGTCGGACGTGAACGCCAACGACAAGCCGGACCTCAACGAAGCGTTCTTCATCAAGCGCGAGCGCGCACCCGACGATCCGCTGGTGCGCGCCGGGCGCCGCTTCGCCGGTCCCAACCAGTGGCCAGACAACCTTCCCGGCTTTCGCGAGACGTTGTTGCGCTACACGGACGCGGTCGACGCGCTCGGTCGCCGGCTGCTGCCGCTGCTCGCCGCCTATCTGGATCTGCCGACGGACGTCTTCGACGCCGCCTTCGCCGAGAGCCAGTTCAGCTTTCGCCTCACCCACTATCCGCCAGTGACGGCGGAGCCGAACCAGTTCGGCATCGCGCCCCACACCGACGCCAACTTCATGACGTTCCTCGCGCAGAGCGACGTCCCGGGGCTGCAAGTGCGGACGCCGGACGGCGAATGGGTCGACGTGCCGTATGTGCCCGGCTCGTTCGCGGTGAACTCCGGCGACATGATGCAGCGCTGGACGAATCATCGGTTCAAGTCCACGCCGCACCGCGCGCTGCCGCCGGTGGGCCGCCCGCGCTATGCAATTCCGTACTTCATGGGGCCGCATCTGGACACGGAGATCGCGTGCCTGCCCACGTGCCACGGCCAGGGCAACCCGCGGCGCTATCCGCCGATCAGCTACGCGCAGTACCTCGAGTGGTGGTACGACGCCAACTACAATGCCGCGCGGCAACGCGACGTCGCGTGAAGTCGTCGCACGGCCCCTCGTCACCTACGCCCTCGTCGCGCTGAACATCGCCGCCTTCGTGCTCGTAGAGGGCGCGGGCGCGCCGCGGGCGCTCGCGCACCGTGTGCGACTTCGGCCTGATCCCGGGCGAGCTCACCGGCGCGCTGCCGCCGGGCACACGCTTTCCCATGGGCGACGGTCTCGTGTGTCTCACCGATCCGGGCCGGCAGCTCGGCAACGTGCTGACCTCGATGTTCCTGCACGGCTCGTGGATGCACCTGCTCGGCAACATGTGGTTCCTGTGGCTGTTCGGCAACAACATCGAGGACTCGATGGGCCGCGCGCGCTTCGTGGTGTTCTATCTCGCGTGCGGCGTCGCGGCGGCGCTGGTGCAGGTCGTCGTCAATCCGCGCTCGGTGGTGCCGATGGTCGGCGCCTCGGGCGCGATCAGCGGCGTCATGGGCGCCTACCTCGTGCTCTACCCGCGCGTGCGCGTCTACACGCTGCTGCCCATCGGCTTCTTCACCGTCGCGTTGCCGGCGTGGACGATGCTGCTCTACTGGCTGGGCCTGCAGTTCGTCAGCGGGCTCCTCGGTTCGGGCACGGCCGAGACCGGTGGCGTCGCGTTCTGGGCGCACGTCGGCGGCTTCGTGACAGGCATGGCGCTGGTGAAGCTCTTCGCCCGTCCCGAAGACGTCCGCGCGCACCGCGAGGGCGACTGGCAGCCGCGCCGGGTCAGTGGCCGCTGGTAGCGGAGAAGAACTCCAACAGCAGACGGTTGACCTCGGGCGCGTTCTCGTACGCCGACCAGTGGCCCGCGCGTGGAATCCGGTGCACCTCGATCGAGGACGCGGCCTCGCGGATTTCACCGATCAGTAGCTGTGCCGGGCGGAACGCCGAGTCATCGCGCTCGCCCCAGAGCAGCCGCAGGTGACAGCGGAGTGCGGCCAGATCGCCGAAGAGCGTGCCGCCGGCGCTCACCTTGCGGCTGTCGAAGCGCGCGCGACGCACGCAGTCGGCCTGAATGTCGATGGTCTCCTCGCTGACGCTCGCGGGGTCGCTCAGCATGTTGACCAGCAGGTTGTGGCGGCAAATCTCGCGGAAGCGCTTGTCGTCGTCGCCGGCGTCCCTGTACGAGCGTGTCGGCCGCTCGCCGAAACGCCGTCGCGGAAAGCCGCCGGGAGAGATCAGGGCGAGGTGCGTGACGCGCGGGCCCAGACGGCGCGCGAGATTGGCCGCGATCGCGCCGCCGAAGGAGAAGCCGGCGAAGCGCAAGAGCGCCTCGCCGGGCAGCATCTCGCGGATGATCCCGTGCATCAGGTCGAGATACTCCGGCCCGGTCGTCTCACGCGGGACCGGCGGCGAGTCGCCATACGAAGGATGATCGAGCGCGTGCACCGTGAAGCGCGCGGCGAGCGCATCGACGTTGCGGACCCAGTGCTTCCACGAGCCCATCCCGCCGTGGAAGAGGACGACGTCAGGGCCCTGCCCGCGGCGCTGCACCGCGATGCGCATCTCAAGTCCTCCGCGTCGACTATACTCCGGGCGTGATGGTCTCCCGCGTCGTCGCCGACAATCTCAAGAAGGCGTCCTGGATCCGCCGCATGTTCGAAGAAGGCGCGCGCCTCAAGGCCGAGCGAGGCGCCGACAAGGTCTTCGACTTCACGCTCGGCAATCCCGAGATCGAGCCGCCGCCGGCCGTGCTGGCCGCCGCGCGGCGCGTGCTCGAGAGCGATGCCCCTCACCTGCACGCGTACATGCCCAACGCGGGCCACCCGCGCGTGCGCGAGGCCGTCGCCAAGCGGCTGCAGGCGGCGACGGGCCTGCCCTACACCGCAAACCACGTCCTCATGACCGTCGGCGCGGGCGCCGCGCTCAACACCGTGCTCAAGGCGCTGCTCGATCCCGGCGACGAGGTCATCACGGTGGCGCCGTTCTTCGCCGAGTACACCTTCTACGCGGAGAACCACGGCGGGCGGCTCGTGGTGGTACCGCCGAAGACCGACCTCACGCCCGACATCGCGCGACTGGAGGCGGCCATCACGCCGAAGACGCGCGCGATCCTCGTCAACTCGCCGAACAATCCGAGCGGCGTGATCTATCCGGCGGCGACGTTCACCGAGATCGAGGCGCTGGTGCAGCGAATCGGCCGGCCCATCGCGCTGATCAGCGACGAGCCCTATCGCGCGCTCGTGTTCGACGACGTGGTGGTGCCGGAAGTGCCACCACTCGTCACGCGTTCCATCGTCGCGACCTCGTGGTCGAAGTCGCTGGCCATCCCCGGCGAGCGCATCGGCTACCTGGCGTTCTCGCCGCGCATGCCGGAGGCCGCCGCGCTGTTCGAGGCGTGCACCTTCACCAGCCGCGTCCTCGGCTTCGTGAACGCGCCGGCACTCTGGCAGTGGGTGGTGGCGGAGGTCGGCGATCAGGTCATCGACGTCGCGCCCTATCGCGAGAAGCGCGACCTCATGTACGACGGACTCACGCGCATCGGCTATCAGTGCGTGAAGCCGCAGGGCGCGTTCTACGTGTTTCCGCGCACGCCGATCGACGACGACGTGGCGTTCGTGCGCCTGCTGGCCGACGAGGGCGTGCTGACC
>QHSO01000031.1 GCA_003220475.1 Candidatus Rokuibacteriota bacterium | reverse complement strand
GACGTAGATGGCGGTCGTCTCCAGCCGGTCGTGCAGGCGCTTGAGCTCCACGCGCATCTGCACGCGCAGCTTCGCGTCCAGGTTGGACAGCGGCTCGTCGAACAAGAACACCTGCGGATGGCGCACGATGGCGCGCCCGACGGCGACGCGCTGCCGCTGGCCGCCCGAGAGCTGCCGCGGCTTGCGCTTGAGGAGGTCCTGGATGCCGAGGATCTCGGCGGCGTCGCGCACGCGTTTCTGGATCTCCGCCTTCGGGAACTTGCGCATCTTGAGCCCGAACGCCATGTTGTCGTAGACCGTCATGTGCGGGTACAGCGCGTAGTTCTGGAACACCATCGCGATGTCCCGGTCCTTCGGCGGCAGATCGTTGACGACGCGGTCGCCGATGGCGATCTCGCCGGCCGTGATCTCCTCGAGCCCCGCCACCATCCGCAGCGTCGTCGACTTGCCGCAGCCGGACGGGCCGACGAGGACGACGAATTCCTTGTCGCGGACATGGAGGTTCACGTCCTTGACGGCGTGTACCTCGTCGTATTTCTTGTTGAGGTCTTTCATCAGCACCTGAGCCATTCGTGTCTCCCCTCAATAGGTTCCCCGGAGTCGGGTGCTCCGGGCGCTTGGGCTCACCCCTTGACCGAGCCGGTGAGGCCCGTGACGTAGTATTCGACGAAGAAGGAGTAGACGAGCGCGACCGGGATGCTGCCGAGCAGCGCGCCCGCCATGAGTTGCCCCCAGAAGTAGATGTCGCCGCGGATCATCTCGGAGACGACGCCCACGGGCACCGTCTTGCGCTCCGGCGACGAGAGGAACACGAGCGCGTAGATGAACTCGTTCCACGACAGCGTGAACGCGAAGATGCCCGCCGACAGGATGCCGGGCACGGCGATCGGAAAGATGATCCGCGTCATGGCCCCGAAGCGCGTGGCGCCATCGATGCGCGCGCACTCTTCGAGCTCTTTCGGAATCGTCTTGAAGTACCCCATCAACAGCCAGGTACAGAAGGGGATCAGAAACGTCGGATAGGTGAGGATCAGCGCCCACGGCGTATTGCCGAGCTGAAGGTTGCGGATGATGTCGGCCAGCGGAATGAACAACAATGTCGGCGGCACGAGATAGGTGACGAAGATCGAGGTGCCGAGCGTCCCCGCCATCGGGAATTTCAGCCGCGCCAGCGCGTAGCCGGCCAGCAGGCCACAAAACAACGAGATGCCGGTGGACACCACGGCGATGAAGAAGGTGTTCCAGAGCCAGTACGGAAAGGTCGTCTTCTCGAACAGATCGCGGAAGTGCTCGAGGGTCGGATGCAGCGTCCAGAACGGCGTGTTGTTGACGGCGCGCCACGAGCGATAGAGCTCCGCGTCGGGTCGGATGGCGGTGATGAGCATCCAGTAGAACGGAAAGAGCGTGCCGATGATGAAGAGCGTGAGCGGGATGTAGAAGTACACCCACCGCTTCCACGGCCGCTCGATGACCATTTATCGAGGGCTCCAGATCGGGTAGAACCGCGGGTGGCCTGAGCTAGATGCGCGTGGCTCCGACACGCCCGATCTCACCGGCATTACGCTTCCAGTCTGCGCAGGTAGCGCAGCTGCACCCAGACCACGATGAACAGCACCGGCAGCATGAAGAGCGAGATGGCGGCGCCCTCACCGAGCAGGCCGGTGGCCACACCGATCTGGTAGGCATACGTCGCGAGCAGATGCGTCGAGTTCGCCGGTCCACCGCCGGTGAGCACGTAGATGAGCTGGAAGTCCGAGAACGTCTGGATGATCGAGAACACCACGACCACGAGCGTCACCGGCTTGAGCAGCGGCCAGGTCACGTGCCAGAAGCGCTTCCAGCCGTTGGCGCCGTCCAGCGAGGCCGCTTCGTGCAGATCGGGGTTGATCGTCTGCAACCCCGCCAGCAGCGTGATCGCGAAGAACGGCATGCCGCGCCACGTATTGACGACGATGGCGCACCACATGCCGTACACGCCGTCGGACAGGAACGGGATCTTGGTAACGATGAAGCCCGTGCGATAGAGCAGCCAGTTGAGCACGCTGAACGTCGGATCGAACATCCAGCGCCAGGCGAAGGTCGACAGCACGGTCGGGATGATGAACGGCAGCAGCATGGACGCACGCACCAGCCGCTTGCCGCGGAACGATCGATTGAGCAGCAGCGCCAGCCACATGCCGAGCACCAGCTTGAAGATGGTCGCCCAGAACGTATAGAAGACCGTGTTGCCGAACGCCTCCCGGAAGATCGAGTCGTCCCACGCCTTGACGAAGTTGTGCAGCCCCACGAAGTGCCCGGGATTGCCGACGCTCGTGTCGGACAGCGACAGCCATACGCCGGAAACGAACGGGTAGGCGATGAACATGCCGAGCAACAACACGGTCGGTGTCAGCAGCAGCGCGGCGAGCAGGCGCTCGCTCTCGAGGAAGCGCGTCAACCCTCGGGAGTGCCGGGTGCGCGGGTGGGGCAGCGCCACCACCACCGCGCCGTTCGTTCCGCCCGCGATCGGTTTCTTCACCGCTGCGCCCTGCTTATCCGTAAATCTTCTTCAGCTCGGCGGCCGCCCACTTGACGGCGTCCTCCGGCCGGGCCGCCTGGGCGCCCTTGGCGAACATATCCACGATCACGTACTTGCTGTAGACCTCCGTCGCCTTCGCCGAGGGCGGACCAGCGTAGCCCATCGTACGCGAGTTGTCGGGCGCCGTCCGGAAACCCTTCATCGGCTCGTCGATCGTGGTCCAGAGCGGATGGCGCTCCCAGCGCTTCGTGGCGCCGACGGAGAAGCCCTCGGCCACTTCGAACCAGCGCCCGAACGCCTCCTGACCGTGGAACCACTTCAGGAAGTCCTTCGCGAGCTTCGGGTTCTTCGTGTACTTCATCACCCCGTGCGCGAAGGCGGTGTGGTAACTCCACGAGCCGGCCGGTCCCGCCGGCAGCCGCGCGTGCTGGATGTCGCGCACCAGCGGCTCACCGCGCTCGTCCTTGATCTTCTCCTGCCCGCGCTTGGCCGCGATGTAGATCGACGCGCCGTTGAGCGTGGCGCAGATCTCACCACCGAGGAACGCGCGGTTGTTGTTGGTATCGTCCCACGCCAGGCCGCCTTCGTCGCACGCGTCCTTCCAGAAGGCGGTCATGAACTTCACGGCCTCGACGGAGCCCTTGCCGTCGATGGCCGTCTTGCCGCTGCGATCGGTCTCCTGTCCGCCGAAGTTCCACATGAGCGGGTACGCCCACGCGGGCGCGTCGCCGAACGTGTGGCCCAGCGTCTGTCCGTACGGATGGCCCTTCTTCTTCAGCTGGGTGCCGACCGCGCGCAGATCGTCGTAGGTCTTCGGGAACGTCTTGACGCCGATCTCGTCGAACCACGACTTCCGGTAGGCGATCAGCCCGGGCACGATGCTGTGGGGCAGCGCGAGAAAGCGGCCGCCGACCTTCGCGTACGCCTCCGACTGCGGGTAGAAGCCACCCTGGTCCTTCCCCTGCCAGTCCGCGAGATCGCTGACGTCCAGGAGCCCGTTCTCGTAGAGGTGCGGCCAGTTGTGCAGCATATGGATGATGTCGGGGCCGCTCTGCGACTGGACCGACGCGGTGATCCGCGACTGCAGGTCGTTGGCGTTGATGAATTCGAACTGCACCTCCGCGCCGAGCAGTTTCGACGCGTCGGCCGCCTGCTTCTTCAGCTCGACGTCGCAGGCCGGGATGAAATCGACCCAGCGCAGGATGTGCAGCTTCGTGCCCTGCGCGAACGCCGGCGCGCGGCCGGCCGCCGTCACCGCCGCCGCCGTGGCCGCGGCCTTCACGAACGTGCGCCGGGTGATCCGTCGTGTCGTCATGCTCAGCCCTCGTAAATTTTCTTCAGCTCGGTCTCGGCCCACTTCACGGCGTCCTCGGCCTTCGTGCCCTGGACGCCCTTGGCGAACATGTCGACGACGATGTACTTCGTGTAGGCCTCGGTGGCTTTGGCGGTGGCGGGGCCGGGATAGCCGAGCATGTTCGCGGCGCGCGCGGCCTTGCGGAAGACCTGTAGCGGCTTGTCGATCCTCGCCCACATCGGGTGCTCTTCCCATTTCTTGGTGGACCCGACGCTGTAGCCCTCGTTGACCTCGAACCACTTGCCGTAGTTCGCGTCCTCATGGAGCCACTTGAGGAAGTCCTTCGCGAGCTTCGGGTTCTTGCTGTACTTCATGATCGAGTGCTGGAAGGGGACGTAAAGCGCGAACTGACCGCCGGGGCCTTTGGGCATCGGCGCCGCGTGCTCGATGTCCTGGAAGAGCGGCTCGCCCTTCTCGTCCTTGATCTTGTCCTTCTGCCGCTTGGCGACGATGTAGATCGAGGCGCCGTTGAGCGTGGCCGAGATCTCCCCGGCGTGGAAGGCACGGTTGTTGTTGGTGTCGTCCCACGCCAGTCCGCCCTCGTCGCAGCATTCTTTCCAGAATGCCTGCAAGAACTTCACGGCCTCGATGGCGCCCTTGCTGTTGATCGCCACCTTCTTGCCCGACCGGTCGACCTCGGCGCCGCCGAAGTCCCAGAGGAACGGATACGCGAAGGTCGGAGGATCGCCGAAGCTGTGGCCGAGCGCCTGGCCGACCGGCCTGCCCTTCGCCTTCAGTTTCTTTCCCACTTCACGGTACTCGTCCCAGGTCTTCGGGAATTCCTTGGCACCGACCTCGTCGAGCCAGGAGCGGCGATAGGCGATCGCATTCGCGCCCACGCCGTGCGGCATCGAGAGCCACTTGCCGCCCACCTTGGCGCTGGCGCTGAACACGTCGTAGAACCCGCCCTGACTCTTGCCGATCGGCTCGGCCACGTCGGAGACGTCGACGAGGCCATTCGCGTAGAGGTGCGGCCAGTTCCAGAGCATCTGGATGATGTCGGCGCCGCTGCCGGATTGAATGGCGGCGGTGATGCGCGGCTGCAGGTCGTTGGCGTTGATGAACTCAAACGTCACCTCGGCGCCGAGCGCCTTGGACGCCTCCGGCGCCTGGCGCTTGAGCTCGACGTCGGCCTCGGGGATGAAGTCGACCCAACGCACGATGTGCAGCTTGGTCCCCTGTGCGAAGGCGGGGGCGCGATGAGCGGCCAGGATGCCGGCGAGGCCGGTGATCTTGAGAAAAGCTCGGCGTTCCATGCTCAACCCTCGTAGATCTTCTTGAGCTCGGTCTCGGCCCACTTCACGGCCTCCTCTGCCTTCATGCCCTGCGCCGCCTTGGCGTACATGTCGACGATGATGTACTTCGTGTAGGCTTCGGTCGCCTTGGCGGATGCCGGCCCGGGATGCCCGAAGGCAAACGTCTTGCGCACCGCCTGCCGGAAGACCTGCAGCGGCTTGTCGATCTGCCCCCACATCGGGTGCTCTTCCCAGACCTTGGTCGAGCCGACCGAGTAGCCCTCGTTCACCTGGAACCACTTCTCGTAGTTTTCCTTCTGGTGCAGCCAGCGGAGGAAGTCCTTCGCGAGCTTGACGTTCTTGCTGTACTTCATGATCGAGTGCTGCTGGCCGCCGTAGAGCGCGAACTGGCCGGCCGGGCCTGCGGGCATCAACGCCGCGTGCTCGATGTCCTGGACGAGCGGCTCGCCCTTCTCGTCCTTGATCTTGTCCCGCTGGCGCTTGGCGACGATATAGATCGAGGCGCCGTTCAGCGTCGCGGCGATCTCGCCGGCGTGGAAGGCGCGGTTGTTGTTCGTGTCATCCCATGCGAGGCCGCCCTCGTCGCAGGCGTCCTTGGGGGCGTCACCGAACGTGTGGCCGAGCGTCTGTCCGTACGGCTTGCCCTTCTTCTTGAGCCCGGCGAAGAGCTTGCGCGCCTCGTCCCACGTCTTGGGATAGGCACTCGCCCCCGCCTCCTTCAGCCACGACTTCCGGTACGCGACGGCGTTGCCGATGACGGCGTGCGGCACGGCCAGCCAGCGGCCGTTGACCTTGGCGGCCGCGTCGAAGACCTCGTAGAACCCGCCCTGCGCCTTACCGATCGGCTCGGCGACGTCGGAGACGTCGAGGAGGCCATTGGCATAGAGCTGCGGCCAGTTCCACAGCATCTGGATGATGTCGGCGCCGCTTCCCGACTGGATCGCCGCCGTGATGCGTGGCTGCAGGTCGTTGGCGTTGATGAACTCGAGCTGCACCTCGGCGCCGAGCGCCTTGGACGCCTCCGGCGCCTGGCGCTTGAGCTCGACGTCGGCCTCGGGGATGAAGTCGACCCAACGCACGATGTGCAGCTTGGTCCCCTGTGCGAAGGCGGGGGCCCGGTGGGTGGCCAGGATCCCAGCGATACCCGTCAGCTTGAGGAACGATCGGCGTTCCATCGGGCCCCTCCTCGTCGTCGACGACGCGTTAGCCTTCGTAGATCTTCTTGAGTTCGGACTCCGCCCACTTCACGGCGTCCTCGGCCGACGTGCCCTGCACGCCCTTGGCGTACATGTCAGTGATGATGTACTTCGTGTACGCCTCGGTGGCCTTCGCCGTCGCGGGCCCGGCATAGCCGAACAGCCGCGTGTTGCGCGCGGCCGTACGGAACATCTTGAGCGGCTCGTCCAGCTTGCCCCACATCGGGTCGTTCTCCCACTTGTGGGTGGAGCCGACCGAATAGCCTTCCTGCGAGGCGAACCACTTGCCGTAGTTCTCGGGCTTGTGCAGCCAGGTGAGGAAGTCCTTCGCGAGCTTGGGATTCTTCGAATACTTCATGACGGCGTGCGACTGGTTGAGGAACAACAGATAGCCGCCCGAGGGCCCGGTCGGCAGCGGCGCGTGGTCGATGTCCTGGAACAGCGGCTCGCCCTTGTCGTCCTTGATCTTTTCCTTCTGCCGCTTGGCGACGATGTAGATGGACGCGCCGTTGAGCGTGGCCGAGATCTCGCCGGCGTGGAAGGCGCGGTTGTTGTTCGTGTCGTCCCACGCCAGTCCGCCCTCGTCGCAGCATTCTTTCCAGAAGGCCTGCATGAACTTCACGGCCTCGACGGCGCCCTTGCTGTTCAAGACGACCTTCTTGCCCGACTTGTCGGTCTCGGCGGCGCCGAACGCCCACGTCATCGGATAGGTGAAGGTGGGGGCGTCACCGAACGTGTGGCCGAGCGTCTGTCCGTACGGCTTGCCCTTCTTCTTGAGCCCGGCGAAGAGCTTGCGCGCCTCGTCCCACGTCTTGGGATAGGCACTCGCCCCCGCCTCCTTCAGCCACGACTTCCGGTACGCGACGGCGTTGCCGACGATCGAGTGCGGCGCCGAGAGCCACTTGCCGTTGACCTGGCAGGACGGCGCCCAGACCTCGTAGAAGCCACCCTCCGCCTTCGACAGCGCGTTCGCGACGTCGCTGACGTCGATGACGGCGTTCTGGTAGAGGTGCGCCCAGTTGTACTGGAAGTTGAAGATGTCGGCGCCGCTCCCGGACTGGACCGCTGCGGTGATGCGCGCCTGCAGGTCGTTGGCGTTGATGGTCTCGAACTGGATCTTCGCGCCGAGCGCCTTTTCCGCCTCCGGCATCTGGCGCTTGAGCTCGACGTCCGATTCCGGAATGAAGTCCACCCACCGCACCCAGTGCAGCGTGCTTCCCTGCGCGAACGCCGGGGCCTGCCGCGCGGCCAGAATGCCGGCGATGCCAGTGACCTTGATGAAATGTCGCCGATCCATCGACTTCACGTCCATTCGTTGGATCCTCCTTGATCCTTTTAACTGGCGCACGGGCTGCGCTGGTTTCCCTGGGAACATCGCGACCGGGCAGGCGGCCTGGTGTGCGGGCTAAACCTCCGGGAAACGTGACAGAAAAGTGACGCAGTGATACCACCGCCGGGGGCCACACGTCAATGGCCGCGGCCGCTCGGCGGTCCCAGGCGAGCCTAGAAAGCGGGCTGAAGGGCGCCGACGCGCGGGCGGCGGAAGGTGAAGGCGAGCACGACGGCCATCACGCCGATCGCGGCAGAGCCGAGGAACAGCCACGTGTATGCGCCGAGCCGATCGTAGATCGCGCCGCCAGCGAACGAGCCGACCCCCATGCCGAGCGTCGAGATCAGGAAGACCGCGCCGTACGCGGTGCCCATGACCTTTTCGCCGAAGTACTCGCGCGTGACCAGCGCGTAGAGGGGCATGACCCCGCCGTACGCCGCGCCGAAGACCAGCGCGAGGCCCACGAAGGCGCCGAGGTCGCGCGCGAAGAGATAACCGAAGATCATCGCGGCCTGTATCGCCAGACCGGTGATCAGCGTCGGCTTGGCGCCGAAGCGGTCGGCGAGCAGCCCGCCACCGACACGGCCGGCGATCGAGGCGAGGCCGGAGATGCCGAACACCGTCGCCGCCGCCATGACGGCCACGCCCTGGTCCGTGGCGTGCGTGACCATGTGGAAGATCGGCCCCGAGTGCGCGGCGCAGCACGCGAAGTGGGTGAGCGCGATGGCCCAGAACTGCGGCGCCGCCAGCACCTCGCGCGTCGTGTACTCGCGCCGGGTCGCACCCGGGGCCGGCGCGGGCCGATCCTCGCTCGCCGGCTCGCGCAGCAGCAGGGCGACGGGCACGATGACGAGCCACGCCAGATCGCCGAGCACCAGCATCGCGACGCGCCAGTCCCACGCGCTCGTCAGCGCGCGCGCCAGCGGCGCGATCAGCAGAATGCCGAAGCCGATGCCCGCGGCGACGAGCGCGACGGCCAGGCCGCGCCGCGCCGTGAACCATTTGGTGGTCGTGGACGTCAGCGGTGCGTAGAAGGCGCCGACGGCGAACCCGACGAGAAAGCCGAACGTGACGTAGAACTGCCACAGCGCCTGCGCCTGGCTTGCGAGCACGAGCCCGAGACCGAGCAGAACGCCACCGCCGACCGCAACGCCGCGGCCGCCGATGCGATCGGAGAGCGCGCCCCAGAAGAACGAGCCGAGGCCCATCGCGATCCAGTTGAGCAGCGCGACCGTCGAGATCGCGCCGCGGCTCCAGCCCATCGCGCGCTCGATCGGGACGAGGAATACGCCCAGCGCGAACAGGCAGCCCATGCCGATGCAGACGATGGCGGCGGAGGCAGCGACGACGATCCAGCCGTAGAACACGCGACGCATGGAACGAACGCTACGATAGCACGCACGTCCTGCGGCTCCCGCGCCTCGCGGACGCTAGAAGCGGGACTTCTCGCGCACGAGTGCCAGCAGTGCTAAGCCTGCGAGCATCACGAGAGCCAGGCCGATCCACGGTCCGCGATAGCCTCCCGCGGCGGTCACGCACCAGCCGAAGACCGGCGGGCCGAGCGTCACGCCGAGCGAGGACACGGCCAGGCCGAGGCCGACGGCGGTGCCCGCCGCACGCGGGCCGGCGAGCTCGGCCATCAGCGTGTGCTGCACGCCGTTCCAGCCGATGCCGAAGAAGCCGAACACGAGCGCCAGCGGCGTGAGGAGCCACGGCCCCGCGCCCGCGCCGGTGAAGGCGATGACGAGCGAGCAGAGCGCCGAGCCGCAGCCGGCGATGACGAGCGGCGTGCGCCGACGCCCGCCGAACGTGCGATCGGACAGCACGCCGAACGCGACGCGGCCGAGCACGCCGCCGGCCTGGGCGAGCGCCAGATAGCGGCTCGCCGCGAGCAGGGCGAGCCCGACCATTTCTTGCAGGTAGAGTGCGAGGAACGCCATCCACACCGTCTGCATCGCGGCGAACACCAGCGTGGCGCTGGCGACCAGCCAGAGATCACGCGAGCGGAGCACCTCGGTCACCGCACCCCGCTCGCCGGCCGCGCGGCGCAGCGGCGCCTCGCCGGGCGGATCGCGATAGACGACCGCGGACAGCACCGCGCATGCTCCGAGCAGCAGCGCGGCCACGACGATCGCCCACCGCCACCCGAGCCGCAGCGCGAGCGCGGGCATCAGCGCCGCGCCCAGCATGCCGCCGAACGGCAGGCCGACCTGCTTGAGGCCGACGACGGTCGCGCGCTGGCGCGGCGGAAACCACGACATCGCCGCCGTGGTGGAGGCCGGGTTCAGCGTGCCGTAGCCGACGCCCGCGATGCCGAGCAGCGCCAGCAGGCTGCCGTAGCTGGGCGCGCTGCTCGCCGCCAGGAGTCCGCCGGCGATCAGCGCCTGGCCGAGCACGAGCGTCTTCGCCGTTCCCCAGCGATCGGCGAGCATGCCGGCGAAGAACGACATCGTCACAGGGCCGAGGTAGTACACGGAGAGGAAGGAGCCCGCCTGCGTCAGCGTGAGGCCGAGGTCGGCGCGGATCAGCGAGGCGATGGCCGGGATGCCGAGCGGGCCGACGTTGGCCATCGTCTGCGCCAGCACGATGACCGCGAGGATGACCCATCGCTGGCGGCCGGGTGCCGTCACCGCCGCCGCGCCGCGAGCAGTGGCTCGACGACGCGCAGATCCTCCTCGGTGTCGACGCCGACCGTCGGCTCGGTGGTCTCGACCACGGTGATCGGAATGCCGTTTTCGAGAAACCGCAGCTGCTCGAGCCGCTCGGTCTGCTCGAGCTCCGACGGCGGCAGGCGGTGGAAGGCCTCCAGCGCTGCGCGGCGATACGCATACAGGCCGATGTGCTTGTAAACGGGCGTGCCGATGCCGTCGCGGTCGAACGGGATCGGGAACTTCGAGAAGTAGAGCGCGTGGCCATCGGCGTCGACGACCACCTTGTTGACGCTCGGCAGCGGCTTCTCGGCCTCGGTCGCGCGGATCTTGAGTGTGCTGACCTGCGTGTCCGGATGCGTGAGGAACGGCGCGACCAGGCGTGCGACGTGGTCCGGCGTGACCAGCGGCTCGTCGCCCTGCACGTTGACGTAGACGTCGGCGGCGCGGCCCTGTGCCACTTCCCACACGCGATCGGTGCCCGACGGATGCGTGGGCGACGTGAGGATGGCCGGGATGCCATACCGCGCGCACACGTCCACGATCTCCTGCGCGTCGGTGGCGACCAGGACGTCGCGCAACTGGGGCGCGCGCTTCGCCGCCTCCCACGTCCAGCAGATGAGCGGCCGGCCCGCGATCTCGCGGAGGAGCTTTCGCGGCAGGCGCGTGGATGCCAGGCGGGCCGGGATGACGCCGAGCACCCGCAGCGTCATGCGCCGAACGCGCGCAGCGTGCGCAGCAGCGCCGGCCGCGGATCGCCCCCGGCGGCAGGATTGAACGGCAGCACCACCGGCATCGTGAGCCCGGCGCGCGCGAAGGCGTCGAGGCGTGCCCGGCAGACGGCGGCGTCGCCGACGACGCCAAGGCCGTCGAGCACGCGCGGCGAGATCTCTCCGACGGCGCCGGCGCGATCGCCGGCCTGCCAGCGCCGATTGACGGCGTCGACCTCGGCGCCGAACCCCGCGGTGCGGAAGAACGAGGCGTACACGTCGACGATCGCGTAGGCGGTGATGTCGCGCGCGAGCGCCGCGCGTGCCGACTCGACGTCGTCGGTGACGCACGTGCGAATGAAGCAGGCGATCTCGAAGCCCTCGAGCGGGCGGCCGGCCCGCCGCGCGCCCGCCTCGAGATGCGCGATGGAGGCCGGCACCGCCTCGGGCGGGATCCAGTTGAGCACGACGCCGTCGGCGATCTCGCCGGCCAGCTCGAGCATCTCCGGGCCCAGCGCCGCCAGCACGACGCGCACCGGCGCCGCCGGCGCACTGAGCCGAAAGTTCTTCACGCGATAGAACTCGCCCTCGAAGTTCACGCGCTCGCCGGCCGTCACCAGCCGGATGATCTGGACCGCCTCGCGGATCTGCGCCAGCGCGGCGGAATATTTCAGGCCGTGCCACTGCTCGACGATGATCCGGCTCGACAGCCCGATGCCGAGCGCCACGCGGCCCGGCGCCAGATGGCCGAGCGTCGCGGCGCTCATGCCGAGCAGCGTCGGCGTGCGCGTCTGCACCGGCACGACCGCGGAGCCGACGTTCAGCCGCGTGCTCCGGGCGAGAATCGTCGCCATGACGGCGATGGCGTCGTAGCCGCCGGTCTCGCCCGTCCACGCCGTGTGATAGCCGCGGGCCTCGGTCTCGCGCACGATGTCGGCGAACTCGGCGGCGGGCAGGGCGGCCGCACCGGCGAGCACGAAGCCCAGCCGCATCAGCGCGCGACGACGCCAACGAGCGCGGAGATGCGCATCACGGGTCGGCAGTATACTCGACGGCCGCCGATGAGACTCGTGCCCGAGCGCGCGCTGACGCCCGAGGGCTGGCGGCGCGACGTCGCCATCGCCGTCACCGACGGCCGCATCGCGCACGTCGGCGTGGCGCAGCCGCGGCAGCCCGGCGACGTCATGCTGCCGGGGCGCGCGCTGCTGCCGGGCACGGTCAACGCGCACTGCCACACGTTCCAGTCGCTGCTGCGCGGCCTCGGCGACGATCTCGACTTCGCCGGCTGGCGCGATCGCGTGCTGTATCCCTTCTCCGAACGCCTCGATCGCGACGGCATCGCGCTGGGCGCCGCCTTCGCGTTCGCCGAGATGCTCCGCCACGGCGTGACGACGTGCGTGGACTTCTTCTATCTCAACGACGCGAGCAACGACAACGCGGAGGCGGTCATCGCCGCGGCGCGCGCCGTCGGGATCCGCCTGGTCCTCGCGCGGACGATGTACGACTGGGAGGGCGCGCCCAAGCGCTATCGGGAGAGCCCGGCCGACGCCGCGCGCCGCGTGCGCGAGCTGATCGCCGCGCACCGTCACGACGCGACGGTCGACATCCACGCGGCGCCGCACAGCCCTCACGGCGCGTCTGCGACCATGATCCAGGCGGGCGCCGACGTGGCGCAGACCGAGCGGGTGCCGCTGCACATCCATGTGGCGGAGGGGCGCTACGAGGGCGAGCGCACGCGGCGCGAGCACGGTACGACTCCTGTGCGCTACCTGGATCGTCTGGGCGCGCTCGGCCCGCGCACGATCGCCGTGCACGCGGTCTGGCTCGACGACGAGGAGATCGCGCTCATGGGCGCGCGCGGCGCGGCCCTGGCGTACTGCCCGTCGAGCAACATGTTCCTCGGCGACGGCGTGACGCGCCTGCCGGAGCTGCGGCGCGCCGGCGTGCGCGCCGGGCTCGGCACCGACGGCGGCTGTACCAACAATCGGCTGTCGATCTTCGAGGAGATGCGCATGGCGTCGCTGCTGCAGCGCGTGCGGCTCCTGGACGGCGGCGCGCTGCCGGCGACCGAGGTGTTCGGGCTCGGTACGGAGGGCGGCGCCGCGATCCTGGAGCTGGACGCCGGCCGCATCGAGGCCGGTCGCCTCGCCGATCTGGTCGCCGTGGACCTCGGCCACGCCTCGCTGCACCCGCCGACGAATCTGCTGGCGAACGTCGTGTTCGCGATGTCGCCGCAGGCCGTGAGCGACGTCTGGGTCCACGGCGAGCGCGTTGTCGAGAGCGGCCGTCTGACGCGCGTGTCGGAAGGAGAGCTGCTCGCGCGCGTCGCCGCGCTCACGCGTGATTGGAGGCTTTGAGGGGCCGGTCAGCGCAGCGTGTAGAGGTAGGCGGCCATGTCGCGCGCGTCGTGGTCGCTCACGCCGAGCTCGGGCATCGGCGTGCCGGGCCGCTCCTGACGCGGATGAGCGATGAAGCGCACCAGGTGGTCGGGATCGTTCGGCGCGCCCGCGATGTACGCGCGTCGCGCCAGCTGCGTCAGCGGCGGACCGACGGCGCCGGCGGCGTTGGGCACGCCGGGAATCGTGTGGCACGTCACGCAGCCGTACGTTCTTAGCGCCTCGCGGCCACGCGACGGGTCGCCGGCGGCCATCGTCGTCGCCGTGGGTCCGGCCTGATCGCAGGCGCTCAGCGCCGCGGCGGCGAGTGTCGCGACGATCACGACGCCGAACCGGCTGGCGGACACGGACGCCGCGCCCGCGCGGAGCCAGCCGGCGAGCAGGGCCAGCGCGATCGCCGTCAGCAGCGCGCCCGCCGGCACCCACATCAGCAGTCCACCGAGTTGTTGATCTTCGAGCGACGCGCCGGCAAACCACGGTCGCGACGACAACGCCAGCAGCGCGCCGAGGCCGCCGGCGTGGAACGCGGTGATGAACAGCCACAGCGCGCCGATGACGCGCGCACGGCCGCGCGCGACCGACCACCAGAGAAGCGTGGCCGTGCCGAGCAGCGTGGCGTGGGCGAGCGCGTGAACCCAGGGCCGCGCGAGCGCGATGTCGTACAGCGGCGGCAGATGCCACAGCCACAGCGCGGCCGCATGCGCGCCGCACGCCACACCCGGTCGCGGCGTCGCGAGCAGGCGGCCGGCCCGCGGCGCCCGCGGCAGCGCGGCGGCCATCACGGCGATGGGGCGGCCGAGCGCGAGCAACGGCGCGGCGACCAGGATCAACAGCGTGTGCTGGGCCATGTGCGCGGTGATGCTGGAGGCCGCCAGCGTGTCGAGCGGCGACAGCAGCGCGGCGGCGATGGTGCAGGCACCGGCGGCCGCGGCCGCGACCCGACGGCGTGGCCAGCGCGGGCCGAGCCGCCGGACGCCGCGCGCGTACAGCCACGCGCCGAGCGCGAGCAGGGCGATGAGCGGCGCGCGCGACGCCACGCTGGCCTCGTCACCGTGTGCGGCCGCCGTCGCGGGCGCGCCAACGACGAGGACGGCGATGGCGCACGCGCGCAGCGTGCTCACTCGCATGGCGCCAGCAAGAAGAGCGGCAGGATGCCGGCGATGGCCACCACGACGAACAGCGCGCCGGAGCCGAGGCCCGTCATCGCCATGAAGCGCATCAGCCCCGCCGGCGGCGCATCGTCGGCGGTGGCGCGATCGGTGGTGCGCCAGGCGGGCCACGCGAGAACGACGGCGCCGAGCGCCATCACGAGCGTGGCGGCACCGACGCCATAGAGTCCGATGCGCGAGGCCGCGCCCGGGTGGCGGCACGCCAGCGGCACGAGGGCATAGGCGATCACGACGTAGGTGAGCCAGGCGAGCGGACCGAGCGCGATCGCGAGCCAGAGTCGTCGCACGCTTGTCCTACCGAAGGGAGGGCTCATAGGAAGCGGGGGGCGAGATAGACGAGCGCGTACGTCGGCACCCACACCGCGGCGATGAAATACCAGTAGAACGCGTTCACGTGCGCATCGACGAAGTCCTTGCGCTCGACGGGACCGACGACGAGCACGGCCATGAGCAGCGCATTCTCGAGCGTGGAGGTCAACACGTGGGCGGCGTGCATGCCGAGCAGCGTCCACACGACCGAGCCGTAGGCGTGGCTGTCCCAGCGACATCCGAGCGCGCCGGCGAACTGCAGCGCGCGCAGCGCCAGCGACGCGAGCCCCAGCAGCACCATGACGCCGAGGCCGATCGCCACCGGACGGCGCCGCTCGGCGCGTGCGAGCCGATCGACGATCGCCATGGGCACGATGCTGGCGAGCAGCACGACGAGGTCCCCGGTGGCCGCTCCGAGCGCGGGCAGGGGCGTTCCCGGCGGCGGCCACGCGACGAAATTCTGCCGCAGATAGAGGTACGAGACGCCGACGATGGCGAGCGCGCTGCCCTCGATGGCGACGAGGCCGAGCACGCCCCACCAGATGCTCGCGCGGGGCCCGTAAGCGATCGTGGGCAGCGCGGAGACGTCGAGCGCGCGTTGGCTCACGGACGTTGCTCCACCGTTTCGTGCGCCGGCGCGCCGCGCGGCCAGAACCACCCGGTGAGCGTCACCAGCGCGAGCAGTGAGCCGATGGTCACGCCCCAGGGTGTGAAGAGCGCGGTGACCACGCCGATCGTGGCCGCGACGGCCGTCAGGAACGGCCAGACGCTCGCGCCGTCGAGCCGATGCCGGTGATCGGGCGTGGCGTCGACGCCGTCGGTGATGAGGACTTCGCGGACGTCGGTGCGCAGTCCCGTGACGACGGGGCGCTCCTGCGTCGACCAGAGCGGTGCCTGGCCGTCCACCGTTGGCAGGTAGGCGAAGTTGTACGACGGCGGCGGCGAGGCGGTGGCCCACTCGAGCGTCTCCGCGCCCCAGGGATCGTCGCCGGCGGGCGCGCCGCGACGCAACGTCCACGCGACATTGGCCAGGAACACCAGGATGCCGGCCGTCAGCACCACCGCGCCCGCGCTCGCCACGACGTTGCCCGTCGTCAGGCCGGCGTCGCGCGCGTAGGTGTAGACCCGCCGCGGCATCCCGCCGAGGCCGAGCAGGTGCATCGGAAAGAACGTGAGGTTGAAGCCCACGAACGTGATCCAGAAGCTCACTCGTCCGAGCCGCTCGTCGGGCATCCGCCCGCACATCTTCGGCAGCCAGAACAGGACGGCGCCGAGGAGCGGGAACAGCGCGCCGCCGATCAGCACGTAGTGGAAGTGCGCCACGACGAAGTAGGTGTCGTGCAGCTGCAGGTCGAGCGGCACGGCCGCCGTCATGACGCCGGTGAGTCCGCCGATCACGAAGAGCGCGATGAACCCCAGCGCCCAGAGCAGCGGGGCGCGCATCACGATGCGGCCCCCGCGCAGCGTGGCGAGCCAGCAGAAGACCTGGATGCCGCTGGGGATCGCGATCATCATGCTCGCGGCCGTGAAAAACGCCTCGCCGAGCTGCGGCAGGCCGACGGCGAACATGTGGTGCACCCACAGGCTGAAGCCGAGGAAGCCGGTCGCGATGAGCGCCAGCACCATGGCCGGATAGCCGACGATGCGCCGGCGCGCGAAGGTCGACACGATCGTGGACACGAAGCCCGTGGCCGGAATGAAGATGATGTAGACCTCGGGATGGCCGAAGAACCAGAACAGGTGCTGCCACAGCAGCGCGTCGCCGCCCTCGGCCGGATTGAAGAAGTGCGTGTCGACGAGCCGGTCCATCGCCAGCATCGTGCTGGCCACCATGATGGCCGGCATGGCGAAGATGACCATGAACGCGGTCACGAGCATCGCCCACACGAACAGCGGCATCCGGTTGAGCGACATGCCCGGACAGCGCATCTTCAGCGTGGTGACGATGAGCTCGACGGCGGCCACGAGCGCGGCGATCTCCGTGAACGTGATCAGCTGCGCCCAGATGTCGACGCGCTTGCCCGGCGAGTAGGCGGGGCCCGACAGCGGGACGTACGCGAACCAGCCGGTGTCCGGTCCGATGTCGAGCGCGAACGCCGTCCACAGCATGAGGCCGCCGAAGAGATAGATCCAGTACCCGAAGTTGTTCATGCGCGGAAAGGCGACGTTGCGCGTGCCGATCATGAGCGGCACGAGGTAGATGCCGAACGCCTCCATCACCGGCACCGCGAACAGGAACATCATCGTGCTGCCGTGCATCGTGAAGATCTGGTTGTAGAGGTCGGGGCCGATGAGGCGGCTCTCCGGGCGCGTGAGCTGCAGTCGCATGAGCGCGGCGAGCACGCCGCCGAGCGCGAAGAAGCCGAATGCCGTCACGATGTAGCGCAGGGCCACGGACTTGTGGCTCGCGCTCGTCAGCCATCCCAGGAAGCCCGGCGGCGTCGACCAGACGCGCTCGAGCGCGGCGCGGTCCAGCGTCTCGCGCGCGGCCTCGCCGGGTGCGAGCGTGCTCGTCGGGCCGACGGTCGAGCTCACGAGAGCCCTCCGAGGAACGCGAGCAGCGCGCTCAGATCGTCGGCGCCGAAGGCATTGCCAGGCATCTGCGCGCCGGGCTTCTGAGCCTGCGGATCGATGATCCACCCGGCGAGATGGCCCACGGTGTTTGGTAGCGTGCCGGCGGCGAGCGTCCGGCGCGACGCCAGGTGCGTCAGATCGGGACCGCGCCGGCCGCCCGCCGGCGTGCCGAGTACCGTGTGGCAGAGCGCGCACGGGCCCGTCATGAACAGGTCGAAGCCGTGTCGCGCGAACGCGTCCGTCGGCACGACCGCCGATCGCCGCTGCGCCTGCAGCCATGCGTCGAAGACCTCCGGCTGGTCGGCAATGACCAGCAGCTGCATGTGCGCGTGCTGGACGCCGCAGAACTCCGCGCAGCGACCGATGAAGGTACCCGCACGGTCGGCCTGCAGCACGAGGGACGAGCCGTGGCCCGGGATGTTGTCCTTCTTGCCATGCAGGCCGGGCACCCAGAAGCTGTGGATGACGTCGAGCGAGCGCGTCTTGACGAGGACCGGCCGGCCGACCGGAATGTGGATCTCGTTGGCCGTGCGCACGCGCTGCGACGGCACGGGATCCCAGTACTCGACGTCCCACCACCACTGATATCCCGTCACCTCGAGCGTGAGCGGATCGGTGCCGCCGAAGCTGCGCAGCGCGCGACCGGTGGCAACGCTCGTGACGAGCAAGACCACCAGCGTGAGCGCCGTGAGCCCCACCGCCGCGGCCACGCCGAGCGCGAGCCGACGCTCAACGCGCGTGTCCTCGACGAGGCTCGCCGGCGCCGCGGCCACGCGCCGATGCGCGAGCGTGTGGAGCAGGAACGCGACCACGGCGGCGAGGATGAGCGCCGACAGCCAGAACACGATCCACCAGTACGTGGCGATGCGCGCGGCCTGTGGCCCGCCGGGATCGAGCACGGGCATGCGTCCGCTGCACGCCGCGCACGCGACGGCGGCGACGACGATGGCCGCGCGGCTCATGGCCGACCCGACGGCGCGGCGGTGACCGGCCGCTCCGGGCGACGCGCCTGCTCGGATTCCTTCACGCGCATGTGATCGCTGCGCGCCGGCCGCACGTCGAAGCGCGTCTGGCCGCTCATCGAGCGCACGTACGCGACGAGCTGCCAGACCTGCACGTCGGGAATCCGTCCGCCGAACGCCGGCATGCCGTTGGGGCGCCCCTCGACGATGCTCGTGTAGACGTCCTGCGGCTCACTGCCATAGAGCCACGTGGCGTCCATCAGCGCGGGCCCCATGCCGCCCCCGCCGTTGGCGTGACAGCCGTTGCAGTTGTATGCCTCGTAGAGCTGCTTGCCCTGCGCGATGGCCCAGGCGTTACCCTCCGCCGGGTTGCGCGATGGCTGCGGCGTGACGTGCGTCGGCCGGCCCGACGCCGGCGCGACCTCGCTGAAGCGGCGGTGCTCTCGCTCGCACGCGACGAGCGCGAGCATCACGCACGCCAGCGCGGCCACCCGGCTCACGGCTGCTCCACACGCGGGACCGCGTAGGCATCCAGGATCGCGCGCACATCGTCGGCGCGACGGTCGAGCGCGGCCTGCAGCCGATCGCGCAGCGGCGTGTCGCCCTTGCGCACGCCCGCCGCCATCGCGAACGTGAAGCGCAATCCCGGTGGGTCGATCGCCGGCGTGACGGGGGCGAATGCGAGCGGCGTCGTGAGGCGGTCGGCGAAGTAGCCGGCCAGCGGCCCCCAGACGACCGCGACGTCGATCTCGTCGTCGGCCACCGCGTGGAGGATCTGTGCCGCCGGACTCGGCCGCGCGTAGTCACCGTAGATGGGATAGCCGCGGACGTTCTGCACGATTCCGCGGCGCGCCAGCGCGTGCGCCGGCGGCGTGTTCACACCGTTGTCGCCGATGAGCTGCACGCCGAGCCTGAGTGTCCGCAGCCGCGGATCGTCGAGGCTGCGCACGTCGAGCGCGCGGTCTCGTCGCCAGGCGAAGACGTACGTCGAGCGATAGTACGGACGCGTCGCGAGCACGGGGTCCCACCCCGCCGGCACGCCCACCAGCAGGTCGCACGCGCCGGCCGCCAGCGTGTGGCGCACGAGCCCGCGCCGCTGCGCCCACCACGTGTATTCCACGCGCGTGCCGAGCTCGCGCGCGAGCAGCTCGGCGATGCGGTTCTCGAACCCCTCGCCACGCGCGTTCGAAAACGGCAGGTTGTTGGGATCGGCGCAGACGCGCAGCGGCGCCGGCGCCGGCGCCGCGCCGAGCAGCAGCAGCGCGAGCAGCGCGCCTGCCGTCGCCCTCATGGCAGCGCGAAGACCCACAGCGTGCCGCCCTTGGCCGTGTGCGCGGGCAGATCCCGCATCGCGTTCACGAAGCCGAGCGCGGCGCCGGTGTCCCGCGGATCGAGGTCGGCGGACACGATCGCGCCGGCCCAGCCGCCGACGCCGTCCAGGACCGCGACGTACTGCTTGCCGTCGGGACCGCGATAGGTGATCGGCTGGCCGATGATTCCCGAGGCCGTCTGGAAGCGCCAGAGCAGCTCCCCGGTCTTCGCGTCCACCGCCTTGAACCAGCGGTCCATCGTGCCGTAGAAGACGACGTCGCCCGCCGTCGCGAGCGCGCCGCTCCACACGGGAAAGGGCTCCTTCAGCTTCCACGCCGCGCGCGCGTTGACGGGATCCCACGCCGTGACCTCGCCGCGGTGCCCGCCGGGGCCACTGTACATGCGCACGTTCATGCCGACGAACGGCGTGCCGGCGATGTAGCCGGTCTCGACCGATTCGACGTCCATGCAGAGGTTCTGGTGCGGCACGTAGAGCAGGCCGGTCCGCGGCGACCACGCCGACGGCTGCCAGTCCTTGGCGCCCGGCGCCGCCGGGCAGATGTCGCGCACGACCTTGCCGAGCACCGGCGTTTTTTCGTCGTTCAAGCTCAGCTGGCCCGTGGCGAGGTCGACGCCCTTGCTGGTGTTGACGTGCGCAAATGGCGTCGCGGACAGGACCTCGCCCGTCGCCCGGTCCATCACGTAGACGTAGCCGTTGCGATCCGGGCGCACGAGGACCTTGCGGCGACGGCCCTTGATGTCGAGGTCGAGCAGAATCTGCTCGTTGATGCCGTCGTAGTCGTGCAGATCGTGCGGCGAGAGCTGATACGCCCACACCGCTTCACCGGTCGCCGGGCGGCGCGCGAAGATCGCCGACGTCCACTTGTTGTCGCCCGGCCGCTGGTCGGGATTCCACGGACCGGGGTTACCCGTGCCGTGATAGACGAGATCGAGCTCGGGATCGTACGAGATCCAGCCCCACATGGTGCCGCCGCCGATGCGCCACGCCTCGGCGGGCCACGTCGTGACGCCGAGATTCGGGACGCGATCGGCCGCGTAAAACGGACGGAACGCGCGACCGATCAGCACGTCGCGGTCCGGACCCGTGCTGTACGCCCGCCACGCGACGGCGCCGGTGGCCAGGTCGAGCCCGGCCAGCCAGCCGCGCACGCCGAGCTCGCCGCCGCTGTTGCCGACCAGGACGCGATCGCGCACGATCAGCGGCGCCATCGTCATCGTCTCGCCGCGGTTGATCTCGCCGAGCTTCGTGTTCCACAGCTCGCGGCCGGTGCGCGCGTCCACCGCGATCGTGTGCGCGTCGAGCGTGTTGAAGACGACCCGGCCGTCGGCATAGGCGGCGCCGCGATTGACGACGTCGCAGCACGCCACGCCCTGCGCCGCCGCGGCGGGCTTCGGCTCGTACTTCCACCGCACGGTGCCGCCGCCGGCGCGCAGGTCGAGCGCATAGACGACGTTCGGATAGGGCGTCACGACGTACATCGTGTCGCCCACCACGAGCGGCGCGGCCTCGTGACCGCGCGCGCCGCCGGTGGAAAACGACCAGGCCGGACGGAGCTGCCTGACGTTCGCTGCAGTAATCTGCGCCAGCGGACTGTAGCGCGTGCTCGCGTAGTCGCCGGCGGCGCGCAGCCATTGACCGTCCTCGCCCACGGCAGCCAGCGCGTGATGGTCGGAGTGGACGGCGACGATGATTGTGAGAAGCGCGACCAGCAATGCCACCCCGAGGGCGGCGACGCGCCGGCGGTGTCTACGACGTCCCGCATTCCACCAGTCCACGATCTCCTGCGCTCCCGGCACGCTGATCTGCAATTCACGCGCCCCTGAGGCATGTCGGTTGCAGCGTCGAAGGGGCGTGAAGAAGCTCCTGCACGTCGCCCTCGGCATCGTCACGAGCTTCGGCGGTTTCCTCGAAGCCGGTTCCATCACCACCTCGATCCAGGCCGGCGCCGAGTACGGCTATTCGCTGCTGTGGGTGCTGCTCGTCGGAACGATCTGCCTGGTCGCGCTGATCGAGATGTCCGGCCGGCTGGCGGCGATGAGCCATCACACGATCGCCGGCGCGATGCGCGAGCGCTTCGGACTGCGCTTCTTCGTGTTGCCGCTCGTCGGCGTCGTCGCTGTCAGTGTCCTGACCCTCGCCGCCGAGCTCGGCGCGGTGTGCATAGCGCTGCAACTCGCGACGGGGGTCAGCTTTCAATGGTGGGCGGTGCCGGTCATGGTGGCGCTCTGGCTCCTGCTCTGGCGCGGGAACTTCGGCGTCGTCGAAAACGGCGTGTCGCTGCTCGGCCTGGTGACCGTGGTGTTCCTGGTGGCGGCGGCTCGGCTACATCCGACGGTGCGCGAGATGGCCGCCGGCTTCGTTCCGTCGGGCGCTCCCTACGACGCGAGTCGCTACTGGTTCCTGGCCGTGAGCATCCTCGGCGCGACGCTGACGCCATATCTCTTCTACTTCTACTCATCGGGGGCGGTGGAGGACGGCTGGGAGCCGGACGACGTGCCGGCCAACCGCTTCGTGTCGACGTTCGGCATGGGATTCGGCGCGACGTTGGCGGCGGCCGTGCTGGTCGTGGCCGCGCTCGTGTTCATGCGCGGCGCCCGGCTCGAGTCGTTCGACCAGATGGCGCCGATGCTCACCGACGCGCTCGGACCGTGGGGATTTCCGCTGTTCGTGGCGGCGCTGGGCATCGCGTGCTTCGGCGCCGCGCTCGAGGTGGCCCTGGCGCTCGCCTACATGATCGCGCAGGGCTTCGGGTGGAACTGGGGCGAGAACGTACGGCCGCGCGAGGCCGCACGCTTCAGCGTCTCCTACACGGTGGCGCTCGTCCTGGCCGCGGCGCCGGCGGCGATCGGCCTCGATCCCCTGCGGCTGACCAACGTGGCGATGGCGCTCAACGCCGCCTGCCTGCCACTCGCGGTCGTGCCCTTTCTCGTGCTCATGAACGATCGCGAGTACGTCGGCGACCGGAGCAACAGCCGTCTCGGCAACGCGTTCGTGCTGGGCGTGGTCGTGCTCGCGTGTGTGCTCGCGATCGTGTCCGTGCCACTCGATCTGCTGGGAGGCTGAGCCGTGCTCTCTCTCGGGCGCGACGTGCTCGACAAGCAGCTGCTCGACGCCGAAGGGCGACCGTTCGGCAAGGTCGACGGCGTGGTGCTCGAGCTCCGCCCGGATGCGCCGCCGCGGGTGGTCGCGCTCGAAGTGGGCGCGGCGACGCGCCTGGCGCGGCTGCCCCGCTGGATGACGCGACCGCTCGGCCGCCTGGCGACGCGTGCGACCGCGACGCGCATCCCGCGCTCGGCGGTGTTGAGCGTCGCGCGAGAGATCCGCGTCGGCATCGACGCGACCGAGACGCCGGCGTGGCGCGTCGAGAAATGGCTCGCGCGTCTGATCGCGCGCATCCCCGGAGGCCGGTGATGGCGGAAATCCGGCTCGAGCATCTCCTCGGGCGGCGCGTGATCGATCGCCGTGGCCGCGTGGTCGGGCGGATCGAAGAGGTGCACGCCGAGCGTGAGGACGGTGAGTGGATCGTGCGCGAATACGTGCTGGGTGTCGGCGGACTCGTCGAGCGGCTGGCCGCGGGAGACCTCGTGGTGAGCCTGCTCGGAGGCTTCGCGCCCGAGCCGCAGCGTCACATCGTGCCGTGGGACGCGCTCGACCTCAGCGACACCGAGCGCCCGCGGCTGACGCGCCCGCTGGCCGAGCTGCCACGACGCGCGGCCTGAGCGCGCTCAGCGCTTCGAACGGACGGGCGAGTCGGGGGAGACGGCAGCGGCGGCGCCGTCGGTCTCGCGGGTCATGCGGCACTTGCCCTCGAAGGTCACGCCCTCCTCGACAACGACCACGGGCGCCTCTACGTCGCCGAACACCCGCGCCGTTCCGCGCAGCTCCACGCGCTCGCCGGCCAGCACGTTGCCGACGACCTCGCCGCTGATGAGCACGATGCCCGCGCGGATCGACGCGTTGACGACCGCCTTCTCGCCGATGATCAGCGTATCGGTGGAGATGATCTCGCCCTTGAACTTGCCGTTCAGCATCACCGTGCCGCTGAACGTGTACTTGCCCTCGATCTCGGAGGCCTCGTCGATGAACGCGGTGAGGTCGCCGCCGCGGGAGCTCGCCGTCTTGCCGTTCTTCTTACCGAACATGCGCCTCCTTTTCGAAGTGCCTGTCAGGGACACGCAGCGCGTGGGAGCCACGCGGCGAAAGGGGTCGAAGTCAGATGTAGCATTGCCGGCCGAACCGGGTCAATCCCCGACAGCGGCCCGCTCGGCGGTCGGTCGGGCGGCGAGCCGCACATACTCGAGGCCGAGCCACACGACGAAGAAGAGGCCCAGCTGGATCGACACGTTGTAGAAGAGCGGCAGCATATCCGCGGAAGCGAGCTCCAGGGCATAGCCGCCGGCGCCCACGACGGCGAGCAGGGCCATCGCGACGAGACGCAGGGGGTCGGCGGCGCCGTCGCGCCAGGCCAGGAGCACGAGCAGCACGAGGAACGAGTAGTAGTAGCCCGCCGGGCTCAGCGCGACGAAGACCAGCGGCACCGCATACATGATCGACTCCAGCGGCCGCGCCCGAAGCATCAGCGGCAGCGCGAGGAGGAAGTAGAGCGCGCCGGCGGCCGGCAGCACCCACGGCGCCGGACGCGCGGCCAACGCGGCGTCGTGGTCCACGAAGACGGTGCCGTCGGGCCGCTCGGCCCACGGCGTCGCATGGAACACGAGCAGCGAGCCGAGGCCGACGTGGTTCGAGTACACGCCGCGATTGTGGCGCTCGATCTTGGCCACGAAATCCTCTGAGAGCGTGCGGGTGGCGGGCATCGCCACCAGGACGAGCGTCACCGCGATCACCAGCACGGCCGCGGTGGCGAGGCAGGACGCCCGCGCCGCGCGCGAGGCCGGCGGCGCCGATGAGCAGCGCGGCGGTCCAGTCCCACCGCAACGGCGAGCCGCCGATGAAGTCGAAGCGCGCGAAGAAGGAGAGCGCGAGGAACGCGAAGGCGAGGCTGGCCGCGAGACCCCCGAAGGCGCGGCGCACCGCCCAGAAGGCGATCGCCATGAGCGCGTAGTCGAGCGAGGTCAGCACGCCGAGCGCCGCCGCGGAGGCGGGCACCCAGCGCACGAGGACGTGCAGGGCCAGCGCGCGCGGCGGCGGATCGTTGTAGCCGTGGTCGACCAGCAGGGCGTCCCAATGATTGATGCGCGGGCCGAACACGCGCAGGTCGCGCTTGAACGCCTGCCAGCGCGCGGGCGCGAAGCGCGCCCGCACCGCCGCCGCGTCGAGCGTCGCGACGTCGCGAAGTGCGTACGTGGCGAGATCGCGGACCTGGCGGATCTGCGCGAACGCGCCGAGCTCGCGGCCCGCCACCCACGTCGCCTCGTAGAGCCGCGTATAGCCGAGCTCGGGCAGATACTTCGGCCCCATGAAATAGTGAAAGCTCTCGTGCCAGTGGATCGGGCTGCGATCGCGCACGTGGAACAAGCCGAGGTTCGGGTAGGCGAGCGCGGCCGCGACGGCCAGGATCGCCGCCACCACGGAGACGCGACGCGACGGCGTGCGGCTGGCCGCGAGCCAGAAAAAGACGCCGGCGAGGACCAGCAGCAGGACGAGACGGACGGCGCGGAATCCCTGGTAGGGATCCAGGGCGGTCAGAAGGAGCGGATGAGGCGCTCGACCCGTTCGTCGTGGGACTGGAACGGGTCCTTGCAGAGGATCGTCTCGCGCTCGGGGTCGTTGAGCTTCAGGTAGACCCAGTCGACGCGGTAGTCCTTGCCCTTGAGGTTGGCCTGCCGGATGAACTCACCGCGCAGTCGCGCGCGCGTGGTCTGCGGCGGCTCGTGCTTGGCGCGCTCGATGGTCTCGTCGTCGGTGATGCGGTCGACCATGTCCTTGCCGACGAGCTTGTAGTAGAGGCCGCGGTCGGGTCGGATGTCGTGGTACTGCAGGTCCATCAGCGAGATCTTCGGGTCGCGCCACGAGAGCCGATTGCGCGTCATGTAGCTCTCGATCCACTGGCGCTTGATGACCCAGTCCAGCTCGCGATCGAGCTGCATCGGGTCGGCCTCGAGCTTTTCCATCACCTCGGTCCAGCGCGCGAGCACGTCCTTGGACGCGGCGTCGGCGCTGATCGAATTGACGTAGCGCGTGGTGTACTCGAGGTACTCGAGCTGCATCTGCAGCGCGGAGATCGAGCGGCCGTCCTTGAGCTTGATCGTCTCCTTCAGCGTCGGGTCGTGAGAAATATCGCGGATGGCCTGCACCGGCGACTGCAAGGAGTAATCGCGGTCGAAGAAGCCATCTTCGATCATGTCAAGGACCAGCGCCGTCGTTCCAATCTTCAGGTATGTCGCAACTTCCGACATATTCGAGTCGCCGACGATGACGTGGAGCCGGCGATAGCGCTCGGCATCGGCGTGCGGCTCGTCGCGCGTGTTGATGATCGAGCGGGAGGAGGTTGTGGCGCCGGAGATCTCCTGACAAATATGCTGAGCCCTCTGGCTCAAGCAATAGTGGAATCCTCTCGGCGTCTGCAACACCTTGCCCGCGCCGGCGAATATTTGTCGCGTGACGAAGAACGGAATCAGCGCTTCTGCGAGCCTCTGGAACGATACGTCTCTGCTGACCAGGTAATTCTCATGACATCCGTAGGAGTTACCCGCCGAATCCGTGTTGTTCTTGAAGAGGAGGATGTTGCCCGAGATACCGTCCTCGCGCAGCCGCTTCTCGGCCTGGTGCAGGAGATCCTCGACGATGCGCTCGCCGGCCTTGTCGTGGATGACGAGCTCGACCACGTCGTCGCACTCGGGCGTCGCGTACTCGGGATGAAATCCGGTGTCGAGGTAGAGCCGCGCGCCGTTTTCGAGGAACACGTTGGCGTTGCGGGCGCCGGGGATGACTTTCTCGAAAAGATACCGCGCGACGTTGTCGGGCGAGAGGCGCCGCTGGCCGTTGAGCGTGCAGGTCAGGCCGTATTCGTTCTCCAGGCCGAAGATGCGGCGCTTCATCTCGGTCTCAGCCTAGCACGTCCTACCTCTGTGTGCCCAAGAGTTGGCTCAGCGCCTCGGGTGGGATGCGCCGGAACTTGCGCCGCTCCTTCGCGCGGTCGAGCACCGCGACCTCCAGATCGCGCTCGCTGAGTGTCTTGTTTTGCGTCACCGTCAGCGCGCGGACACCGAGCTGCAGCGCTTCGTCCAGCGGCAGCCCCTCGCGGAAGTGGTCCTTCAGAAACCGCCGGATCTCGTCGGCCTGGCCGCCCATCGCCGCGTAGTTGCGCTCGTCCTCGATCGTGCCGTCATAGAGGATGTGGTAGATCTCGTTGCGGCTGCCGTTGCCCTCGGCCACCTCGGCCACCAGCACCTCGACCTCGAACGGCTTGATGTCCTGGGTAAAGATGTTGCCGAGCGCCTGCGAGTACGCGTTGGCGAGCGCTTTGGCCGTGACGTCACCCCGGCTATAGGAATAGCCTTTGATGTCGGCGTGCCGGATGCCCGCGATCCGCAGATTTTCGAACTCGTTGTACTTGCCGACACCCGCGAAGGCGATGCGGTCGTAGATCTCCGAGACCTTGTGCAGCAGCGTCGACGGATTCTCGGCCACCAGCAGGATGCCGTCGCGGATCTCGAGGGTGACGATGGACCGGCCGCGCGAGATGCCCTTGCGAGCATACTCGGCCTTGTCCTTCATCATCTGCTCGGGGCTGACGTAATACGGCAGCGGCATGCGCTAGCCCCCGTTTCCGGTCTTCGCGCGGTCGGCGAGGATTGTCTCGCACACGCGCTTGTCAGCGCCTCCAGCGAGACGCGCAGCGCGTCGTCGCGGCTCATGTGGCGCTTCCACAGTTTCTTCAGCGAGTCGCGCGCGTCCTTGCTGCCCGACCCCTGGGAGTCGTAGTTCGTCTCCTCGTAGCGACCGCCCGTGATGTCGTACTTGAACAGTCGTCCGACGCCCGCCTTCTCGTCGAAGCCGGCGAAGATCGGCACCACCGCCAGGCCCATCATGGCGGCCTGCAGGTTCATGCGGATCATCTGGCCGAGCTTGTTGGCCTTGCCGTCGAGCGAGAGGTTGTCGCCCTCGACCTTCTCGTAGTGCTCGAGCTCGGTCTGGAACAGCTTGGCCATTTCCATGGCCGGGCCGGCCGCGCCGGCGATACCCACGCCGGAGAGATCGTCGGCCTTGAAGATCTTCTCGATGCGACGGCTCGCCACCTGGTAACCCGCGGTGGCCTGGCGGTCGCCCGCCATGATCACGCCGTCGCGATAGCGCAGCGCGAGCACGGTCGTGCCGTGCGGCACTGCCTCGACCGGCGCGGGCCCCGAGGGCGGATGCGTCTCGGGCCCGGGAAAGAGGTGCGGCGAGTCGCGACGCAGCAATTCGCTGAAGCTCGAATCGGCGTAGTCGCGGAACAGGTGCTGCCAGCGCTGGTCGTTCATGGCGATCCTTGTGTACGACGCGTCACATGCCGAAGCTGGGCCGCGAGATGTTCCGGAGCAGGTCGGCGGCCGTGGGCGATTCCGTCAGGAGCTGCCGCACGTGCGCCTCGGTGCCTCGCAGCGGCTCGAGCATGAAGATCTTCTTGAGGGGACCTTCCTTGAGGTCGAAGATGACCGAGTCCCAGGAGGCCGACACGATCTCGTCGCTGTAGCGCTGCAGGCACATCCCGCGGAAGTAGGCGCGCGTGTCTTTGGGCGGATCGTAGATCGCCTTCGAGATCTCGTCATCGGTGACGATGCGGTCCACCGCCTCGGACTCCTCCAGCTTGTAGTAGAGGCCCTTGCCGGGCCGGATGTCGTGGTACTGCAGATCGATCATCGACACCCGGTGGTCGTTCCACTCGAGATCGTGCTTGGCCACGTAGTTCTCGATGAGCTGCCGCTTGATGACCCAGTCGAGCTCGCGGCCGAGCTGGGCGGGATCCTCGGCCAGGCGGTCGAGCGTCGCCTCCCACTTGCCCATCACCTCGCCGACCCACGGCTCGGGCTGCTGGCGCTCCTTGAAATAGCGCTGGGCGAGGGCGAGGAACTCGCGCTGGTGATCGATGGCCGAAATCGTCCGACCGTCCTTGAGCCGGATGGTGTCGCGGCAGGCGAGGTCGCGGGAGACCTTGCGGAAGGCGGCCACTGGACCATCGATGGAGAGGTCCTTCTCGATGAAGTCGTCCTCCACCATGCTCAGCACGATGGCCATGGTGCCGACCTTCAGGTAGGTCGAGACCTCGGCCATGTTGGCGTCGCCAACGATCACGTGCAGACGGCGGTACTTCTCGGGATCGGCGTGGGGCTCGTCGCGCGTGTTGACGATCGGCCGCGAGTGCATCGTCTCGAGCCCGACCTCCGTCTCGAGGAAGTCGGCGCGCTGCGAGATCTGGTACTCGCACGGCTCGGCGTTGTTCTCGTAGCCGACCTTGCCGGCGCCCGTGTACACCTGACGCGTCACGAAGAACGGCATCATGTGCTGCACGATGCGCGCGAACGGCACCTTGCGGTCCATCAGATAGTTCTCGTGGGTGCCGTACGAGTTGCCTTTGCTGTCGGTGTTGTTCTTGTAGATGAGGATGCGCTGCTCGGGCGGCGACACCGCCTCCGCGCGCTGCCGCGAGAGGTTCAGGATGCGCTCGCCCGCGCGGTCCCAGATGACCGTGTCGCGCGGGTTGGTCGTCTCCGGGCTCGAGTACTCGGGGTGCGCGTGGTCGACGTAGAAGCGCGCTCCGTTGGACAGGATCAGGTTGATGAGCCGCGACTCCTCCTTCGACGTTCCTTCCTTCTCCTCCATGTACTCGAAGCCACGGGCATCCCGCAGCGGGCTTTCTGCCTCGTAGTCCCACCGCACCCGCGAGCTGCGGTAGGTCTCATAGGAGTTGATCAGCAGGAGGGAGGACAGGATCGGATTGAAGTCGGGCTGGTTCTTCACCGTGATCCCGTACTCGGTTTCGATGCCCATGACTTTTGGGATGGCCATGCGGTCCCCTCTACGAAGTCCGTACCACGCTCGCTGAAAACGATACCGTGAAAAACGAACCCCCCGGCCTTTGCTGCGGCGGGGGGGAACGGGGGGGCCCGACGCCCCCCCGTTGTATGGGCGTCGGGCGCCCTCTTAGAGGTATTGCCCGGTGTTCACGATGCGCTCGACGTTGCGCTTTTCCTTCTGCGTCTCGCCCATCAGCGGCTTGACGTAGACGATGCGCTCACCCTTCTTACCGGCGATCTTCGCCCAGTCGTCCGGGTTCGTCGTGTTCGGCAGATCCTCGTTCTCCTTGAACTCCTCGCGAACCGCGTTGAGCAGGTCGTCGGTGGTGATGCCCTTCTCGCCCCCGCCGATGTAGCGCTTGAGGGCCAGCTTCTTGGCTCGCCGCACGACGGACTCGATCATCGCGCCCGACGAGAAGTCCTTGAAGTAGAGGACCTCCTTGTCGCCGTTGGCGTACGTCACCTCGAGGAACCGGTTTTCCTCGCTGAGGCTGTACATCGCCTCGATCGTCGTCCGGAGCATCTGATCGATCGCTTCCTGCATGTTGCCGCTGCGCGGCTTCGTCTCGGACTCGGCGATCGGGATCTCCGGCGTCAGGTACTTGTGGAAGATGTCCGACGCCGCCGCCTGATCGGGGCGCTCGATCTTGATCTTCACGTCCAGCCGGCCCGGCCGCAGAATCGCCGGGTCGATGAGGTCCTGCCGGTTGGAGGCACCGATCACGATCACGTTCTTCAGGCCCTCGACGCCGTCGATCTCGGCGAGCAGCTGCGGGACGATCGTCGTCTCGACGTCGGAGCTGATGCCCGTGCCGCGCGTGCGGAACAGGGCGTCCATCTCGTCGAAGAACACGACGACCGGCACGTCCTCGTTGGCCTTCTCCTTGGCCTTCACGAAGATCTCGCGGATCTTCCGCTCGGTCTCGCCGACGTACTTGTTGAGCAGCTCGGGGCCCTTGATGTTGAGGAAGAAGCCCTTGATCTTCTCGCCGCGCTTCTCGGAGATCTTCTCGGCGAGGTTGTTCGCGACGGCCTTGGCGATCATGGTCTTGCCGCAGCCGGGAGGTCCATAGAGCAGCACGCCCTTGGGCGGCGTGAGCTTGTGCTCCTTATAGTAGTCGGCGTACAGGTACGGCAGCTCGACGGCATCCTTGATCGTCTCGATCTGGGTGCCGAGGCCGCCGATCTGCTCGTAGCCGATGTCCGGCACTTCCTCGAGCGACAGATCCTCGACCTCGCTCTTCGGCAGCTTCTCGAGCAGGTATCCGGACTTCGAGTCCATCAGGAGATGGTCGCCGGTCTTCAGACGCAGCGTGCGCAGCGGGTCGGCGATGATGCCGACCTTGTCCTCGTCGGCACGTAGCGTGACGACGGCGCGCTCGGGATCGAGCTGCTCCTTGAGAATGACGACCTCGCCCTGGATCTCGTAGCCGGCGGTCTCGACGACGTTGAGGCCTTCGTTCAGCACCAGCTCCTGGCCGGGCTTGATCGTCTCCGCCTTGATCGACGGATGCAGGTTGACCTTCACCTTGCGTCCCTGCGCGAGAATATTGACCGTGCCGTCGTCGTTCGCCGACAGATAGACGCCGTACGTCGACGGCGGCGCGCAGAGCTTGTCGACTTCCTCTTTGAGCGCGGTGATCTGCTCGCGCGCCTCATAGAGGGCGTTGACCAGCTTTTCGTTCTGATTGAACGCCTGCACGAGCTGACGGTTGGCCTCGCGCAGCTTGTTTTCGATCACCATGAAGTCCTTGGGTGTGTCCTCGAGCTTCTTGCGCAGGTGCACGGTCTCGGCCTCGAGTGACCGCACATACGCCTGCAGGTCCTGCACCTGGATCTCGTACTCGGTGAGCCGACGGCGCGTGCTCGAGTCGGACATGGAGGCGGGAAGGAACTTTGAGAAGCCCTCTCGGCCCGGGCTACTCTTTTTGTCGAACTCCTTCATAGCCCATCCCTTCTCTCTTGACTCTTCGAACACCGCCCTCGCTCGATCGGCTCAAATGCTGACCGAGTATAGGCGGCTGTAAAAAAGAAAGTCAAGGTTGTCAGGTCCTTCGGCGGCGTTCTCGTGCGCGAATTTGCGCGCCTTTCGCCAACCGCAACGGCTCGTCTCCGCCGCACCCGCGCCGTCACGCGCTGCCTGTTGTCAGAGCAAGTTCCGTACCGCAGCCGGCAGCGATTCGTTTGTCTCGAAACGGGTGGCGTACCACACGGGTTCCACCGTATAAGAAGAGGGCAATGGCGCTGTCGAAGATGCTGCGCGCCTGTTTCTTCATCGTCCCTCTGCTCGCGTGCTCGCTTTTCTCGCTGCTGTGGATAATTCCCGTTTCGGCACAAGCAAGGAAGGAATTACGTGTCGGTGTGGCCGGCGTGCCCGCGACGCTCGAGCCGACGACCGCACTCGACGGCGCGACGCCGCTGATCGCGCATCAGGTCTTCGATACGCTCGTTGCGTTCCGCGAAGGCTCCACCGACATCGAGCCGGCGCTGGCGACGCGCTGGGCGGTCTCGAAGGACGGACTCACGTGGACCTTCTGGCTGCGTGAAGGTGTAAAGTTCGCCGACGGCGCGCCGCTCACCGCGGCGGAAGTCGCCGCCAGCTTCGGCCGCGGCCTCAAAGCCGACCCCGCGGCTCCGCCGGCAGCCTGGGCCGCGCTGCTGCGCGGCGCTCCCGGTGTTCTCAAGGAGGTACGCGCGGCCGACGCCCGCACCGTCCACATCGTCCTCTCGCAGCCCTACGCGCCGCTGCTCACCGTGCTGGCGCATCCCGCGCTGGCCATCGTGCGGACCGCGAGTCAGCTCGAGGGCAGCGTTCGCCTGGTCGGCACCGGGCCCTACCGTGTCGTCGATGCGTCCCCGGGTCGCATGGCGCTGGAGGCGGTGGCCGGTCACTGGGCCGGACCGCCGCACACCGAGCGGATCGTCTTCCTCGAGGTCGGCACCGACGATCACGCCGAGGCCGAGATGGACGCGCGGGCGCTCGACATCTGGTTCCCCGCCAACGCGCCACGCCGGGCGGACCGAGCCCTGTCCCTGCCGGGCCTGCGGGTCGGCTACCTCGCCTTCCAGACGGAAAAGGAGCCGTTCACGCGCAAGCCGCTGCGCCAGGCGGTGGCCGCCGCGCTCGATCCTGCCGCGCTCGCGGTCGCGCTGGACCATGCCGCGGTGCCGCTGCAGTCCTTTCTGCCGCCCGGCGTGTGGGCCCGACGCGAGGGCGGGCCTGTGCTCGGCGGTACGCGTACGCAGGTCCGCGCGCTCCTCGCGCAGGGTGCCTGGCCGCAGGGGGCCACCCCCACGATGCTCGCGCCCTCCGAAGTGTCGGGCGTGAATGTGCCGAAGCTCGCCCGGGCGATCGGCACGATGCTCGGCGCCGCCGACATCCCGGTGCGCGTGGAGCTGCAACCGGCCGACGCAGTGCGGACGGCGCACCAGGCGGGCGCCCACGAGATCGCGCTGGCCGAGGCCGCCGTCATCGGCGGCGATCCGCACATGCTCCTCTATCCGCTCTCCACGAGCGAGGGCGCGCGGCCCGGCACGCTCGCGCGCAACTACTCCTTCTATCGCAACCCGAGGCTGGACGACGTGCTCATCCGCGCGAGCCAGCTGTCCTCGCGCGTCGAGCGCGCGCGGCTCTATCAGCGTGCGCAGGCGCTCCTGGCCGAGGACATGCCGTGGATCCCGATCTACGTGCGGCTGGTGTGGGGGGTGACACGCCCCGAGGTCCGCAATCTTCGTCTGCATCCCACTGGCCTGCATCGGCTGACCGCCGTCACGCTCGAGCCCGGCTCGTGACGCGCGCGGCGCTGGTCGCCGCGCTCGCGCTCGGAGTGATCGTCGCGGGGCTCGCCGGCGCCGCCGACGCCGCGAAGCCCGGCGGCACGCTGCGGATGGTGTTCGTGTCCGATCCCCCAACGCTGGATCCCGCCCACGCGAGCGATCTGACGTCGTCCGCGGTGATCCGCCAGGTCTTCGACGCCCTGCTGGAGCTGGACGACAAGCTCGTGCCCGCTCCCGCGCTCGCCGAGCGCTGGATGGTCTCCGCCGATCACCGCACCTACACCTTCCACCTCCGTCGCGGCGCGAAGTTCCACAATGGCCGCGAGGTGCGCGCGGCCGACGTGAAGTACTCGTTCGAGCGCGCGGCCCGCGGCAAGCGGCCCTGGGTGTTCGAGAAGCTGGTCGGGGCGCCCGAGTTCATCAAGGGCGCGGCCGCGGAGATTTCCGGCGTGCGCGTGATCGACGACGCGACCATCGAGCTGCGCCTCGAGCGGCCGTTCGCGCCGTTCCTGCACCTCGTCGCCTACGACGCGGCCTCGATCGTGCCGCGCGAGGAGGTGGACAAGCGCGGCGCCGGGTTCGCGAGCCATCCGGTGGGGACGGGGGCGTTCCGCTTCGTGTCGTGGCGGCGCGACGACCAGGTGGTGCTCGAACGCTTCCCCGAGCACTTCCGCGGTCCCGCCCATCTCGAGCGCGTCGTGTTCCGCGTCATTCCCGCCGAGGCCACGCGGTTCAACGAGTACGTCACGGGTCAGCTCGACGTCACCGACATCCCGACCGGGCGCTGCCGCGCCGTGCAGGCCGATCCGAAGCTCAAGGCAGACGTCGCGATCTGGCCGACGCTCGGCACCAGCGCGCTGCGCTTCAATGTGGAGCGCGCGCCGTTCAGCGATGTGCGCGTGCGCCGCGCCATCGCGCACGCCATCGATCCCACGATCATCGTCGATCGCCTGCTCGAGGGCTGCGTCACGCCCGCGCCGGGCATCGTGCCGCCCGTGCTCGCCGGATGGACGGCCACGGCCAGGCGAGTGCCGCTCGATCGCGAGCGGGCGCGCAGTCTGCTGGCTGAGGCCGGCTTTCCCAGTGGCCGCGGCCTTGGGCCGCTGGCGTATCACTTCAACACGAGTGACGCGAACCAGCGCATCGCCGAGCTGATCCAGGCACAGCTGAAGGAAATCGGCGTGACGCTGGAGCTGCGGCGACTGGACTGGGCCGCGCACATCAAGCTCGTGGACGACGGCAGCGCCGGCTTCTTCCGTCAGGGCTGGATCGCGGACTATCCCGATCCGGAGAATTTCCTGACGGTGCTCTTCCACAGCCGCAACGTCGGCGCGCCGGGCAACACGTCGCGGTATCGCAATCCCGCCGTCGATCGGCTGCTCGACGAGGCCGACACGATGCCGTCCGGCGCGCCGCGGATGAAGCGCTACCAGGAGGCGGAGCAGATGATCCTCGACGACGCGGTCTGGATCTCGCTCTACTTCTACGCGAGCCGCGGGCTGATCAAGCCCCACGTCAAAGGCCTCGAGCGCAGCGCGCAGTCCACCGCGCCCGAGTTCCTGGCCCCGCTCCGCAAGGTCTGGCTCGAGCGCTAGCCTGCTCCGCTCGGTCGCCTCGCGCCTGGTCGCGCTCGTCCCCGTGGTGCTCGGTGTCACCGTTCTCGTCTTCGCGCTCAACGCCGCCGCCCTCGGCGACCCCGCGCGTGCGGCGATGGGACAGCGCGCGGATCCCGAGACGCTCGAGCGGCTTCGCCGCGAGTACGCGCTCGACCGGCCGCTGCCCGTGCAGTACGCCACGTGGCTCGCGCGGCTCGCGCGCGCTGATCTCGGCGAGTCGTTCCGCGAGCAGCGGCCGGTGCGCGAGGTCATCGTCGAGCGACTGCCGGCGACGGCGCGTCTGGCGCTCGCCGCCACGCTGGTCTCCGTCGTCTTCGGCGTCGGCATCGGCGCGATCGCCGCGGTCCGGGCGCGCTCCACGCTCGACCATGTCTTGATGGGGCTCGCGGTGCTCGGCATTTCGACGCCGGTCTTCTGGCTCGGCCTGATGCTCGCGCTCGTGTTCTCGGTCACGCTCGGCTGGCTGCCCGTGTCCGGCTACGGCGACGGCGCGCTCCGCAATCTCGTCTTGCCGGCCGTCACGCTGGGCGCGCTGCACACGGGCACCGTCGCCCGCATGACGCGCTCGAGCCTGCTCGAGGTCGTCCGTCAGGACTTCATGGCCACCGCGCGCGCCAAGGGACTCTCGGAGTGGACCGTCCTCGGCAAGCACGCGCTGCGCAACGCGCTGGTGCCCGTCGTCACCGTGATCGGCATCGGTCTCGCCGACCTGCTCGTCGGCGCGCCGCTGACCGAGACCGTGTTCGCATGGCCGGGCGTTGGACGCCTGCTCGTCGCCGCGGTGGGACAGCGGGATCTGCCGGTCGTGATGGGCGCCGTGCTCGTCTTCGCGCTCGTGTACGTCCTGGGCAACCTGCTGGTCGATCTCGCCTATCTCGTGATCGATCCCCGGATGCGCGATGCCGTCCGCGCGTAGGCCGCTCTCGCATCATGGCTTCCTCGCCGGCGCGATCCTGGTCGCGCTCTTCGCCGGCGCCGCGCTGCTCGCCCCGGTGCTCGCGCCCGAGGATCCGCACGCGGTCGCGAGCGGCGGCGGGGCCACACTGGAGGGCCCCACCGCGAGCCATCCGCTCGGCACCGACGCGCTCGGCCGCGACGTCCTGTCCCGCGTGCTGTGGGGCGGGCGCGTGTCGCTCGCGGTCGGCGTCGGCGTCGAAGCGCTCGTCGTCGTCCTCGGCTGCGTCATCGGACTGCTCGCCGGCTACTTCGGCGGACCGGTGGACGCCGCACTCATGCGCGTCACCGATGTCGTGATGGCGTTCCCGTCGCTCGTGCTCGCGATCGGCCTCATCGCCGTCTTCGAGCAGCCGGGCCTCGACAAGGTCTTCATCGTGCTGGTCGCCCTCGGCTGGACGACGATCGCGCGCGTGGTGCGCGGCGAGGTGCTCTCGCTCAAGACGCGCGACTTCGTGCACGCGGCGCGGGCGCTCGGCGGTGGGCATCGCGCGATCATGGTGCGCCATCTCCTGCCGAATGCGCTGGCGCCGCTGCTCGTGGCCGCCACGATCGGCGTGGGTGGCAACATGGTGGCCGAGGCGGGACTGTCGTTCCTCGGTCTCGGCGCGCAGGCACCGACCATCTCATGGGGCGCGATGCTCGCCGACGGCCAGACGTTTCTGGCCAGCGCACCGTGGGTGGCGGTTTTTCCCGGCGCGGCGCTGCTGCTGGCCGTGCTCGGCATGAACCTGCTCGGCGACGGGCTACGCGATCTGCTCGATCCTCGGCTGCGTGCCTGACGACGAGGCGCGACGCCCGCACCGCCGACGGCGGATCGGGCAAAGAGCCCGGTGCCACGCGGCCGTCGCGCAGAAATCCGCGGAATTCGCCACTCTCGCGACGTCCAAATCTGGCATCGCGGTTGCCTCTCCAGCCCTCCGACCGATTCGACCGACGGGAGGGGTTCATGCGCAGCACAGCGAGAGTAGTCGTCGTCTTCTCCGTCATGATCGCGGGCCTCGTCGCGCTTGCGAGCATGGCCGGTGCCCGCGGCCGCCTGGCCGACGCGCGCGACCCTCAGCGGCTCGCCGCGCTCGCCGCGATGGACGAGGCGCTCGCCCGTTACGATGTCCCGGCCGCGGTGCAGGCGTGGCGGCAGGCGCGCGAGCTCGGTCTGCGGACGCGAGGCTGGCGTGGGCCCGCCGAGGCCGCCGACGCGGAGCTCCGCCTGGCCGCCGTGATCGAGCGTGTCGACGAGGCCAAGCGCAACGCGCGCGAGCTCTGGCTGGTCGCACTCTTCCGCGCCCGCGCCGAGGGCGCCGTCGATGGCGCGCTCAACGCGGCCGAGGGCTTCGCGCGTCTGGGCGATCGCGACGCGGCCGTGCTGGCGCTGCGGATCGCCGACAAGCTCGCCGCACGGAGCGGCGCGGAAGCCGACCGTGCGCACGTCCGACTCGTCGCCGAGCGCCTCGCACTTCCGGCCGCGGCCCCCGCCTCCGCCCCTTCGGGATCCTGAGCCTCACGGCGGCGCCGGCGCCTGTTTGCGCGCCGGCACGCCGCCGTGCTAGAAACGGAACCGGCGCCCCCGAACGTCGCTCCCCGGGGGCGCTCGTGTTCATGCCGTCGATCGCCGATACCGTCACGGAGACGATACAGTGGGTGTTCCCGGAGCACGCGGGCGCGCCCGGGCAGATCCACGGCGGCCGCATGATGCAGTGGATCACCCAGGCCGGCACCATGGCCGCCTCGCGCGTCGCGAAGGGCACCGTCCTGCTCGGCGCGATGGACGACATCGACTTCCTCCACCCCGTCAAGGTCGGCCAGATCGCGATCCTGCGCGCGCGCGTCGAATACATCGGCACCTCGTCGCTGGAGGTCGGCGTGCGCGTCTGGGCCGAGAACGTCGCCACCGGCGAGCGCGCGGTCACGCTGAACTCGCACCTGGTCTTCGTCAGCGTCGACGCGCAGGAGCGCCCGCGGCCCGTCGGCCTCAAGATCGAGCCGCGAGACGCCACCGAGCGCGCGCTCGCGGAAGCGGCGCAGGCGCGCCGCCAGCACCGGCTCGCGCGCTTCGCCGAGAAGGCGGCCCGGATCAAGGACGTCGACACCGCGGCGAACGAAGAGTTCCAGTGGCGCTTCGAGTCGGCGCGATCGGTGTTGCCCGAGGATGCGCTCTTCGGCAACATGATGTTCCCCGGCAAGATGCTGCTCGAGCTGGACGAGGCGGGCGGGATCCTGTCGATGCGCTACTGCAAGGGTCTGGTGATGACGGCGTGCTTGGACGCCATGGACTTCTATACGCCGATCTACACGCACGAGGTGGTCACGTTCAAGGCGGGGCTCAACCACGTCGGCTCGTCGTCGCTCGAGGTGGGGGTGAAGGTGCTGGCCGAGCAGCCGTGGAGCGGCGAGATTCGCCACGCGTGCACCGCGTATCTGACGTACGTGCATCTCGGCGGCGACCTCCGCCCGCAGCCGTGCCGGCCGTTCACGCCGCGCACCGAGGGCGAGCGGCGTCGCTGGCAGGCGGCGGCCGCCCGGCGTGAGCGGCGCCTGGAGCGCGTGAAGCGGCTCAAGGCCGCACTCTCGAACGAACAAAGAGGTTAACGGCGATGTCAGGGCACTCCCGGTGGTCGCAGATCAAGCGCAAGAAGGGCAAGGCCGACGTCCAGCGCGGCAAGCTCTTCTCGAAGATCCTCCGCGAGATCACGGTCGCCGCCAAGAACGGCGGCGGCGACCCCAAGGGCAACATGCGGCTCAAGGCGGCGATCGAGTCCGCCAAAGAAGTCAACATGCCGCAGGACAACATCAAGCGCGCGGTGCAGAAGGGCACCGGCGAGCTGCCCGGCGAGTCGTACGAGGAGATCACGTACGAGGGCTACGCCCCGGGCGGCGTGGCCGTGATGATCAACGTCCTCACCGACAACCGGAACCGGACGGGCCCGGAGATCCGCCACGCGTTCGAAAAATTCGGCGGCAACATGGGCGCGGCCGGCGCCGTCGCCTGGATGTTGGAGCGCAAGGGCATCATCTCCGTCGACGCCGACAAGATCTCCGAGGACGATCTGCTCGAAAAGGCGCTGGACGCCGGCGCCACCGACGTGCGTCGCGTCGAAAAAATTTTCGAGATCACGACCGCGCCTGCTCAAATGGACGCGGTGCGCGACGCGCTGGCCCGGACGAGTGTGCCGATTACCGAAGCGCAGGTGACGTACGTGCCGCAGTCGACGGTGCGCGTCGAGGGCAAGGACGCCACGTCGGTGGTCAAGCTCATCGAGGCACTGGAGGAGCTGGACGACGTTCAGCACGTCTACGCCAACTACGACATTCCCGACGAGGTCCTCGAGGCCATCTCGGCTGCCTAGCCAGCGGCTGCTCGGCATCGATCCCGGCCTCGTGGCCACGGGATACGGGCTCATCGGACCCGGCCCGACGGCCGCCGTCGTCGTCGTCGTGAGCGGCGTGATCGTGACCGACGGCGAGCGCGCCCTCGAGGCGCGCCTGCAACAGATCTACGACGGGGTCGATCGCCTCCTCGCCGAGCACGCGCCGGACGGCGTCGTCGTCGAGGACCTCTACAGCGAGTACAGCTTTCCGCGTACCGCCCTGCTCATGGCGCACGCGCGCGGCGTGATCTGTCTGGCCGCCGAGCAGCACAAGATCCCGGTGCTCGCGCTGGCACCGGCCGAGGTCAAGCGCGCCGTCGCCGCCCATGGCATGGCCTCGAAGGCGCAGGTCCAGGAAAGCGTGCGGCGTTTGCTGCGCCTGCCGACGGCGCCGCGGCCCAGTCACGTGGCCGACGCGCTGGCGCTCGCGCTCACCGCGTTCTCGCGCGCCGGAGGTCGACTGGCGTGATCGCGACCCTCAGCGGAAAGCTGCGCCGGCGGCTCGACGATCGCATCATCCTCGAGGTCATGGGCGTGGGCTACGAAGTCTTCCTGCCCCCGATCGCCCTGCGCGCCCTCGAGGGCGCGCACGCGGAGAGCGGTGACAAGGCGAGCCCGCTGGCGCTCGTCATCTACTATCACGCGACGCGCGACCAACCGCGCCCGGTGCTGATCGGCTTCACGTCGGACCTCGACAAGGAGTTCTTCGAGAAGCTCATCACCGTGAAAGACATCGGTCCGATGGTCGCCGCCCGCGCGCTCGCGGCCCCGGTCGCCGAGCTGGCCGCCGCCATCGCGCGCCAGGACGAGAAGTACCTCCGCGCGCTGCCCGGCATCGGACCGCAGAAGGCCAAGAACATCGTCGCGCAGCTGTCGTCCAAGGTGGCGAAGTTCGCGCTCGCCCGCGAGGATGCGCCGGCCGAGGCACCCGCGACCAGCGCGGTGGCCGCCGACGCCGAAGGGTTGCGCGAGCTGGTGTGGGAGGTGCTCACCAAGCAGCTCGGCCATCGCCCGTCCGAGGCCTCGCAGCTGATCACCGATGCGCTCCGCCGGCGGCCGACGGTGACGACGCCGGAAGAGCTCTTCGACGAGATCTATCGCAGCCAGGCGGCGGCGAAGAGGACGTGAGCGTGGCGGCCGAGGACAGCCGGATTCTGAGCCGTGCGCCGGCGCCGGACGACGCGCCCTTCGAGCGCGCGCTGCGTCCGCGCAGCTTCGACGAGTACGTCGGCCAACATCAGGCCGTCGGCAGCCTCCGCGTGTCGGTGCAGGCGGCCCAGCAGCGCGGGGAGTGCGTCGATCATGTGCTCCTCTATGGCCCGCCCGGCCTCGGCAAGACCACGCTGGCCGGCATCATCGCCAACGAGATGGGGACGAACCTCGTGACGACGTCCGGCCCGGCGATCGAGCGCGGCGGCGATCTCGTCGGCCTCCTGAGCAACCTGGCGGAGAAGGACGTCTTTTTCATCGACGAGATCCACCGGTTGCCGCGCATCGTCGAGGAGCTGCTCTATCCCGCCATGGAGGACTTCGCCGTCAATTTCGTGATGGAGAAGGGCATGCACGCGCGCTCCATCAAGCACCGCCTGGCGCCGTTCACGCTGGTGGGCGCGACCACGCGGCCCGGGATGCTGTCGGCGCCGCTGCGCGAGCGCTTCGGCATCTTCCATCACCTCGATTTCTATTCCGACGACGAGCTCACGCAGATCGTGACGCGCTCGGCGACGATTCTCGAGGCGCGCATCGAGTCGGCCGGCGCGCGCGAGATCTCGCGCCGCTCGCGCGGCACGCCGCGCATCGTCAACCGGCTGTTGCGGCGCGTGCGCGACTACGCGCAAGTCAAGGCCGACGGGGTGATCAGCGAGGCGGTGGCACGCGACGCCCTGCAACGCGAGGGCGTGGACGCGCGCGGCCTGGACAAGCTCGACCGCCGCTTCCTGGACGCGATCATCGATATCTACGGCGGCGGGCCGGTCGGCATCGACGCCGTCGCCGCCACCATCAACGACGACACCGAGACGCTATCGGAGATCGTCGAGCCCTATCTGCTGAAGATCGGCTTCATCGCGCGTGAGCCGCGCGGCCGCCGCGCGACCCGAGAGGCCTATGCCCACCTCGGCAAGCAGCCGCCCGCCGCGCCCGTCGCCGGGCAGGGTACGCTGTTTGACAGGTAACCACGGTGGGCGACATCGGGCGTGCGCTTGTCATCCTGGGGCTCGTGCTCGTCGTGGTCGGCGTGCTGATCTCGCTCGTCGGCAAGGTGCCGTGGCTCGGACGGCTGCCGGGCGACCTCCACGTCCAGCGCGGCAACTGGACCTTTTACTTCCCGCTCGCGACGTCGCTGCTGCTCTCGGTCGTGCTCTCGCTGCTGTTCTGGCTGTTCGGCCGGCGCTGAGCGTTGTTGTAGCGGGTGCCGCGAGGCCGGCTCGGCGTGTCGCGCTCGCAGTCGTTGCGCTTGCTGTGGCTCACACGAATGCGGCCGCGGGCGAGAGCACGATTCGTGTCGCCGTGGTGGACGGCGCGCGCGCCGCCGAGCTGCGCGGCGTGGACATCGAGATCGTCCCGCTCGGGTCGGGCGCGCCCGGCGCCTGGCGTGCCGAGGTCGTGCACGCGAGTGTTGTGGGCGGCGCCGTCGAGATCGACGGCCGCCGCGCTTCGGCGTTCCGCCTGCGCAGCGAGAACGTGATCCGGCTGAACGGCCGCGACTATCCCGCACCGCTCGAGATCATGCGCAGCGGCGAGGGGCTCGTCGTGGTGAACGAGCTTCGCCTGGAAGACTACGTGGTCGGTGTGGTGCGGGCGGAGGCGGGCGAGAAATGGCCGCTGGAAATGCTGCGCGCGCAGGCCGTCGTCGCGCGCACGTATGCGGCCTATCACCGCAGCATCGCCACCGGCAAGCCGTACCACATCCTCGCGTCCACGGTGCATCAGCAGTACGCGGGCCGCGTCGCCGCCACCTCGCCGATCTGGGGCGCGGTGCGGGACACCGCCGGCCAGGTGCTGCTGTGGGAAGGCGAGCTGTTTCCGGCCTTCTATCACACGGAGAGCGGCGGCTACACCGAGGATCCACGCATGATCTTCGCGGCACGCAACCTGCCGGCGCTCAAGCCCGTGCGCTGCGATTTCTCGGTCGGCTCACCGCACTTCTACTGGAACCTCGACCTCAGACTGGACGCGCTCACCGACGTGCTGCGCAAGAACAACGTCGACGTCGGCGGCGTCAGCGCCGTCGAGGTCAGCGAGCGCACGCCCTCGCTGCGCGCGGCGCTCGTCACCGTGCACGGCGCCCGCAGCAGCGCGCGGCTTCGCGGCAACGACTTCCGCCGGATGCTCGGCTACGATCGGCTCAAGTCGACGCTGTTCGCGGTGGCGATGGACGGCGACTGGGCGCATTTCAGCGGGCGCGGCTACGGCCACGGCGCCGGCATGTGCCAGTGGGGCGCCAAGGGCATGGCCGAGCAGGGCTACTCCGCGCGCAAAATTCTCGAGTTCTTCTATCCCGGGACGACAGTCGGCTCGCCCGCTACAATCACCCCCGCTCCAGCAAACCGAGTTCGAGAAGGTCGACATGCGTGTCGGCGTCGTGACCGACGCCCAGCCGTTTCCCGAGGCCCACCGTCCCGCGCTGAAGCTCTGGATCGACTTCGGTCCCGAGCTCGGCACCAAGCGCTCGAGCGCGCAGATCACCGCGCACTACGCGGCCCGCGCGCTGATCGGCCGCCGCGTCATCGCCGTCGTCAACTTCGCGCCCAAGCAGATCGGGCCGTTCGTCTCGGAGGTGCTCGTGCTCGGCGCCTACGACGAGCGCGGTGAGGTCGTCCTGCTGAACGTCGACCAGGCCGTCTCGCCCGGCAGCAAGATCGGCTGAACGCTAGCCCGGATCGAGGAGCGCCCCGGGTTGCCCGGGACGCGCCCGCACCCGCGCGTAACGCACGCCCCACAGAAGATTGGACACCCAGCGCGCCAGGCGCGCGGTGAGCGTCGACACCTCGCCCTCGTGGGCGTCGCAGAAGTGGATGGTCGTGGACCAGATCGGAATCAGCAGCAGCAGATAGAAGCGCACGGAGAGTCCGTTGGGCGCGAGCCGCGCGCAGTAGCGGCAGCGTGCGAACGTATCGCGAACCGTCAGCACCTCAGCGCGCCGGCGCTCGCGGTAGGCGGCCAGATCCGCGTCGTCCAGGCTGACGCCGCGGCACGCGAGCTCAGAGGCGAGGACGGCCTGCGCGCCGTCCTCGAATTCGTCTCGGAAGAAGGCCCACGTGTCGAGGAGATCGCCGGTCGTCTGCTCCGCGGCCATCGCGGCGACGCGCCGGCGATCGATCCCGGTGTTCGACGCCGTCATCTCACGCGGTCGCCGTCTTCCCCCGACCGGTGAGCCATCGCCAGAAGCCTCCGATAGCCGTGATACCGCCGATGACGAACACCTTCCAGAACCGCGCGAGGAGTCCCATCTGCGCCGCCTTCACCACCGCCACGCCGGCGCCGCCCGCCACGAGCGCAGCCAGGCCGTACTCGGCAACCTTGTCCGTGCCCCGCACGAACTCTTCGTAGCGCTTGCCCGGCTTGAAGCTGATTCCACCGATGAGGTCCGGGACGACGGCGCGATCGCGCTCGAAGCGGCCGCGATCGGTGACGAGCACGACCGAGATCAGTCCGTGGCGGCCGAGCACGCGGGTGTTGAAGTTGACGACCTCTTCCTCCGCGTCCTCCGCGCGCCCCGACAGCGCCCAGACCAGGCGCTTGTTGACGGCGTCGTAGTGCGGCTGCTCGACCCAGCCGACGAGGTGCATGGCCGGGTGGCCCATAAGCTTGCGCTGCGCGTTCGAGCGCTCGGTGCCCTTGCGGATCGATTCGAGGAGCGCGGCGGCGTCGAGCGACGAGCCTTGCTCGTCCTTCACGTAGCCCGTTTCTTCGTACTCGAGCACGACGAACCACTCCGCGGCCTTCTTCGGAATGATCGTTCCCAGCTCGCTGTCGGAGGGGGGGTTGCCGAGCGCCTGCATGAGTTTCTTCGTGTTCGCGGCGTCGACGAAGTAGTAGTCGGCGCCGACGTTGAGGCTCGCCAGGTCGCGGCCGAGATCCACCGTGGTCGGTCCCGCCACCGGATGGAAGTCGGCGAGGTCCGTCGCCGACGCGGCGCTGCTGAGCAGCAGCACGAGCCCGAGCGTGAACGTCGATAGCCAACCCCTCATGGCGCTCCCTCTTTCGCCGCCGCGTGGGCGGTCACGTCGCCGGCCGCCGGCGCCGCGCGATGTGCGCGCGCCAGCAGCCACTCCGGAGCACTCAGCGCGAGGAGCATCAGGCCGTTGCCGAGCAGGCTCTGCCAGAAGCCGTACTCGTACCATCCGACGACGACCCAGATGGGCAGCAGGCCGAGGAATACCCAGATATAGAGGTAGCCGAGCAGCGTATAGATGACGCCCCGGGCGAGCTCGCCGTCGAGAACGAGCCATGTGCCGATGACGAGGGGAAGCGCGGTGAGCGCTGTCGCGAGGACGGACGCCCCCAGCGCCAGCGCGGCGGCCTTCGCCCCGCCCGTGCCGCGCCATATCGCGGGTGTCGTCGTCGTGAGCAGTCGCAGCGTTCCGCGCGGGCTTACGACTGACATTCCGACGGCAGCGGTGATCCCCGATCGGCTCCAGCGCGCGGTGACGATCACGGTGAGGACGAACGCGACGACGAAAACGACGGCAACGTCGTGGCCGAGGGAGCGCCCGTAGATGCGGGTGAGGCCTGCGGCAATGGGATCGAGGAACCAGGCGAGCATGCGCGGCCTCTGAATCGACTGTAGGAGGCCGCGGGGCTGCCAGTCAACGCTCGCGAGCATGTACACTAACACGGCGTGAACATTGGCGACTTCGACTACGAGCTGCCGCCGGAGCTCATCGCCCAGGCGCCGGCGGAGACGCGCGATGCCTCACGGCTGCTGGTGCTGCGGCGGACCTCGGGCGAACTCGCGGACCGCACGTTTACCGCGCTACCGTCCCTGCTGCGCGCCGGTGACTGTCTGGTGGTGAACGACTCGCGCGTCATTCCCGCCCGCGTGCTCGCCGAGGACGACGCCGGCCGGCCCGTCGAGCTACTGTTCGTCGAGCCACTGAACGAGCACGCGTGGCGCGCGCTGGTGCGGCCGGGTCGGCGCTGCCGGCCCGGCGCCCACCTGCGCGCGGGCGGGGTGCGTCTGCGCGTCATGGGCGCCGACCCCGACGGCGCGCGCGTGATCGCGCGTGAGCAGGGGACGATCGCCGCGCTGCTCGAGGCGCACGGTCTGCCGCCGCTGCCGCCGTACATCACGCGTCACGCCAAGCCGGCGCCGGAGGACTGGGAGCGGTACCAGACGGTGTACGCGACGTCGCCCGGCTCCGTCGCCGCACCGACGGCGGGCTTGCACTTCAGCCAGGCGATGCTGGCGGCGCTTCGTGCCGCCGGCGTGGAGATCCACGCCGTGACGCTGCACGTGGGGCCGGCGACGTTCCGGCCGGTGGTCGCGGCCACGGTGGAAGCGCATCGGATCGCGCCGGAGCGCGGCAGCATCACGGACGCCACCGCGCAGGCGATCGATCGCGCGCGCAGCGAGGGCCGGCGCGTGGTCGCCGTGGGCACGACGACGGTGCGCGCGCTCGAGAGCGCCGCCGACGAGACGGGGCGCGTGCGGCCGTTCGACGGCGTCGCCGACGTCACCATCCGGCCGGGTCATCGGTTCCGCGTCGTCGACGCGCTGCTGACGAATTTCCACCTGCCGCGCTCGTCGCTGCTGCTGCTGGTCGCCGCGTTCGCGGGTCGCGACCCCGTGCTCGCCGCCTACCGCCACGCCGTCGCCGCCCGCTATCGGTTCTATTCCTACGGCGACGCCACGCTGATTTCGTGATGGGCACCCGATCGCGTATGGGCGCACGGAGCCGGGTACCATCTTGCTCAGGCCATCCTCGGTTTGGGCCGGCCTCGCCGGCCCCGGTCCAATAAATGCGGTTCGAAGTGACGGCGACCGACGGCGCCGCGCGCCGCGGCCAACTCACCACGGGCCACGGCGTCGTGGACACGCCCGTCTTCATGCCCGTCGGCACGCAGGCCACCGTCAAGGCGCTCACGCCCGAGGACCTCGAGGCCGCCGGCGCGCAGATCGTGCTCGGCAATACCTATCATCTCCTGCTGCGTCCCGGCCCCGACGTCGTGCGCGACCTCGGCGGGCTCCATCGCTTCATGGGATGGCGCGGCGCCATCCTGACCGATTCCGGCGGCTTCCAGGTCTTCAGCCTCGCGAAGATCCGCAAGATCAGCGACGACGGCGTCGAGTTCCGCGCGCCCCTCGACGGCGCGACGCGCTTCCTGTCGCCGGAGTCGGTCGTCGACATCCAGCGCGCGCTCGGCGCCGACGTCACGATGCCGCTCGACGAATGTCTGGCGTATCCCGCCACCCGTGAGGCGACCGAGCGCTCGCTGGCGCTGACGCTGCGCTGGGCCGAGCGCGCGCGCGCGGCGCATGCCGCGGGCGACGGCGGTCAGGCGCTGTTCGGCATCGTCCAGGGCGGGTCGTACGAGGATCTACGCGCGGAGGCGGTCGAACGAACCGTGGCGCTCGGCTTCGACGGCTATGCGATCGGCGGCATGGCCGTCGGCGAGCCGAAGCCGACGATGGTCGACCTCACCGCGAGGGTCGCCGCCGCGCTGCCCGCGGATCGTCCGCGCTACCTGATGGGTGTCGGCAAGCCCGAGGACCTCGTCGAGAGCGTCGCGTGCGGCGTCGACATGTTCGACTGCGTGCTGCCCACCCGCAATGCGCGCAACGGCCAGGCGTTCACCTCGACGGGGCCGGTGACGATCAAGCAGGCCCGCTGGACGCGCGAGGCGGCGGCGCTCGACGCCGCGTGCGACTGCTACACGTGCCGCACCTTCTCGCGCGGGTACCTGCGTCATCTGTTCGTCTCCGAAGAGCTGCTGGCCTACCGGCTGCTCACCCTGCACAATGTGCGGTTCTATCTGCGTCTGATGGCGACAATGCGCGAGGCAATCGCCGCACGAACGTTCGACGCCTTCCGGCGCGCGTTTTTCTCGCGCTATGTTTTGTCGAGCGATCGGGTATGCTGACTGCCCTATGAACCTGTTTTTCCCCGACGTCGCCTGGGCGATGGCGCCCTCGCCGGGGGGCGGCATCGGCGGCTCGCAGCTCATGCCGACGCTCATCATGTTCGGCGCGATGTTCGCCATCTTCTATTTCCTGATGATCCGACCGCAGCAGAAGCAGCGGCAGGAGCGCGACCGTATGCTGTCGGCGATCAAGCGCGGCGACAAGGTCGTCACCACGAGCGGCATGTTCGGGACCGTGACCAATCTCACCGACAAGACCGTGACCCTGCGTGTCGCGGACCAGGTGAAGCTCGAGTTCGAACGCGCGTCGATCGGGCGCGTCGTGGAGGTGCAGGGCGACAAGGATGCCTAGGAATCTGCGGACGCGCATCATCATCGTCCTCGTCGTGCTCCTCGGTTCGCTCTGGTATCTGTACCCGCCGAAGAAGGCGATCAACCTCGGACTCGACCTGCAGGGCGGGATCCACCTCGTGCTCGGCGTCGAGACCGACAAGCACGTGGCCAACCAGAGCGACCGCGCGGCGGAGGACTTTGCGGCCGCGCTCGAGCGCCGCGGCATCGCGCATCGTCGCGTCGCCCGCGACGGCCTGGCCGCGTTCGTCGTCGAGTTGGCGGCGCCGCAGTCATGGAACGACGCGATCACGGTCGCGAACGAGTTCCAGACGTTCGAGCGCAGCAACGACGACCAGGCGGCCGGACGCTTCCGGATGACGATGTCTGCGCGTGTGCAGCGTCAGGTGAGGGAAGACGCAGCCAAGCAGGTGCTCGAGAAGCTGCGCAACCGGATCGACAAGTTCAACGTCGCCGAGCCCACGATCGCCCGCCAGGGCGAGGACCGCATCCTCATCCAGCTGCCGGGGATCCAGGACATCCAGCGCGCGAAGGATCTGATCGGAAAGACCGGCTACCTCGAGTTTCGGCTCGTCGAGCGCTTCGTCGAGGGCGGCGACGCCGAGGCGCTGGCGCGGCAGCTCGGCCCGGAGGTCGAGATCCTCCCGCGACGCGTCGTCGACCCCAACACCAAGACCGACCGACTGGTGCCGTACGTCGTGGTTCAGAAGCGTCCGTTGCTGACGGGATCGGCGCTGACCTCCGCCAACGTCGCCGCGGACCCGAACTCGCCGGGCAACTGGCAGGTCACCGTCACGTTCAACGAGGCGGGCCGGCAGCGCTTTGCCGAGATCACCGAGCAGAACGTCGGCCGGTCGCTGGCCATCGTCCTCGACGGCGTCGTCAGCTCGGCCCCGCGCATCAACGAGCGGATACCGGGCGGCAACGCGGTCATCACCGGGCGGTTCACGATCCAGGAGGCACAGGATCTGAAGATCGTGCTCAACGAGGGCGCGCTGCCTGCGACGGTGCAGATCCTCGAGGAGCGGACGGTCGGCCCGTCCCTCGGCGCCGATTCGATCCGGCAGGGCATGATCGCGATCGTCGCGTCCGGGGTTGTCGTCGTCCTCTTCATGCTCGCCTACTACCGGCTGTCCGGGCTCATCGCCGACGTGGCGCTCATCCTGAACCTCATCATCCTGCTCGCGTGCATGGCCGCCTTCGGCGCGACACTGACCCTGCCGGGCATCGCGGGCATCGCGCTGACGATCGGCATGGCGGTGGACACCAACATCCTCATCTTCGAGCGGATCCGGGAGGAGCTGCGGATCGGCAAGACCGTGCGCGCTTCCATCGATGCGGGCTTCCATCGCGCGTTCCGCACGATCATCGACACCTTTTTCACGCGGCTGTTGTTCGACGTCGTCTACATGGGCCGGCGGAAGGTCGCGACGGTGTCCATATGATCGAGATCTTCCGGACCCCCAACTACAATTTCATCGGGAATCGCCGCTGGGCATACCTGCTCTCGGGCCTCATCACGCTCATCGGCTTCGTGTCGCTGGCCACGCAGGGCCTGCGTTACTACATCGACTTCACCGGTTGCACCCTCGTGCAAGTGCGCTTCGAGAAGACGCCGACCGTCGGCGACATCCGCAAGGCGCTGAGCCGCATCGGGATGGGCGAGTCGATCATCCAGGAGTTCGGCAGCACCAGCGAGTTCATCATCCGGGCGCCGCTCACCGCCGCCTCGTCCGAGGAGCTTACGAAGAAAGTGGAGAGGGCATTGGCCGCGGAGCCGAGCCTGGCCAAGCCCGAGATCCGCCGTGTCGAGTTCGTGGGACCACAGGTCGGCAAGGAGCTGCAGTGGCAGGCCATCTATGCCGTCGTGTTCGGCCTGATCGGCATCCTTCTCTATATCGCGCTGCGCTTCGACCTCAAGGGCGGCGTGGCCGCGGTCATGGCGGTATTCCACGACGTCATCGTCTGCCTCGGCGCGATGTCGCTCATGCACCGGGAGTTCTCGCTGCCGGTGCTGGCGGCGCTGCTGACGATCATCGGCTACTCCGTCAACGACACGATCGTCGCCTATGACCGGCTGCGCGAGAACCGGGGCAAGACGACGGTCCGCGGGCGGCCGTTTGCCGAGCAGATGAACGACGCGGTCAACCAGACCCTGTCGCGGACGGTCCTCACCGCTCTGACGGTTTTCTTGTCAACCGCTATCTTGTTGGCCTTCGGGGGCAAGACGCTCGAAGACTTCGCCTTCGTCCTGTTCGTCGGGGTCATCACCGGCACGTATTCGACCACCTATGTGGCTGCGGCGCTGGTCGTCGACTGGACGCTGTACGTCGAGGGCCGGCTGGGCGCGCGCAAAAAAAGGCTGGCGAAAGGCGGAGAAGCGCGTAAAATCACATGATTACACAGGGGTGCGGGGCAGGTGACCCAACTACAGGCGCTGATCGAGGAGATCCCGAAGTATCTGCCGGGCGCCGACCTGGCGATGCTGGAGCGCGCCTACCGGTTCTCTGAGCGATCCCACCGCGGTCAGCAGCGCGCCTCGGGCGAGCCGTACCTGTCCCACCCCCTGGAAGTCGCCACCCTCCTCGTCGGCTTCAAGATGGACGTCACCACGGTGACCGCCGGCCTGCTGCACGACGTTCTCGAGGACACCGGCGCCACCAAGGCGGAGCTCGAGACCGAGTTCGGCAAGGAGATCGCCGAGCTGGTGGACGGGGTGACGAAGCTCGGCAAGCTCGCCTTCTCCTCGCGCGAGGAGCGGCAGGCCGAGAACTTCCGCAAGATGCTCGTGGCGATGGCGCGCGACCTGCGCGTGCTGATGATCAAGCTCGCCGATCGCCTGCACAACATGCGCACGCTCGACTACCTCGCCTCGGACAGGGGCCGCAAGATCGCCCAGGAGACGCTCGACATCTACGCGCCGCTGGCGCACCGGCTCGGCATGGCCAAGGTGAAGGCCGAGCTCGAGGATCTTGCCCTGCGCACGCTGTCGCCCGACGCCTACGTGGATCTTCAAAAGCGCGTGGCCAAGCGCCGGCTCGAGCGCGAGACGGACATCAACCAGGTCATCGCGATCATCGAGCGCAAGCTGTCGGAAGTCGGCATCGAGTCGCAGATCCGCGGCCGGCCCAAGCACTTCTACTCGATCTTCAAGAAGATGCATGATCAAGGTCGCGAGTTCGACGAGATTTACGACCTTACCGCCGTCCGAGTCATCACCAATTCCGTCCGTGATTGTTATGGCGCGCTCGGCGTCATCCACTCGCTCTGGAAGCCGGTCCCGGGACGGTTCAAAGACTTCATCGCGATGCCGAAGGTCAACATGTACCAGTCGCTGCATACGACGGTCATCGGACCCAAGGGCGACCCGGTCGAGATCCAGATCCGCACGTGGGAGATGCACCGCATCGCCGAGGAAGGCATCGCCGCCCACTGGCTCTACAAGGAAAAGAAGACGGGGAAGGACAAGCTCGACGAGTCCCTGGTGTGGCTGCGCCAGCTCATCGAGACGCAGCAGGACACCAAGGATCCGCGCGAGTTCCTCGACAGCGTGCGCGTCGATCTCTTCCCCGACGAGGTCTACGTCTTCACGCCCAAAGGCGACGTCAAGGCGCTGCCCGACGGCGCGACGCCGATCGATTTCGCCTACGCCGTGCACACGAAGGTGGGTGAGCACTGTGTCGGCGCCAAAGTGAACGGCAAGCTCGTTCCGCTGCGGACCACGCTGCGCCAGGGCGACATCGTCGAGATCGTCACGTCTCCCAACCAGCACCCGAGCCGCGACTGGCTCAAGTTCGTCAAATCGACGCGCGCCCGCACGAAGATCAACCAGTGGCTCAAGGTCGAGGAGCGCGCCCGGTCGATCGAGCTCGGCCGCGAGCTGTTCGAGCGCGAGGCGAAGAAGTATCGCCTCAATCCGGCTGCCCTTCTCGCCGGCGAGGAGATGCAGCGGGCGGCGGCGGACCTCGGCTACCCGACGCCCGAGGACGTGCTGGCCGCGGTGGGCTACGGCAAGGCCTCCGTCCATCAGTTGCTGAACAAGCTCGCGCCCGGCGCGACGCTCGATACGATCGAGCGTCCGCGCGCGGCCGCGGCGGCGGGCACGCGGCCGAAAACCGATCAGGGCGTGCGCATCCGTGGCGTCGACGACCTGCTCGTGCGCTTCGCGAAGTGCTGCAACCCGCTGCCCGGAGATCAGATCGTCGGCTTCATCACGCGCGGCCGCGGCCTGACGGTTCATGCGCGCGACTGTCTGACCGTGGCCAAGAGCGTGCTCGACCGCGAGCGGCTCATCAACGTGGAGTGGGACGTCGAGGCACCCGCGCAGGAGCCGGCCAAGCGTCCCGTCCGCATCGCCGTCTACATCGGCAACGACCGTCCCGGCCTGCTCTCCGAGATCACGGGCGCCATCAGCAGCAAGAACGGCAACATCGTCAAAGCCGAGGTCACCGTCACCGACGACCGCCACGGCATCAACAACTTCGTCGTGGAAGTTGCCGACCTCAGCCAGCTGCAGGACATTATGACCGCGATCCGAGAGGTTCCTGACGTCATCAATGTTGAGCGCGTCCGGGGCCTGTAGCGGAGCGACGAGATGGGCCCATCTGCGTCGTTGGCTCGTCGCTCGCTCCTTGCGGCGTAGGCGGCCTACGCCTCAGTCGCGAGCTCCTCGCCGCCTCGCATCTGGACCCATCTCGTCGCTCCGCTCGCCGTGGCCATTCGATATCGAACTTTCGCGGTCGCTTCGCTCCGCGAGGGCGTCGAGCATCGAAGGTTCGCGGTCGCTTCGCTCCGGGAGGACGGCGCGAGCTGCACTTCCGTCAGCGGGGCGGTAGGGTTCGCGGGGACTGAGGCGGCGTGACGAGGGGGGAGTTCGAGGCGCTGGTGGAGCGGGCGGTGCGGGGGCTGCCCAAGAAGTTCCGGCAGAAGATCGCCAATATCGCGGTTGTCGTCGAGGACTGGGCTGACGCCGAGACGCTGGCCGAGATGGGCATCGAGCCGCCGGACACGCTCTATGGCTTGTACCGTGGCATCGACCTGACCCGCCGCGACGGCTCGTATGGCAACGTCCTGCCCGACGTCGTCACGATCTACCAGGGGCCGATCGAAGAAGACGCCGAAGACGAAGAAGACATGGCCGACATCGTGCGCGAGACGGTCGTGCACGAGCTCGGGCACTATTTCGGGCTCGACGACGAAACCATGCACCGTATCGAGGACGGCGAAGACTAGGCTTCTCGGCCTCGAAACATCCAGGTCGCACCAACCCACTCAGTGTTCTAGTCGTGAGGGATAAGTTTTGAGTTGACAAGGCGTTTCAGTTGTCTTTATTGTTTCAGCGGATGCTGAAACGCCCTGGACGAGAGAAACATGACGAAAACCGGGGAAATTCGGCGACAAGTAGCCCAGCGCCTTCGCGAGCTCTTTCCCAAAGCGAAAGCATGGGAGGAGCTTTCCGATCTCCGGATTGCGGGCAAACCCATCGACGTGGCGGTGAAATTCCGCCTCGGCGAGGTGGAGCGTCTCCTGGCCGTTGAGGTCAGCCCCCTGGGACAGCCGCGGCACATCCGCGCGGTGGTGACACGGCTGGCCGAGGTTCGGCGCGAGCTGCCGACGGCATATCCCGTGGCGGCCGCCACGTACATCGGGCCGCAGAGCGCCCGCATCCTCAAGGACAACAACCTCGGTTACGTGGACCTCTCCGGCAACTGCTACCTCGCCTTCGATCACGTCCTGATCGAGAAGGAGGGCAAGCGCAACGTCCGGCCCTCCACGCGCCCGTTGCGCTCGCTGTTCGCGCCGCGCGCGACGCGCGTGGTGCGCGTGCTCCTCACCGAGCCGCATCGCGCGTGGCGGCTCGAAGAGCTGGCGAGGGCGGCCGAAGTCAGCCTCGGCCACTCGCACAACGTGATCAGCCGGCTCGAGGACCTGCGCTGGGTCGAGCGCGACCACGCTCAGCGCCTGCATCTCGGCAAGCCAGCCGACCTGCTCGAGGCCTGGCGTGAGTCCTATACGTATCGCGTGAACGAGATCGCGTCCTACTTCGTGACCGAGCGGGTGAACCGACGACTGATGGCCGACGTCGCCCGCGCGGCCTCTGCCGACGGCCGCCGATACGCGTTCACGCTCGGCGCCGGTTTGTCGCTCGTGGCACCACAGCCACGACTCAGCGGGCTGCATTGCTATCTCGAGGGCGATCCGGCGCCCGTCGCGGCCGCGCTCGAGCTCCGGCCCGCGGGCCAGAGCGATGGCGCGCTACACCTGCTCTCGCCTTACGACCCGGGTGTGTTCTACGGCGTACTCGAAAAGGCGGGCCTGAAGGTGGTCAGCCTTCCGCAACTCTATGTCGATCTCGTCGGCCACGAGCCGCGAGGCGCCGAGCAGGCCGAGCATCTACGCCGCGAGGCGATGGGCTACTGAGGAGCAGCACCCGATTCTGATTGCGACAGGGAGGGAGGTGAAACCTCAATGGCGAAGAAGAAGGCCACCAAGAAAAAGAAGAAGTAAGGACGTTATCAGTCACCGGTGGGGGGTCGCGGCCCTCCACCAGTCACCAGACGGGAGGGGGCCGACCCCCCTCCCGTCTGTGCTTAAATGACCTTCGTGACTTTGCCCGCCTTCAGACAGCGCGTGCAGACGCGCACGCGTTTCGCGCGGCCGCCGACCAGCGCGCGCATGGCCACGAGATTCGGGAGCCAGCGGCGACGCGTCAGCTTGTGAGCGTGACTGATCGAGTTGCCGACCGAAGGGCCTTTGCCGCAGACATCACACCGCTGAGCCATGATCACTCCTCGAATTGCATTACGGATCGCCTGGGGCGGATCGCGAACGGCTCGGAACCAGCAGGTTTTATAACACGATGACCGAGACGCGGCAAACGCGCGCGCCCGTCGGCCTCGGCACGCCGCTGCAGTACGTGAAGGGCGTGGGGCCGCAGCGTGCCACCCAATTGGCGAAGAAAGGCCTCACCACCGTCGGCGACGCGCTCTTCCACCTGCCACTGCGCCACGAGGACCGCACGCGCTTCACACCGCTGCGCGCGCTCCGCCCGGGCGAGGTCGCGACGTGTTCGGGCGTGGTGATCGGCCTCAGTCCGCCGCCGCCCGGTCGCCACCGACAGCCGCTGGCCATCGTGCTTCGTGACGAGAGCGGCTATGGCACCGCCACCGTCTTCGGGCGGCCGTGGGTCGCCCGCGCCGTGCAGCGCGGGCAGCGGCTGATCGTGCACGGCCGCGGCGCGCGCTACAAGGACAAGATCAGCCTGCACGTTCAGGAATGGGAGACGGTCGACGCGGGCGACGACGAGCCGATCCACGCCGGCGCGCTCGTGCCCGTGTACTCGACCACCGAGGGGCTGCCGCAGCAGGCGCTGCGCTCGCTGCTCTGGCGTCTCGTCGAGGCGCACGCGCACGAGGTGGACGAGACGTTGCCCGACGCTGTGCGTGCGCGCCGCCATCTCGCGCCGCTGGCCGATGCCCTGCGCGGCGCTCACTTTCCCGCGAGCGAAGCCGAGCGCGTCGCCGCGCTCCGGCGCCTGGCCTTCGACGACTTCCTGCTCCTTCAGCTCGGCTTCGCGATCCTCCGCTCGCGCACGACGCGGCAGCGGGGGGTGTCGATGCGCCCGCGCGGCGAGCTCCTCGCGCGGCTGCGGGCGAGCCTGCCGTTTGCGCTGACGCCGGCGCAGGAGCGCGTGTGGGACGACATCCGCGGCGACATGGCGGCGCCGTATCCGATGCATCGCCTGCTGCAGGGCGACGTCGGCTCGGGCAAGACCGTGGTCGCCGCGCTCGCCGTGTGCGCGGCGGTGGAGGCGGGCTACCAGGCGGCGGTCATGGCGCCGACGGAGATTCTCGCCGAGCAGCACCTCGCGACGTTCCGCCGGCTGCTGGAGCCGCTCGGCATCAAGGTGACCCTGCTGACGTCGGGGCTGAAAGCGAAAGAGCGTGCGACCCGCCGCGCGGCGATCGCGAGCGGCGAGATCGGCTGCGTCATCGGCACCCATGCCCTGGTGCAGGAGTCGGTCGAGTTCCGGCGGCTCGGTCTCGCCGTCGTGGACGAGCAGCATCGCTTCGGCGTCCACCAGCGGGCGCGCCTGAAGGGCAAGGGCGAGCGGCCCGACGTGCTCGTGATGACCGCCACGCCGATTCCGCGCACGCTCGCGCTCACGCTCTACGGCGATCTCGACGTGAGCGTCATCGACGAGCTGCCGCCGGGCCGCAAGCCCGTCACGACCGTCGCTCGCACCGAGAGCAAGCGCGCCGCGATCTACGCCTTCCTGCGCGAGCAGATCGCGGACGGCCGGCAAGTGTACGTCGTCTACCCGCTCGTCGAGGAGTCCGAGCTGGTTGATCTCAAAGCGGCCACGGACATGGCGCAGCAGCTGCAACGCGAGGTGTTTCCCGAGCTCGTCGTCGGGCTCTTGCACGGCCGCCTGGCGAGCGAGGACAAGGACGCGATCATGCGGTCGTTCAAGGCCGGCGCCATCCACGTGCTGGTGGCCACGACCGTGATCGAGGTCGGCATCGACGTCCCGAATGCCTCCGTCATGCTGATCGAGCACGCCGAGCGCTTCGGACTGTCGCAGCTTCACCAGCTGCGCGGCCGCGTCGGCCGCGGGCCCTGGAAGTCGTACTGCATCCTGCTCACGAGCGGCCGTCTCGGCGAGGACGCCGAGCGCCGCGTGGCGGCGATGGTCGAGACCAACGACGGCTTCAAGATCGCGGAGGTCGACCTGCAGCTGCGCGGTCCCGGCGAGTTCTTCGGCACACGGCAGTCCGGCTTGCCGGAGTTCCGGGTCGCCGACCTGCTGCGCGATGCCGCGATCCTCGAGGAGGCGCGCCGCGAGGCGCAGACGATCACCGCGGAGGATCCCGAGCTTCGGCAGCCGGCGCAGCGTGGCCTGCGGCAGGCGCTGCTCACGCGCTGGCGCGGCAAGCTCGATCTCGCGAGCGTCGGCTGAGGTGCGGATCATCGCGGGCGCGTACAAAGGCCGCCGGCTCACGACGCCGCGCGGCGAGACGACGCGCCCAACCGCCGATCAGGTCCGGATCGCGCTGCTCGATGCGTTGATGCCGTGGCTGCCCGAGGCGCGCGTGCTCGACCTGTTCGCCGGCGCGGGTGGCGTGGGACTGGAGGCATTGTCGCGCGGCGCCGCCCACGCCACGTTCGTCGAGCGCGACGCGCGGGCCGTGCAGGCGCTGCGCGCGAACGTCACCGGCCTCGGCGTCGAGCGCGCGGCGCGCGTCGTCCGGGGCGACGTGCGGCGCGCGCTCCAGACGCTGCGGCGCGAGGCCGAGCGATTCGACGTCGTGTTCCTCGATCCGCCGTACGAGGGCGATGACGTCGCGAGCACGCTCGACGCGCTCGGCGGCGCCGAGCTGCTCGGCGGCGGCGCGGTGGTGGTCGCGCAGCATCGCTGGCGACGCGGGTCGGCTTGATTCCCGATCTCGCGCGGTGGCCGGCGCAGGATCGCGAACGGCTCCGGGACGTGATGCGGGCGAAGGGCGGGCTCGGCGCCTTGACTTTCTTTCGAGCGGGCGGCTACGATGCGACGTCCAACGCCGCGACCGAGCGAGGGTGATCGAGTGGCCAAGCGTGCCGTCTATCCCGGGATGTTCGATCCGCTGCACAACGGCCACGTCGACGTCATCCAGCGCAGCCTCGCGATCTTCGACGAGGTGATCGTGGCCGTCGTGGCCAACCCCTCCAAGCAGCCGCTCTTCACCGTCGAGGAGCGACTCGAGATGATCGACGAGGCGACAACCAATCTCGGCGTCGGTCCCCACCTGCGCATCGTCTCGTTCGACGGCCTGCTCATCGACCTCGTGGCTCGCGAGCGCGCCGATTGCATCGTGCGCGGCATCCGCGCCGTCTCGGACTTCGAGTACGAGTTCCAGATGGCGCTCATGAACCGCAAGCTGCGCTCGACGGTCGAAACGGTGTTCCTCATGCCGCACGAGAAGTACACCTACATCGCTTCGCGGCTGATCAAAGAGGTCGCGAGCTTTGGAACGTCCGTCGCGGGCATGGTGCCGCCCGTCGTCGAAAAGCGGCTCACCGAGCGATTCCCGCTGAAATGATCGGGGCTCCGGGCGCCCCCTGATGCTGGCCGACCGACTCAAGACGCTGGCGCCGTCCTCGACGCTCGCGGTGCAGGCCAAGGCGCGCGAGCTGCGGGCCCGCGGTGTCGACGTGATCTCGTTCGGGGCCGGCGAGCCCGACTTCGACACGCCCGAGCGCATCAAGGACGCGGCCGTGCAGGCGATGCGGCGCGGCCAGACGAAATACACCGAGGTCGGCGGCATTCCCGAGCTGCGCGCCGCGGTCTGCGCCAAGCTCAAGCGCGACCAGGGACTGGACTACACCCCGGCGGAGATCCTGGTCTCGTGCGGCGCCAAGCACACGCTGTACAACATCGCCACCGCGCTACTGAATCCCGGCGACGAGGTGGTCGTGCCGAGCCCGTTCTGGGTCTCATATCCCGAGCAGGCGCGACTGCTGGACGCCGTGCCGGTGCCCGTCGAGACCCGCGAGGCGTCGGGCTTCGATCTGGATCCCGCGCGCGTGCGCGACGCGATCACACCACGCACGAAGCTGATCGTGCTCAACAGCCCGAACAACCCGACGGGCGCCGTCTTCTCGCGCGCGGCGCTCGAGACGGTGGCGCGGTTGGCCGTCGAGCACGGGCTCTGGCTCGTCTCCGACGAGTGCTACGAGTCGCTGACCTTCGACGGCCGTCACGTGTCGATTGCGTCGTTGGGGCCGGAGGTCAAGGCGCGCACGCTCGTCGTCAACACGTGCTCGAAGGCTTACGCGATGACCGGCTGGCGCATCGGCTACGCCGCCGGCCCACGCGACGTCATCCGCGCGATGACGGACGTGCAGAGCCAGGTGACGTCCAACCCGTCGTCGATCGCTCAGTGGGCCGCCGTCGAGGCGCTGTCGGGGCCGCAGGACGACGTCGCAAAGATGGCAGGCGAGTTCGACCGCCGGCGGCGTCTGATCATCGCCGGTCTCAATGCGCTGCCCGGCATGTCGTGCGTGATGCCGAAGGGCGCGTTCTACGCCTTCGCGAACGTCTCCGGCCTGTTCGGCCGCACGTGGACGCACGGCCAGACGCGGACGACGCTGAAGGGCTCGCTCGACGTCACCGGCTTCCTGCTCGAGGCGGCGCGCGTCGCCGTCGTCCCCGGCCTCGACTTCGGCTCCGACGCCCACGTCCGGCTCTCGTACGCGACGAGCGATGCCCTCATCACCGAGGGCCTCGCGCGGATGAAGGCCGCGATCGCGACCGTCAGCTGAGTTGGGGGGCCCCGAAATGGCCCCCCAAACCCCCCAGCGCTCGGGGCGTCCCGGCCCAGCCGTGACGCCCCTCGATCCGGCGCTCGAGGTGGCGGCGGAGGCGCGCGTCACGCTGATTCTCGGCACCAGCGACACCGGCAAGACCTCGCTCGCCGCGCGCCTGGCCGGAGCGCTCGCTGCGCGCGGCGACCGCGTGGCCGTCGTGGACGCCGACGTCGGGCAGTCGGAGATCGGCCCACCGACCACCGTCGGTCTCGGCCGGGTGACGGGCGAGCTCGCGCGGCTTGCGGACGCCGAGGTGCTCGCACTCGAGTTCGTCGGCGACACCTCGCCGGTGCGCTACATCCGTGAGACGGCGGAGGCGACGGGACGGCTCGTGCGCCGCGCGCTGAGCGCCGGCTTCGAGCGCGTCCTCGTCGACACCGGTGGCCTGGTCGAAGGGCCGCTCGGCCTCGCCCTCAAGCGCGCGAAGATCCGCGCCGTCGATCCCGATCTGGTCCTCGTGCTGCAGCGGCGGGACGAGAGCGAGCCGATTGCGCGCGCGCTCGAGAGTGGCGGGGCACGCCCGCGCGTCGTCCGCCTGGTGCCGTCGTCGGCCGTCGTCCGCCGAACGGCGGCGCGTCGCCGCGAGCACCGCGAGCGGATCCTGCGCGATTACCTCGCGCGCGCCGCGACCATCGAGCTCGACACCGCGCGCATTCCGCTGAGGGACCGCCGCGGCACCGCCGTCGCCGACGTCGAACCAGGACGGCTGCTCGGTGTCCTCGGCAGCGCGGGCGAGACACTGGGCATCGCGCGCGTCAGGGCGTGCAAGCCTGACGAGGGTCGGCTCGTCGTCGAGACGCCGGTCGCGGCCGATCGCATCGCGACGCTGATCGCGGGTCGCGCGACGTGGGGCGGGTGAGGCGCCGACGCATCGAGGCAGAGCCCGGACGCGCCGGCGCCGCGACCGTTACTTCGTGCTGGTGCTGGTGGAACTGCTGCTGCCGCTCGGCGAGGTCGTCGCCGAACCGCTGACGCTGCCCGATGCGCTTCCACTCGTCGACGGCGACGTCGCGGTGGTGTCGGTCGACTTCGTCGTTGTGCTGGAGCTCGTCGTCGTGTCCGACGAGCGCGGTGTGGCCGGCGACGCCGACGGGCTCGGACGCTCCGGCGTGCTGCCGACTCGCTCGGTCTCCGTGCGATTGCACGCGACCGTCATCCCGCCTGCCAGCGCGAGCGCGCAGAGGCCCGATAGCAATTTCTTCATCGCCTACGATCCTCCCTGTGGGGTGTGGTTTCGACCGTCGCGGTAGGCTGCAACGCGCATGCCCGTGGTACGATTCGAGCCCGCGTCCGTCAGACCGGCCAAAAGGAGAGTCGCCGCATGAAGCTCGAAGGCTCGTACGAGGTCCCCGCGCCCCGTCAGACCGTGTGGGACGCATTTCTCGATCCCGCGAGGCTCAAACAGGCGATTCCGGGCTGTGAAAAGCTCGAGGCCATCGGTCCGGACGAATACAAGGCCACGATGAAGGTCGGCGTCGGCGGCGTGAAGGGCACCTTCGAGGGCAAGGTGCGGCTGACCGAGAAGAAGCCCCCCGAGTCTTACAAGATGGCGGTGGAAGGCAGCGGCGGTCCCGGCTTCATCCGCGGGGAGACCTTGATCAAGCTCAGCGACGCCGACAACGGCACGCGGGTTGCCTACAGCGCCGACGTCCAGGTCGGCGGGCTGATCGCGTCGGTCGGCCAGCGCATGCTTGGCGGTGTGTCGAAGATGCTGGCCGACAAGTTCTTCCGCAAGATGTCCGAGCTGCTGCAAGGCAAGTAGTCGGTGGCGCGCTACCTCGAGCCGCGACTCGAGCGCGCGTCGCGCGCCGACATGCGACGGCTCCAGGCGCGGAGGGTGCGCCAGCAAGTCGCGCATGCCCGCGCCCGCAGCCCGTTCTATCGTCGCAAGCTCGCGGGTGCACCGACGGTCAAGACGCTCGAGGATCTGGCGCGCCTGCCCTTCACGACCAAGGACGAGCTGAAGGACAACCAGGCGGCGAAGCCGCCGTGGGGCGACGTGCTGGCGGTGCCGTTCGAGGACGTGCTGCGCATCCACATGACCTCGGCGACGACCGGTCGTCCGCTCGCATTTCTGGACACCGCCGAGGACTGGTACGGCTTCTATCACTCTTACGCGCGCGCGCTGCACGCGTTCGGCGTTCGCAAAGCCGACATGGTGATGGCGGCGTTCTCCTATGGCCCGTGGATCGGCTACTGGTCGGGCTTCTATGCCGCGCAGGATCTCGGCTGCCTCGTCTTCCCCGCGGGCGGGCTGTCGACCGAGCAGCGCATCGACGCCCTGCGGACGTGGCCGATCACCGTGCTCGGCTGCACGCCGTCGTATGCGCTGTTCCTCGCCGAGCAGGCGGCGAAGAAGGGGATCGACCTCGCGAAGGACACCAAGGTGCGCATCACGTGGCACACGGGTGAGCCCGGCGCGTCGATCCCCGCCACCAAGGCGAAGATCGAGGCGGCCTTCGGATCTCGCGCCTACGATCTGCCGGGCCTGACCGAGATCGCCGCGTGGGGCTTCGAGTGCGACGCGCGCTCCGGCCTCGTGCACGTCAACGAGGATTACTGCTATCCCGAGGTGCTCGACGAGGCCGGCGAGCCGGTGAGGCCGGGCGGGCGCGGCGAGCTCGTGTTCACGAGTCTCTATCGCAAGGCCATGCCGCTCATCCGCTACCGCACGCGCGACGTGGTGCAGCTGGCCGACCGTCGCTGCCCATGTGGGCGGACGCTGCTGGCACTCGAGGGCGGCGTGCTGGCTCGCCTGGACGATATGAAGAAGGTGCGCGGCATCATCGTGTACCCGCGTCGCGTCGAGGAGCTGGTGCGGCCGTTCTCGGGCGTCGACGAGTTCCAGATCGTCTTCCGGCGACACGAGGGGCTGGACGACATCGTGGTGCGCATCGATCCGTCGCCGGCGCTCGCGCGCGCGGAGTGCGACGGGCTCTGTCGCCAGCTGAGCGAGGCGCTGCGCGTCGGCCTGGGCATCCGCGTCACCGTCGAGGCCACCGAGCCCGGCGCGCTGCCGCGCTGGGACCACAAGGCGCGACGGGTGAAGGACGAGCGAACGGAGGTGCCGTTTTGAAGGCGGCGTACTTCAAGGAGCACGGCGGCAGCGACAAAATCCTGTATGGCGACTATCGGGATCCGGCGCCCGCGGCCGCAGAGGTGGTCGTGCGCGTCAAGGCGTGCGCGCTCAATCACGTCGACATGCTGCTGCTCGATGGCCGCTTTCCGCCGCCCGAAGGGCTGCCGCACGTCAACGGCTGCGAGGTGACGGGCACGATCGAGACGCTCGGCGAGGGCGTCAGCGGCCGCGCGCGGGGCGAGCGCGTCGTGATCTTTCCCGGGTTCTCGTGCGGCACGTGCGAGTTCTGTCTGCGCGGTGAGCGCACGGTCTGCCTGCGCTACGGCTACCTCGGCGCCCACAAGGACGGTGGGTACGCCGAGCTCGTGAAGGCGCCGGCCGCGAACCTCCTGCCGCTGCCGGGCTCGATCTCGTTCGAGGCGGGCGCGGCGGTGCCGCTGGCCATGCTCACCTCGTGGCATGCGTTGATCGCGCAGGCCGACCTGCGTCCAGGCCAGACGGTGCTCGTGCAGGCGGCGGGCAGCGGTGTCGGCAGCGCGGCCATCCAGATCGCGCGGCTGGTCGGCGCGCGGGTGATGACGACCGTCGGCAGCGACGACAAGATCGAGTTCGCGCGCGGGCTCGGCGCCGAGCACGTCGTCAACTACCGCACGCAGGATTTCGTCGAAGAGGCCAAGCGGTGGACGGGCAAGCGCGGCGTCGACGTCGTCGTCGAGCACATCGGCGGCGAGACGTTCGAGCGCTCGTCCTACGCGCTGAGCCGCCTCGGCATGCTCGTCTCCATCGGCTCACACGACACGCACTGGGGCCGGCTCGACCTGCGTCACGTCTATTCGAAGAATCTCAGGATCGTCGGGACCAACCTCGGCTCGATCGCGGAGCTGCGCACGGTGCTCGAGTACGTCGCGGCCGGGCGGCTGACGCCGGTGATCGACCGCGCCTTCGCGCTCAAGGACGCACGCCCCGCCGTGCAACACGTGCTCGAGCGCCGAAACAAGGGCAAGGTCCTGCTCGTCCCTTGACGCTCGCCGCCGTCCTCGAGCGCGCCGCCCTCCGACGCCCGCACGCCGACGCGGTCGTGGACGGCGAGCGCCGGCTGACCTACGCCGAGCTCGCCGCGCGGGCGCGCGCGCTGGCCGAAGGCTTTCGCCGTCTCGGCGTCGGTCGCGGGGATCGCGTGCTTCTGGTGCTACGCAACCGCCTCGAGCACGTGCTGGGCTACTGGGCGCTGCAGCTGCTCGGCGGCGTGCCGACGCCGGTGAACTTCCGGCTCGCGCCGGCGGAGCTCCGCTACGTGCTGCATGACTCGGGCGCGCGCGTCGCGATCGGCGAGACGTCCACGGCCGGGGCGCTGGCCGAGGCGGCGCGCGGCGTCGACGTGGAGCTCGTCGCGGTGGGCGAGGACGGCCCACCCGGCGCGATCGCGTTCGACGAGGTGGGCGCGACACGGCCCGGCGCGCTGCCGGTCGTCGCCGCCCGCGACCTCTCGCTCATCCTTTATACGTCCGGCACGACCGGCCGGCCGAAAGGCGTCCCGCGGACGCACCGCAATCACGTCGCGGGGGCGGTCGCCCAGGTCGTGCAATGCGGCTACACGTGGCAGGAGCGCACGCTCGGCGTCATGCCGCTCTACCACACCATGGGCATCCACGCGCTGACGAGCATGGCCGCCATCGACGGCTGCTTCGTGTGCCAGCCGGAATGGAGCCCGGCGCAGGCGCTGTCGCTCATCGCGCATGAGGGCGTGTCGGCGCTCTATCTCATCCCCACGCTGTTCTACGACCTCGTGCACGCGCCCGGCTTCGCGGCGGCGGATGTCTCGAGCGTCCGCAAGCTCGCGTACGCCGGCGCGCCGATGCTGGCGCCGCTCACCGAGGCGTGCGTGAATGCGTTCCGGCCCGCGGTGTTCGTCAATCATTACGGCTCGACGGAGATCTATACGTTCACCGTACGGTCCGACGTCGGCGCCAAGCCCGGATGCGCGGGACGCGCCGGGCTGCACAGCACGATTCGCGTCGTCGCGGCGTCGACCGAGCGCCGCGTCGGTCCCGACGACGTCGTGCCGCCGGGCGAGAAGGGCGAGATCATCGCCAGCCTGGCCTCCGAGGAGGCGTTTGCCGGCTACTGGAACCGCCCCGACGCCGACGCGAAGGCGCTGCGCGAGGGCTGGTACTTCACCGGCGACATGGGGTGGCTCGACGCCGAGGGCGAGCTCTATGTCGCCGGGCGCGTCGACGACATGATCATCAGCGGTGGC
>QHSO01000201.1 GCA_003220475.1 Candidatus Rokuibacteriota bacterium | reverse complement strand
GATGTTTCGAGCGCGGTCGAAACGCCCTCCGGTGGAGCGGTGGCCGGGTCCCCGGATGGCGACTCGAGCCTCGGCCGGGGGGTTCGGGAGATCCGCCGGATGGATCCGGGATTCGATCCGAGTAGATTCGCGGGGTATGCCGCCATGATGTTCCGCGACACACAGAGCGCGCGGACGGCCCTGGACGTCGGTTTCCTCCGAGATCGCGTCACGTCTGAGATGCGTCGCCGGCTTCAGGCGCAGTATGACCGACTCCGGAGCGGCGGCCAGACCCCCCGTGTCGAACATATCGACATACGCGCCGAGGTCACGGAGGCGTGGCAGGAGAGTGACCGCGACTACGTGACGGCATGCATCAGCGGCTCGCTCGTCGACTACACCATCGACCAGACGAACGGTCGTGTCATGGCCGGCTCGAGGACTCACCCGAGGCCCGTCGAAGAATTCTGGACGTTTACGCGCGCGGCTGGTCTGAACTTCTGGATGCTGTCGGTGATTCAACACCTGGCCATGGGCACGGGAGACGATCCCGCCGACACCAGAGCGCCCGAGGTCGTGTGACGCGCCTGGTGGCCGTCGTGGATCTCGGCTCGACCGCCGTGCGGTTCCGGCTCGTGCGGATCGCGCCTGGCGCCGGGTACCGCGTCCTCGCGCAGGAGCGCGTGGAGACGCGACTGGGCGACGGGGCGCCGGGCACGCTGTCCCGCGCCGCGATCGACGAAACACTCCGGGCCGTGCGCCGCTTCGTCTCGAACCACGCCTCCGACGGCCATGTCCCACGCATCGTCGCGGTGGCGACGTCGGCGGTGCGCGACGCGCGCAACCGCGAGCGGCTCCTGGCGCCGCTGCGCCGCAACGAGGGGATCGAGGTGCGCGTGCTGAGCGCGCGGGCCGAAGCGCGGCTGGGCGTCGCGGCGGCCATCGAGAGCCTGCCGTTCGAGGACGGCGTCGTCGCAGATCTCGGCGGCTCGAGCCTGCAGCTCAGCCGCGTGCGGCACCGCAAGGTGCTCTCCGTCGCCAGCCTTCCTCTCGGTGCCGTGCGGACCACGCGGCGATTCTTGCGCCACGACCCGCCGACGCCGCGCGAGCTCCGGGCGTTCCGGAACGGCATTCGCGCGCAGATGCTGGATGTCATGCCCCCCGCCGGCCGCGGCGAGGTCATGGTCGGTCTCGGCGGCACCATCCGGACCCTGGCCGGCATTCACCTGGGCGCGCACCGCGGCGAGCGCAAGCACCGGCACGGGCTGCGGCTGCATCAGTCGGACGTCACGGCCATTCGCGAGCGGCTGGAAGCTGTGTCCCGGCAAAAGCGCGGCACGATCCGCGGCCTCAAGCGCGAGCGCGCCGACATCATCCTGGCCGGGGCCATAGTCATCGAAGAAGCCATGGTGTTCGGCGGATATCTGCGGCTCGTGGTCTGTACGCGCGGGGTGGGCGACGGCATCCTGCTGCGCGAGACCTTCAACGGGAGACGCGCGCCGTGAACGCCGACGCCTTCGTCAATCGAGAGCTGTCGTGGCTCGAGTTCAACCGCCGCGTGCTCGAGGAGGCACAGGATCCGAGCGTGCCGCTGCTCGAGCGCCTGAAGTTCCTCGCCATCTTCAGCTCGAACCTCGACGAGTTCTTCATGGTGCGCATGGCGGGGCTGAAGCGTCGCGTGCGTGCCGGCGACGACACCGCCGGGCCCGACGGGCTGGCGCCAGTGGAGGCTGTGAGGGCGGTCGCCGCGCGCGTCCACGAGCTGGTGGACGAACAGCACCGCTGCTTCCGTGAGGGGCTTCTGCCGCTCCTCGCCGGCGAAGGCATTGCCCTGCTACGTCCCAAGGAAGCTAGTGAGGAGCAGCAGCGCTTCCTCGCAGAGTACTTTCCTCTGAGGTCGTCGGCGCCCTCGGCGCTGCCGGTGAGCTCTCTCTCGGTGCTTCACATCCCGAGCCAGCTGCTGCCGCGCTTCGTCGCGCTACCCGATCGCGCCGGCCGGCATCTCTTCATGCTGCTCGACGAGGTGATTCGGTTGCACCTGCCGAGCCTCTACAAGGGATATGAGATCCTGTCCGCGCACAGCATCCGCATCACGCGGGACGCCCGGCTCACGATGCGTGAGCGCTCCGAGGACGTTCTCGCCAGCATGGAGGAGAGCCTGCGCGAGCGCGGTCTCGCAACGGCGGTAAGGCTGCAGCACGACGCCGACCTGCCGGTCGACACACTGACCACACTACTCGGCGAGCTCGCGCTCGAGCGCCAGGATCTGTACGAGGGCGAGAGCTTCACGGCGTTTTCCGATCTGCTTCAGCTGCACGCCGCCGTCGACGCCCCCCGGCTCAAGGACCGGCCGTCACCGCCGCATCGCGTGCCCGCGTTCGAGAACGCGCCCGATGTCTGGAGCGCGGTGCGCGCGGCAGACATTCTCGTGCACCATCCGTACCACGATTTCGAGACGGTGACTCGCTTCGTGCAGGAGGCCGCCGTCGACCCCAAGGTCCTCGCGATCAAGATGACGCTCTACCGGGGAGCCCCGCCTCGCCCATCGCGCACGCCCTGCGCACCGCCGTCGAGAACGGCAAGGAGGTCGCCGTCCTCGTGGAGCTCCAGGCGCGCTTCGACGAGGAGGCGAACATTCGGTGGGCTCGCGCGCTCGAGGAGGTGGGGGCGCACGTCGTCTACGGCCGCGACGGCCTGAAAATTCACTGTAAGGCGTGTCTCGTCGTTCGACAGGAGGCCGACGGCATTCGCCGCTACTGCCACCTCGCCACGGGCAACTACAACGCGCGCACGGGTGGTGTGTACAGCGATCTCGGACTCTTCACGAGCCGCGAGTCGGTCGGCGAGGATCTCACGGAGCTGTTCAATCTCCTCACCGGCGGGACGCGCCCGCACGCCTTCCACCACCTGCTTCTCGCGCCCGACGATCTACGCGACGGGCTCGTGGCACGTATCCGGCGCGAGACCGACCACGCGCGGGCGGGCCGACCGGCGCGCATCATCGCGAAGATGAACGGTCTCGTCGACCGCCGTCTGATCGAGGAGTTGTACGGCGCCAGCGAAGCGGGAGTGACCGTCGACCTGATCGTGCGCGGCATCTGCTGCCTGCGCCCCGGCGTGCCCGGGCTCTCTTCGCGGATCCGCGTGATCTCGATCGTCGACCGCTACCTCGAGCATGCGCGCATCTGCTACTTCGAAAACGCGGGGAATGCGGAATACCTGCTGGCCTCCGCCGACTGGATGCCGCGTAACCTCGACCGCCGCGTCGAGATCGCGTTTCCGGTGCTGGATCCCGATCTGCAGGCACGGATCCGCGAGATCCTCGAGATCCAGCTCGCCGATACGGTGAAGGCGCGCCGCATCCTGGCCGACGGAAGCTCCGAGCGCATCCGAGCGGTCGCCGGCCGCGCGTTCCGATCGCAGCAGCGTCTGTACGAGGTCACGGGCGCGAACGTGAAGAAGGTGGCGTCGCTCAGAGGTTCTTGAACCGGTCGTTCAGCTGCTGGATGCGTTCGCGCTGTCGCGCCTCGTCATCGAGTCGCATCGACCGCTGACGACTCGCCTCGTCGAGACTCACGGCGTATCGGGCTTCCGCCCACGCGATCCATCTGTCGATTGCCTGGATCCACTGCTCGACATGATCCTCGTCGCTCTTGAAGACGATGGAGGCGCGGTCAAATGTCACGCGCTGGGGGCGTGGGGCCGCGGCGGAGGAGGCGGGGGGGCCGCCTGATTGCTTGAAGAACTCCAGCCACTCAGGCGGGGGCGTCGCGCTGAGCTGCACTTCCCACCGACTTCCGTTCGTCGTCTCGGGGCCGGTTGTCCGCCTGACGACATCCGTCCGCGTGAGCGAGTCCATAGGAGTCTCCTTTGTGGGTATCTGCCTCGAAGGCTAACGAGCGCGATCCTCAGCGCCTATTGGGCCTTGGTCTCATAGGCTGGCTTCGGCCCGCGGGAGCGGACCATATTGGATCTTGGTCCAATGAACCGTCGAAGGGCTGTGGAGGAGGCTGGCGGATCGCCTTCGCTTCGAAACGTTGCTCTCGGACCTCTCGGCCAAGCTCACTCACGTCGACGCCGACGGTTTGGACGCTGCCCTCGAGGCCGAGCTCCGTCATCACCGGCCACGGTGACGTCGCGATGAGCGTCACGGCGATGAAGGCCGGCGCCGTCGATTTCCTGACCAAGCCGTTCGCCGGCAAGGATCTTCTAGATGCCATCCAGCGAGCCGTGGAGAGGGACACGCGCGATCTGGGCACCGAAGCTCGCACCAGCGCCCGAGATCCAGGGCGCGTGTCCGCACCCTCACCGCGCGCGAGCGGCAGGTGTTCGCCCTCGTCGTCACCGGAATGCTGAACAAGCAGATCGCGGGCAGCTCGGGATCGGCGAGAAGACCGTCAAGGTCCACCGCGCTCGTGTCATGGAGAAGATGCGAGCGGGCTCGGTGGCCGCGCTCGTCCGGCTGGCCGACGGCGTCGGCCTGATCGTCACAAAGGCCTGATCGCTCGCCGCTCGCGCCCCACTTCCTGCCCCCAAGGTCCAATGGCGTCGGGGCTGCTCCACGCCCAGTGTGGTGCTGGGGAGGGTTCCTGCGTGAATGATGTGCCCGTGGTCGCAATCGTGGACGACGACGCCTCGATCCGTCGCTCGCTGCTTCGTGTGGTGCAATCGGCCGGCTACAGGGCCGAGGCCTTCGCGTCCGCGCGCGAGTTCCTCGAGTGGCTACCGCAGAATCAGGCGGCCTGTCTGGTGCTGGACGTGAAGATGGATGAAATGAACGGGTTCGATCTTCAGAAACGGCTGGCAGTCCCGATCATCTTCATCACGGCCCAAGACGACGGGTCGATCCGAGAGCGCATCGAGAAGTCCGGAGCAGCCGGTCATCTGCTGAAGCCCTTTCAGGCGCAGACGGTGTTGGATGCCATCCAGCGTGCCGTTCAGCGGAGTCGCGACGGGACATCATACGTAAACGTGACCGTGCGTCACTGAGGTCCGCCTCGTCGTCGGCCGGCCGCGCTTCCAGCGCCAGACGGCCAGGGAGGACTGGACCTGCCGATGCAGGACTACGCGGTCAGCATCCATCCTGCGCTGGTGATCGCTGAGGCGCCTGCGCTGGGCTGAAGCGATGCCCGACGAGCGTCCTCCTCCTGACATCGGTCCTTGGTCCAATGTCCGCCGGATCGGCCGAGCTGGCCCCTCAGGCTACCGTCGAGGACGATCGTGCCGTTCTCGACGAGAAAGCCTCCAGCAGTGTCGGGTCCACGACCTCGTCGAGGACGACCTGGTCCGCCTGAAGCGTTTTCGCAAGCGTTGCGGTCAGCCGCTGCCGCGCACCAGCCCGAGGTCGACATCGAGGACCTTCTCGTAATTCTCGGCGCTCGCGCTCAGGTGATTTGTGCGGCGACGCTCCGCGAGGAGGGCCAGGAAGTCGCCCGTAAGCTTCGAGAGCCCCGATCGGCGGCAGATCTCGGCGGCCACCGCCCGCCTCGTCGCCCGCGGACGTGATGGCCTCCGCGAAGAATTCGCGGAGATCAAGGTTGCTCTCGTACATCGTGACCAGCGCGCTCAGCTCCCGGCCGATGAGCTCGGTCTGATTGTGCTCCCTGGCGAGCGCGAAGAGTGCCTTCGCGTAGCGCGCGGCCGGCCGCCGTCCTTTCATCGGGAGCTCGGCGTGGCGGCTCCGCGCGATGGCAACAGAGGGGGCGATGGTGCGCGGGCGAGCCCACCGGGCGCGTCGTCGATCACGAGCAAGCCGACCGCGGCCAGCGCCCGGATGAACGGCCACGACGGATCGAACTCCCACCCCCGGACGCTGAACCTGGGCGCGCGCGGATGCGCATGATGATTGTTGTGGAGGCTCTCACCTCCGGTGACCCAGGCCAGCACGATGGAATTCCGCGCCGTGTTGTCATAGTTCCGCTGGCCTCGCCAGTGACCGGCCGCGTTGATGAGCGGCGCCAGCACCGCGACATACAGCACGGCGTGGATACCTCCGGCGAGGAGACCGGCCGGCAGCCCCACGACGAGGCAGAGGACAGTGACGCCGACGGCGAGTCCGAGGAGCCCGTGTGAAAAGAGCGCCCGCTCGAGACGGTCCGGGGCGAGATCCGGCGCGTACTTCTCGATCGTGGCACGGTCGCGGCACGCAACGACGTAGTAATACGCATTGAAGAGCTGGACGCGCCAGAATCCGAGCAGGCGTGGGCTGTGAGGGTCACCCTCGCAGTCCGTGAACGCATGGTGCTTACGATGGATCGCGACCCACTGCTGGCGCGACTGTCCCGTCGTCAGCCAGAGGATCGTCCGGAAAAGGACGTCGGCGGCGGGGTGAATCTTGAGCGATCGATGCGCCAGGCCTCGATGCAGATAGACCGACGTCGCAAGGACGGTGACTTCGGTCAGCGCGATGGCGACAGCGACGGCGAACACGATGTGCATGTCTTCACGCTAAGCGCGAGAGGGCATCGCGGCCAATTGGCCTTTCGTCTAATAGACGTCGCCCCACCAGTTTATTAGGGGCCGCGCGCCTCCAGCACCGGTCCTCCCAACTGGGGTCACGCTAGCAGAGCTATGAACGGTCTCCATTGGACGGCGCGCTGCTGCACCGATGGCTCGCGAATAGATGGCCGACATCGGCCAAGTCGTCGCCGGCATAAGCTCTGCCGACGCGAACGGCAATCGAGAGCAGGTGCAGGTGACCGCTGAGGCGAAGGAGCCGTGCTAGACTCACGCCGCTGCCACCCTGGCCCGTCTGGCTGACGCATCAGGCGTCGAGACCCCGGTGAAGTGGCTTTCACGCGAACTACTACCGGGGGATCACGTGGACCTTTCGACCTCAGTCGATTTCTGGAGCGAGCTCGACGCGGATGTCCTTCGCTGCCTCGTGGAGCGCCATGGCGAAATGACGCCGGCGGAGATCGGTCGCGACCTCGGCATATCTGAGGGCGCGGTGTGCTCGATCCTCGGCATGCTGGTCGAGGCGGGACGGGTGCGGATCTGTTCGGTGGAAGGGATTGTGTAGCGCGGGTTGATTCTCGAAAACCCGATCCGCGCCGAGCTCTTCGGCATCGAGCGGCTCGAGCAGCACGCCGCGAGCTTGGCGGCCGCGCAGGGCGTGACGCCGGGCCGGGGCCGGCGATTGCTGCCGCGCGTTCAGGACAACGGCCGCGTCCTGCGCGAATCCTATCGCGTGATCGCCAAGGCCATCCGCGAGGAGCGCGCGATCACTCCGGCGGCGGAATGGCTCGTCGACAACTTCCACGTCGTCGACGAACAGCTGCGCGAGATCCGCGACGACCTGCCGCCCGGGTTCTACCGGAAGCTGCCCAAGCTGGCCGAGGGGCCGCTCGCCGGCTATCCGCGCGTGTACGGAATCGCCTGGGCCTTCGTCGCCCATACCGACAGCCGATTCGATCCCGAGTTCCTCCGGCGGTTCCTGCACGCCTACCAGCGTGTGCAGCCACTGACGATCGGCGAGCTGTGGGCCGTGGCGATCACGCTGCGCGTCGTACTCGTGGAGAACCTCCGGCGCCTGGCGGAGGCCATCGTCCGCGGGCGCGCGGCGCGCCAGGACGCGGACGCCCTCGCGGACGAGCTTCTGGGCGTGGGTGACGACGGTGTTGCGATCGCGCGGACGGCGAAGGGACTGGCGCGATTCGAGAGCGGCCCGCTCGTGACTGCCTTCGCGGTGCAGCTCGTCCAACGGCTCCGGGATCAGGATCGTGCCGTCACTCCGGCGCTGCTCTGGCTCGACCAGCGCCTCGAGGCGCAAGGGACGACATCCGACGACATCGTCCGCGTGGAGCATCAGCGCCAGGCCGCGATGAACGTGACCGTCCGCAATGTGATCCTCAGCATGAGCTTGATGTCGGCGCTGGACTGGATGGCGTTCTTCGAGACCGTGAGCCTCGTCGACGCGGTGCTGCAAACGAGCCCGAACTACGGCACGCTCGACTTCGCGACCCGCAACGCCTACCGCCGCGCGATTGAGGAGGTCGCGCGGGGCTCGCGCCTTCCCGAGCTGGACGTGGCGCGCGCGGCCGTGGCGTGCACACACCCGGCGGACGTGGACGACGAGCGGCGGAGCGATCCCGGCTTCTATCTCATCGGCACCGGGCGCTTGGCCTTCGAGCTGACACTCGGATACCGCGCACCACCGATGCGCCGGCTGCTTCGCGCCTACGTTGCGGCGGCGACGCCTGGATATCTGGGAACGATCGCCGTCCTGAGTGGCGTCATGTTCACGCTGCCCCTCCTCGCTGCTGGTGCATCCGGCGTCGAGCCGCTGAGCCTGCTCGTACTCGCCCTGCTGGCTGTCTTCCCGGCCTCGGACCTGGCGATCGCGCTGTTGAATCGAAGCGTCACGGCCCTGGTCACGCCCGCGGTACTGCCTCGGTTCGAGCTGCGGGACGGCGTGCCACCGCATCTGCGAACCATGGTCGTCGTGCCGATACTGTTGACCGACGACGCGGAGGTCGAGGCGCAGATCGAGCGGCTCGAGGTGCATTACCTGGCCAATCCTGACGGCGATCTTCGCTTCGCCATCCTCTCCGACTGGATGGATGCGTCGACCGAGAGCGCGCCAGGTGACGCGCAGACGTTGACCGCGGCGCGGGAAGGGATCGCGCGCCTGAACCGGCGTCACGGTGCCGCGCCTGGTGGGGGCGAGCGATTCTTTCTCTTCCACCGGCGCCGGCTCTGGAACGCGGGCGAGCGGACGTGGATGGGCTGGGAGCGCAAGCGGGGCAAGCTGCACGAGCTGAATCGTCTCCTGCGGGGCGCGACGGATACGTCCTTCATGCCCCCGGGCATCGGCGCGCCCTCCGGTGTCTGCTACGTCATCACCCTCGATTCCGACACGCGGCTGCCGCGGGGCGCCGTCGAACGGCTGGTCGGCACGATGGCGCATCCTCTCAATCGGCCGCGGCTCGAGCCGGCAGAACGGCGCGTCGTCGACGGGTACGGGGTGCTTCAACCGCGAGTCACGCCGCCTCTCCCCGGGCTGGAGGGCTCGTTCTTCCAGCGCCTCTCGTCGACCGCGGCGGGGATCGACCCGTACGCGGCGGCGGTCTCCGACGTCTACCAGGACCTCTGGGAGGAAGGCTCATACACCGGCAAGGGCATCTACGACGTCGACGCCTTCGAGACGGCACTGGCGGGGCGGGTACCTGAGAACGCGCTGCTGAGCCACGATCTCTTCGAGGGTGTGTTCGTACGTGCCGGTCTGGTGACCGACGTCGAGCTGTTCGAGAGCGCGCCATCGCACTACGGTGTCGCGGTGGCGCGCGAGCACCGGTGGGCGCGGGGCGACTGGCAGCTGCTTCCGTGGATTCTTCGGAGCGGAATTCCGGTGATCGGGCGCTGGAAGATGCTGGACAACCTGCGTCGCACGCTGTCGGCACCCGCCGCCTTTCTGACCCTGGTGGTGGCGTGGACCCTCCCGGGCACGTCTCCCGCGATGTGGAGCGCGTTCATCGTTGCGACCATCGTCATCCCCTCGCTCCTGCCGGTGTTCGGCGGATTGGTGCCTCACCGGCGCGGCATCTCGAAGCGTAGTCACACCCGCGCGGTCGGTAGAGACATCGTGCTCGCCGCATCCCGGATCGGACTCACGATCGCGATGCTGGCGCACCAGGCGTGGCTCATGAGTGATGCGATCGTGCGCACGCTGCTCCGCGTGTACATCACCCGTCGGCGGTTGCTGGAATGGGTGACCGCGGCGCAGGCGAAAGCCGGACTCCGTCTCGATCTCCTGGGCTTCTGCCGGCGCATGGCCGGCGGCGTCGCGCTCGCCGCCGCCGCGACCGTGGCCGTCGCGTGGATGCGGCCCGAGGCATGGCCCGCCGCGCTGCCATTTCTGCTGCTGTGGCTGGCGGCACCGGCGGTGGCTCGCTTCATCAGCGTGCCCCGGCGGATGGCGAGCGCCGAGCAGCTATCGTTCGAGGATGCGCGCGCCCTGCGGTTGATCGCGCGGCGAACGTGGCGGTTCTTCGCGACGTTCGTCGGCCCCGACGACCACGCCTTACCCCCCGACAACTTTCAGGAAGCGCCGAGCCCGGTCGTGGCGCATCGCACATCGCCCACGAACATCGGACTGTATGTGCTGTCGACGGTGGCGGCCCGGGATTTCGGCTGGCTCGGCACCGTCGATGCGGTCGAGCGTCTCGAAGCCACACTGCACACGATGAACGGTCTCGAGCGCTTTCGCGGGCACTTCTACAACTGGTATGACACCACGCACTGCGCTCCTCTCGAACCGAAGTACGTCTCGTCGGTCGACAGCGGAAACCTCGCCGGCCATCTCATCGCGCTCGCGCATGCCTGCGAGGAGATGGTCGCCCGTCCGCGGCTGCACCGTGCGGCCCTCGCCGGGATCGACGATACCGCGCAACTCGTTCGCCTGGCGAGCACCGGGGCCGCTGGCGGCGCCAGCCCGCGTGCGGTCGTCGACGGACGTCTGAAGGAATTACTCGACGACCTCACGGTGGCAGCTCAAGAGCCGCCCGAGGACTCCTCTGCGTGGGGCTCACGGCTCACGGTGTTGAAAGCGCGTGCGCAAGCCGTGCTGGACGCCGCGAGAGCGGTTGTCGACGACGATCCTCGCCGCGCGCAGACGGATGTCGTCGTTTCGGCGGAGGCACTCTGCGCGACGGTCGACAGCCACCTGCGTGACGTCGACATCCCGGAGACGCTCACCCGTCGCGTGGCGATCCTCGCCCAAGGCGCGCGGGCGCTGGTCGAAGACATGGACTTCGGCTTTCTCTTCGACCCGATGCGCAAGCTCCTCGCGATTGGATATCGCATTACTGACGGCAGCCTCGACGCTGGTCGCTACGACCTTCTCGCATCGGAAGCGCGTCTCGCCAGCTTCGTGGCGATCGCGAAGGGCGACGTCCCCGTCTCACACTGGTTTCGGCTGGGTCGCGCGCTCACGCCGGTGGCACAGGACTCGGTGCTCGTCTCGTGGTCCGGGTCGATGTTCGAGTACCTCATGCCGGGGCTCGTCATGCGCGCGCCGGCCGGAAGCCTGCTCGAGCAAACGTCCCGACTCGTCGTGCGCCGGCAGATCGCTTATGGCGCCGAGCGTGGCGTCCCGTGGGGCGTGTCGGAGTCGGCCTACAACGCACGGGATCTGGAGATGACTTACCAGTATTCCAACTTCGGCGTGCCGGGGCTCGGATTGCGCCGGGGACTCAATGAGGACGTCGTCATCGCGCCCTATGCGACGGGCCTGGCC
>QHSO01000200.1 GCA_003220475.1 Candidatus Rokuibacteriota bacterium | reverse complement strand
GCGTCGGCGCTGGCCTCGATGTGGTCGAGCCCGCGGCGGCGCAATGCCTCGGCGTACGCGGCTCCGTCGGCGCCGAGCTCGCCGCGCACCGTCTCGCAGGCGGCGCGGACGGCACAGCCGACACTCGCCATCGTCATCGAGCCGCCGTGGACGGGGGCCTTCGGCATGTCGGTGTCCCCGAGCTCGAAGCGCACACGCGGCAGCGGCAGGTCGAGCGCATCGGCCGCCACCTGCGTCATCGCCGTGTAGGTCCCCGGCCCCATATCGGAGGCGGCGGTCCGCACGAGCGCGGTGCCATCGGCGAAGAGCGTGGCCGACGCGGACGCGGCGGAGCGGTGGGCCGGATAGATCGCGGTCGCCATTCCGTGGCCGATGAGCGTCCCGCCGTCGCGGAGCGCCCGTGGCTGCCACGATCGCTCGCCCCAGCCGAAACGTTCGGCGGCGGTGCGATAGCACGCGAGCAGCTCCTTGCTCGACCACGGCAGATCGTCGGCCTCGTTGCGATCGGCGTGGTTGAGGATGCGCAGCTGCATGGGGTCCATGCCGAGCTGCACGGCGAGCTCGTCCATCGCGCACTCGAGTGCGAAAGCGCCCGAGACGTGACCGGGCGCACGCATCGACGTCGGCGTGTTCGTATGCATGCGGACGAAGCGGTAACGCGTGAGGACGTTCGGGCACGCGTACGTCGTCCGCGCGGCGTTGATCGTCTCCTCCGCGTGCTCCTCGTACGTGGACGTCTGCGCCGCGACCTCGGCGATCGCCGCGGTCAGTCGGCCGTCGCGTCGGGCGCCGAGCGCGACGCGCTGCTCGGTATGCGGACGGAAGCCGATGGACGTGTAACACTCGCGCCGGCTCAGCTCGATGCGGACGGGGCGGCCGACACGGCGCGCGGCGAGCGCCGCGACCGTGACGTGCGGCCATGCGCGCAACGCCGAGCCGAAGGCGCCGCCGACGAACGGCGAGATCACGCGCACGTGGTCCTCGGGCAGGCCGAACACGTGCGCGATGACCGCGCGTGTGTTCCCGACCCACTGCGTCTTGTCCCAGAGCGTCAGCCGATCGCCGTCCCACGCGGCGATGGTCGCGTGCATCTCGATCGCGTTGTGATGCTCGCGCGGATGCACATAGGTGGCGTCCACCCGCACCTCGGCCTCGTCGAGCGCGCGCACCGCGTGGCCACGGCGTGTTTCACCGGGCTCGCCGTCCTCGGCGGTCGCCTCGCTGGGTGCGGCCGCGCGCGCGCTGTCGAACGTGGTCTTCTCGGCGGCCTCGTTGTACGTCACGCGGACGAGCCTTGCCGCGTGCCGAGCATCCTCGACGGTCTGCGCCACGACCACACCGATCGGCTGGCCGCTGAACACCACGTCCGCGTCCTGAAACACGCGCAGCGCCTCGCCTGATGGCGGATCCACCGCCGGCCGCTCCTTCATGCGGCGATATGGCAGGCGGTCGGCGTTGAGATGCGTGATGACGGCGAGCACGCCGTCCGCTTTCTCGGCGGCCGCCGTGTCCATCGTGAGGATCGAGCCGTGCGGCATCGTGCTGGTCACGAGCGCAGCATGGACGAGGCCTCGAACGTCGAACTCGGCGGCGTACTGCGCGCCGCCCGTCACCTTCGCGCGGCCATCGACGCGGCTGACCGGCTGTCCGATGAGGCTCATGACCGACTACCGACGGTCCGCAGCGCACGCTCGACCGTTCGCTTCAGCAATTCGACCTTGAAGGCGTTGTGACGGCGCGGCTCGGCGCCGTCGGCCGCGCGCGCGGCGGCGGCGTGGAAGAGCTCGTCGTCGACACGGTGGCCGACCAGCGCGTGCTCGACCGCCGGCAGCCGCCACGGCTTGGTGCCGACGCCGCCGACGGCGACCCGCGCCTGCCGGATCACCGCGGCGTCGATGTCGAGCGCGACCGCGGCGGAGACGAGCGCGAACTCGAAGCTCGCGCGGTCGCGCACCTTCAGGTAGTGCGAGCGCCGCGCGTGCGCGGAGGCGGGAATCAGGACGGCCGTGATCAGGTCGCCGGGCTCGAGCACCGTCTCGACCTCCGGCGCGTCGCCCGGCACGCGATGCAGCGCCTCGACCGGCAGCGTGCGCGCCCCCTCCGGGCCGTTGATCACGACGTTGGCGTCGAGCACGACGAGCGCGACCGCGAGGTCACCGGCGTACGTCGCGATGCAGTGCGGGCTCGCGCCGAGGATCGCGTGGAGGCGGTTCTCACCGTCGAGCGCGGAGCAGCCCGAGCCCGGCGCGCGTTTGTTGCACGGCGTGACCACGTCGCGGAAGTAGACGCAGCGGGTGCGCTGCAGCAGGTTGCCGCCGATCGACGCCATGTTGCGCACCTGCGGGCTCGCGCTCAGCAACAGCGCCTCGGCGACGGCCGGATACTCCGCGCGGATCCGCGGATGATCGGCGACGTCGCTCATGCGCGCGGTGGCGCCGATCCGAACGGCGTCCGTGTCGACCTCGATGCCGTCGAGCGGCAGCCGATTGATATCGACGAGCTCGGCCGGCACGCGCACGCCCTCCTGCAGCAGCTGCAGCATGTCGGTGCCACCTGCGATGAACTCGGCGCCGCGCCGCCGCGCGACGTGCGCGATCGCGGCATCGGCGCTCGGGGCGGCGGCGTAGGCGAAGGGCACCATCGTTATGCGGCCTCGCGTGCGGCCTGACGGATCGCGGCCAGGATGTTCGGATAGGCACCACAGCGGCAGAGGTTACCGCTCATGTGCTCGCGAATCTCGTCGTCGGAGCCCGCGCGCCCTTCGGCGATGAGCCCGACGGCGGAGACGATCTGGCCGGGCGTGCAGTAGCCGCACTGGAAGCCGTCGTGCTCGATGAACGCCGCCTGCAGCGCATGCAGGCCGTCGGCGCCGTCGGCCAGTCCCTCGATGGTGGTGATCGGTTCGCCCTGATGCGCGACGGCCAGCGTCAGACACGCGTTGATCCGGCGGCCCTGCACCAACACCGTGCACGCGCCGCAGTGGCCGAGATCACACCCTTTTTTGGTGCCGGCCAGATGCAGGCGGTCACGGAGCGCATCGAGCAGCGTCGTGCGCGCGTCGACCGTCAGCCGGCGCGCGGCGCCGTTGACGATCAGGACAATATCGAATTCGCGCTGGGGCGTCAGGCGCGTGACGCTCATCGCCGCCTCCTCCACGTCGGACGTGTACGCTTTGCAAGCGACGTCGCCGACATCCCCGCCATGAGGTGCAATAACAACGCCGTCGCGAGGCTTGACGCGCGCGGGCAGGCAGACGAGCATGTGCCTCTGAAAGGAGCCGCCATGCCGCGCTACATCAAGGTCGCTGCCGCTCAGATGGGCCCGAACAACGAAGGCACCCCGCGCGAGGAGATCGTCGAGCGCATGCTCGTCCTGCTCGAACGTGCTGCGCGCGAGGGCGTCGAGCTGATCGCCTATCCGGAAATGGCGCTCACGACGTACTTCCCCAAGAAGATCCGCAAGGACTTCGACCAGTTCTTCGAGACCGACGTGCCGCCGAAGGCTCTGGAGCCGCTGCTGCGGCGCGCGGCGCAGGCGCGGATCGCCGTGCACGTCGGATTCTGCGAGAAGGCCGATGGCAAGTACTTCAACACCGCGCTCCTCACCGATCGTGACGGGCGGCTCTGCGGGACGTTTCGCAAAATCCACCTGCCGGGCACGAAGGCCGCCGACGGCTTCGCGCAGGTGTACGAACCCTACTACTTCGCCCACGGCGACACCGGCTACCGGGTGTGGGACTGCGCCGGTGCGCGCGTCGGCATCGCGATCTGTCAGGATCGTCGCTACCCGGAGAGCTATCGCGCGCTCGCGCTGCAAGGCGCGGAGATCATCCTGATCGGCTACAACACGCCGATCTCGGCGCTGGCGCTCGATCTCAACGATCTCTGCATGCGCGCGGGCGCCTACGCCAACGCGTGCTTCGTCGTCGGTGTGGCCAAGGCCGGCATCGAGGACGGCCTGGAGCTCATCGGCGGCTCGAGCGTGATCGATCCGCAGGGCCAGATCGTGGCCAAGGCGTCGACGAATGGCGACGAGCTCGTCACTGCGCGCGTCGACCTCGATCGGATGACGCCGGTGCGCAAGCGCTGGAACTTCCTCGGCCGTCGCCAGCCCCAGCACTACGAAATCTTGTTGACGCCGGTCACCGAGAAGGAGCCCAACCGATGAGCGCGCGTATGGCCGAGGAGCGCCACGGGTTTCCCGCGGCGCTCCGAGCGCTGGGGGGTGTGGGGGGCCGTTTCGGGGCCCCCCACGTGAACCGATGACGGCGCGGGCCGTTGATCTGGTCGTGAAGGGCGGCCGGGTCGTCACGGCCAGCGATGTCGTCGAGGCGGGCGTCGCGATCCACGGTGGGCGCATCGTCGCGCTGGCGCCGGACGAGTGGCTGCCGCCGGCCGATCGCGTCATCGACGCCACGGGAAAGCTGGTCTTCCCGGGCCTCATCGACTGCCATCTGCACGTCGGCCCGGAGTACGACGACTGGAAGGTCGCCGCGGAGGCGGCGGCGCGCACGGGGCTGACCAGCGTCGTGCCGTTCGTGAACTACACGGCGGGCGAAACGCTGCCGCAGGCCACGCGACGCCTGCGCGAGCAGGCCGAGAGCGAATCGGTCGTCGACTTCGGCTTCCATTTCATCCTCGAGCACGAGCCCGCGATCCTCGACGGCCTCGCCGAAGCGGTGCGACTCGGCGTGCGGTCGTTCAAGATGTTCATGACGTACAAGAAGCGCGGCAAGCGGATGGTCTCCGACGAGTTCCTGTGCAAGGCGATGGAGAAGATCGCCGCGCTCGACAGCGTGTGCCAGATCCACGCGGAGAACGGCGACATCCTCTGCTATCTCGAGGACAAGGCGATCGCCGAGGGCCGTACCGCGCCGACCGACTTTCCGCCAACCTGCCCGGACTGGACGGAAGAAGAGGCGATCAACCGCGCGATCCTCATCGGACGGCTCACCGGGTGTCCCGTGTACGTCGTGCACCTGTCGACGCGGCTCGGTCTCGAGCGCATCAAGCGCGCCCAGGCCGAGGGCCAGCGCGTGTGGTGCGAGACCTGCCCGCAATATCTGCTCCTCACCGACAAGGAGATGGAGCGGCTGGGGCCGTTCGCCAAGATCGGGCCGCCGCTCAGGCCCGCCGACGGTCCTGACCGCGCGGCGCTCTGGGAAGGCTCGGCCCAGGGCTTCATCGCCAACCTCGCCAGCGATCACTCGCCCCGCGTGCCCGCGACGAAGGAGCCGGGCCGCAAGAACATCTTCGTCGATGCGCAGGGCAAGCCGATTCCCTTCGGCGCGCCGTCGCTCGAGACGCTCGCGCCACTCGCCTTCAGCGAAGGGATCGCGAAGCGCGGGCTGCCCGCCCCATGGCTGGCCCGCGTGATGGCCGAGAACCCCGCGCGCG
>QHSO01000199.1 GCA_003220475.1 Candidatus Rokuibacteriota bacterium | reverse complement strand
ACTCGGCGCCAAGGTGCAGGTAACGCAGCCGGAGATCCTCGGCGACCATCGCGAGCACTACGCGCTCTACCTCACGCTGCTCGCGGCGATCACGTCGGCGCGCGTGCCGGCCGCCGAGCGCTCGGCGCGGCTGGCCGTGATGCGCACGCGCGACGACGAGTGGAGTCTGGCGACGCAGCGGGGGCTCGAGAGCACCGCATCCGACTACCTCGTCTGGATTGCTCAGCGCGAGCGCTATCGCGCGGCGTGGCGCGCGTTCTTCAGCGATTGGGACATCGTGCTGATGCCCACGTTCTTCGCGCCGGCCTATCCGCACTGGGACAAGCCCATGCCGAGCACGCCGCAGTCCATTCGCAAGACGATCGACATCAACGGCAACACGGTGCTGGAAGAGCTCGGGCTCTTCTGGGCGTCGGTGGGGACGCTTGCCGGGCAGCCGGCGACGGCGTTCCCGGCTGGCCTGACGCGCGGCGGCCTGCCGATCGGGCTGCAGGCGATCGGTCCCTATTTAGAGGACCGGACGCCGATCCGCTTCGCCGCGCTCGTCGGCAAGGAGATCGGCGGCTTCACGCGGCCGCGCGGCTACGACGGCGACTAGAGAGCTGGACGCCGTCGGAGGAGCCCGAGCGGCGAGCGCGGTGGCGGGCTCGATGCCGCCACCGCGCGCGTCTCAGTCGACGATCGCCTGGTAGACGAGCTGTCGGAACAACTCCTTGAACTCGCGCTGCCACGGGCCGGGCTGCGCCTGCGTCATCAGGACCGCGACCAGCTGCTCCTTGGGATCGACCCAGAATGTCGTGCCGCCGGCGCCGCCCCAGTTGAATTCGCCGGCGGAGCCAGGCGCTCCGTTCAGCCCATCGGCGCGCCGAACCGCGAAGCCGAGACCGAAGCCGTAACCCGGAGGAAGTGTGGGCATCGCGGGCTTGATGTCGCCGAGATGGTCCGACGTCATGTGCCGCACGGTTCTTGGCGCAAGCAGTCGTTGGCCTTCGAGCTGGCCGCCGTTGGCGAGCATCTGCAAGAACCGCGCGTAGTCCATCGCCGTGCCGGCCGCACCGGCGCCGCCGGCATCGTTCTTCGGGGCGACGGTCACGTCGTACAGCGTGATCGGTTTGCCCGTGGCCTTGTCGGTCGCGAGCGGCTGGGCGAGGCGCTTGACCTGCTGACTCGGCATGTGAAACGTCGTGTCGACCATTCGGAGCGGCTTGAAGACGCGCTCGTCGAGGAACCGGCTCAGCGATGTGCCGGTCACGGCCTCGATGACGCGACCCGCGATGTCCGTCGACATGCTGTACTCCCACGCGGTGCCGGGCTGGTGGGCGAGGGGGACCTTCGCGAAGCTCGCGAGCTGCTCCTGCGGTGTGACGCCTTGCCAGTTGACGTTCGCCTCCGCGTAGAGCTCCTTGATGCGCGCGTTCGGCGTGAAGCTGCCGTAGACCAGGCCCGAGGTGTGACGGAGCAGATCGTAGACCTGCACCGGACGCTGCGCCGGCACCGTCGTGAAGCTGGTCTTGCCGGAGCTGTCGGTCGTCTGGACGAGGACGTCGAGCTTCGCGAGCTGTGGCAGATACATGCCGACCGGGTCCGTCAAGCGAATGCGGCCCTCTTCGACGAGCATCATCGCCGCGACGGATGTGAACGGCTTCGTCATCGAGTAGAGGCGAAAGATGGCGTCCTTCGGCATCGGAGCGCTCGTCGTGGGGTCGAGCTGTCCAACGGTCTCGAAGTACGCGATCTTTCCCTTCCTGACGACCATCGCGACTGCGCCGGGGAAGCTCTTCGCCTCGATCTGCCGAGCAAGCGCGGGTGCGATGCGCCCGAGACGCTCCTTCGACAGCCCGACCTCCTCGGGACTTGCCGTCGGGAGCGCCTGCGCGACGACGGGGAAAAGCACGAACAGGAGAGCCATGAGAAGTGCGGTCAATCTCTGCATGGACGACCTCCGCCCCCGACACCAGCGGGCGCCGCCGGGCGAACGCGCCGACGACCTCGCGCGCCTGCACGCCCAGCTCCACCAGCTCGCCCGACTGCTCCACCGGCACCGTCTCCACGCCCTTGCCGCGCCGCTCGCGGCGCAGCTCGAAGGCCGGGTGCAGCGTGCGGTCTAGCGTGCCCGACCACCAGGAGCGGATCGCGCCGTCGGTGCCGGCGACGTGGAGGGTCTGGTGGTATTCGAAGCCGGCGAGCGTCTCTGTGATGACGGCATGGGCGCCGCCGGGAAAGCGCAGGATGGCGGTGAAATGGTCGGACATGCCGGCGCCGCGCGCGTCGCTATTGCCGAGCGCGAGCACCGCCACCGGGTCGCCGAGACTTTCGAAGTACCACATGACGAAGTCGAAGAAGTGGACGGGCTCTTCGAGAATCCAGGAGCCGACGCGCGCGGCGTCGTAGCGCCAAGCGCCGGAGCCCGGGCGGAACGGGAAGCGAAAGAGCGAGAAGCCGACGTACTGCGGGACGCCGATCTCGCCGGCGTCGATCATCGCCTTCACGCGACCGTACTGGGCCGACAGGCGCAGCTCGTGGCCGATGCTAAGGACGCGGCCGCTCGTGCGGGCGGCGGCGAGCAGGCGGTCGCAGTCCTCCAGCGTCGTCGCCATCGGCTTCTCGAGCAGCACGTCCTTGCCGGCGTCGAGGGCGGCCACGCCGACCTCCGCGTGCAGGTGGTTGGGCACGACGACCGCGACCGCGTCGATGTCGCGGCGGGCGAGCAGCGCGCGGTAGCCGATGTCCACCGACGTCGACGGGAAATCGCGCGCGGCGGTAGCGGCGGTCGCCTCGCTGGCGCAGGCGATAGCGGCGAGGGTGGCGCCCGGCGCGGACGCGATCGCGGTAGCGTGATGGCGGCCCCAGAGGCCGTAGCCGATCAGACCGAAGCGCACGGCGAGGCCGACACTAGCCGACCTCGCCGCTCTTGACAATGCTGTGGCTCTGCGTCTTAGTGCCCCCACGTTCCGCCAAACGGAAAGGGGCAGGGTATGCGGCAGCTCGTGCAAGTCGTCTTCGCGCTCGCGCTCGTCGTCGCGACGGGCGCGGCGCATGCGTCGAACGACACGCTCGTCTGGGACATCGCGGCGGGACCGCAGTACGTCGATCCCATCATGGGCACGACCGCGCAGGCCAACGTGATGGTCCTTCAAAATGTTTACGAGCGGCTCGTGTGGTATGACGGGCCGGGGACGCAGCCGATCCCGTGGCTCGCGACGGGCTGGGAAGTGAAAGACGGCGGGCGGCGCTGGGTCTTCAAGCTGCGCAAGGGGATCAAGTTCCACGACGGCACCGAGCTCGACGCGAACGCGGTGAAGTTCAGCCTCGACCGCTCGGTCTTGCTCGACGATCCCACCGGGATCGGCTCGTTCTTCCCGACGGGGACGGCGGCGCCCGGCATTCTCAAGGGCGCCTGGGAGTTCAGCAAGTCGTTCGGTGCGGGCAAGGACTACTCGCAGGCCGCGGTCGATCGGTACATGGCGGCCGGCGCGGTGAAGGTGCTCGATCCGCTCACCGTCGAGATCAATCTCGCGCAGCCCTACGGCGCGTTCCTCAGCGACATGGCGACCTTCATGGGGTCGATCGTCTCGCCGGCGTACGTCACGAAGAACTGGAAGAAGCCGACGGATCCGAACGCGGGCCACATCAACAGCGTCACCGCCGGCCAGCGGGACGAGTGGATGCTATCCAATGCGAGCGGGACGGGACCGTACATCCTCGAGCGCTACGACCGCGCCGCGGGCAACGTGGTGCTGCGCGCGAACCCGAATTACTGGGGCGGGCCGAAGGGCGACATCAAGCCGAAGCTGAAGACCGTCGTGGTACGCGCGACGTTGGACCAGGCAACGCGGCTGCTCAACCTCAAGGCGGGCACCGTCGATGTCGCGGACATCACGACCGCGGCCATCTTTGACGTGATCGACAAGAAGAAGTGGCTGGACGACAAGAAGATCGAGCCGGTGATCCCGGGCGTCGCCGTGCCGGGTTCATTCCCGTGGCTCACGGTCTACTTCGCGAAGATGAATCTCAAGATCAAGAACCCGGACGGCTCGCTCGCGGCCTTCCAGCCGTTCGGCGACATCCGCGTGCGCAAGGCCTTTGCCTCGGCGCTCGACACCGCGGACATCCGGCGCAACGTCTTCAACGGCTTCGCCGAACCGAACTCGTGGGGGCTGACGCCGGCGCAGTTCGGCTACGACCCGAGCATCAAGCCCGGCTTCAAGTACGATCTCGACGCGGCGAAGAAGCTCCTGCTCGAGGCCGGCAAGGAGCTGGGCTTCGGACCGGACAAGCCGCGCGACATGGTGCTGATCTCGAACGCGACGGCTCCGTGGCAGGGTTACATCGCGACGCAGCTCGCGTCCAACATCAGCAAGCTGAACGTCGGCCTGAAGCTCGACGTCAAAGCGCTCTCGTTCACGGAATACGTGAACTCGTGGCGCTCGCAGCTCACGAGCTTCAGCATCCACTCGAGCTTCTCGCTCACCGCCGATCCCAACCCGTGGCTCAGCGCCTTTGGCACGACGGCGGGCTTCTGGGCGCGCACGAGCTCCTACAGCAACCCCAAGGCCGACGACCTCTACAAGCAGCAGTTCCAGGCGCTCGATCCCAAGCAGCGCGCGAAGCTGATCTCCGAGCTGATGCAGACGGTGAACGACGACGTGGACTGGGTGTGGATCGGCGCCGCCACCGCGTACGGACAGCCGACGTTCAATCCAAACGTCCTGCGTACGTCGGTAAAAGGCTTCTACTACAACCCGACCTATCAGGGCTTTTACTTCCCTGCGCTGTGGAAGGAGTGAGTGGGGCTTCTGTCGTACGTCGCCAGACGGCTGGCCTTGCTCGGGCTGGTGCTGCTCGGGGTCAGCATGGTGGTCTTCTTCGTGCTGCGCGGCATGCCCGGCGTCGATCCGCTCGCGGCCTACATCGCACCCGGCCTGCCGATGAGCGCGGACGCGCTCGCGTCGCTGCGGCGCCAGCTGCACCTCGATGAGCCGCTGCCGCTCCAGTACGTCTACTACGTCGCGAATCTTCTGAAGGGCGACTGGGGCTACTCGCGCACCGCCGCTCAGCCCGTCCTCGACGCGCTGCTGGCGCGCCTGCCGGCCACCGTCGAGCTCGCCGTCGCCGCGGTGCTCCTGAGCACGGCGCTCGGGATTCCGGCCGGTATCGTCGCGGCACTGCGGAAGGACCGCGCCGCGGACGTCGCCGTGCGCGTAGTCTCGATCACCGGGATCTCGTTCCCGGTGTTCTGGCTCGGCATAATTTTACAGTTGGTCTTCTTCTACTATATGGGCCAGCTCGGGCTGCCGACGCTGCCGTCGCGCGGGCGCATCGGTGACACGATCGCACTGATCGATCCGATCACGCCGATGACCGGCCTGTACCTGGTCGACAGCCTGCTGACCGGCAAGCTGGCCTTCTTCGGCAGCGCGCTGCGGCACCTGGTGCTGCCCTCCTTTGCGCTGAGCCTGATCAGCCTCGCCGCGGTCGTGCGCATCATGCGGGCGAGCATGCTGGAGGTTCTGCGGCAGGACTACATCCTGTTGGCGCGCTCGAAGGGGCTGCCGACGCGCACGATCGTCATGCGGCACGCGCTCCGCAACGCGATCACACCGGTGCTCACGACCGCGGGCACGACGCTCGGCATCCTCCTCGGCGGCGCGGTGGTCGTCGAGACCGTGTTCTCGTGGCCGGGCATGGGGAATCTCGCCGCGCAGGGCATTCTGAACAACGACAGCATTCTGGTCGTCGGCTTCACGCTCTTCGTCGCCACGATGATGGTGGTCGTGAACCTCGTGGTCGACTTGCTCTACGCCGTCGTCGATCCGCGGGTGCGGTACTGACGATGCTCGGGCAGCTGGCGAGCATCCGGCGTAGCACCGTGGCGACGACGGGCGCCGCGCTCTTCGTCGCGATCTTCGTCACGGGAGCGGTGGCGCCACTTGTGATCCCGGCGTCGGTGGTGCGCGACGTCGCGTTCGGCGCTCGGCTCTTGCCGCCGAGCGCGCGGCACTGGTTCGGCACGGACGACTTCGGGCGCGATCTCTTCTCGCTGGTGATGCTCGCCGCCAACCTGGACCTGCGCGTGGCGCTGAGCGTCGTGCTCGGCGCCCTGCTCGTCGGCACTGTCCTCGGTGCGGTGGCGGGGCTCGTGAATCGCCTCGACGAGCCGATCATGCGGGCCACCGACGTTTTTTTGTCGATCCCAAGCCTCGTGCTGGCGATGGCCATCGCCTCGGTGCTGGGACGGAGCGTGCAGAATCTCGCCATCGCGCTCGTCTTCGTCTCGTGGCCGATCTACTGCCGGCTCATGCGCGGGCAGGTGCTGAGCGAGAAGCAGAAGCCCTACGTGAAATCGCTGCGGACCCTCGGCGTCGGTCCTGCGCGGATGATTTTCCTGCACGTCGTGCCGAACACGCTCTTCCCGGTGATCGCGCGCGCGCCGGCGGACGTCGGGCTGATCCTCATCACGATGGCTGCGCTCAGCTACATCGGCTTCGGCCCCGGACCATACGTGCCGGAGTGGGGGAGCCTGGTCGCGGCGGGCCAGACGTACATCTTTCAGGCGCCCTGGCTCGTCGTCTTTCCGGGCGTCGCTATTTTTCTCACCTCGCTGTCGCTGAATCTCGTCGGCGACTGGGCCCGCGACGTCTTCGACCCGCGGCTGCGGAGCTGACATGACGTCTGCCACTCGCCGCTCCGGCGCTGCGGCGACAGCCGTGCCCGTGCTCGAAATCAGCGACCTGTCCGTCGAGCTCAGCATCGGCGGGCGGTGGATTCAGGCGCTCGACCGCGTTGGCCTGACGATCCAGCGTGGCGAGGTGCTGGGCCTCGTTGGCGAGTCGGGCTCTGGCAAGTCGCTGACCGCGCTGTCGATTGCGGGCCTGCTGCCCGGCAACGCGCGCGTCGCCGGCGGCTCGATCCGGCTCAATGGGGAAGAAGTGCTCGGCAAGAGCGAGCAGGCGCTGAACCGGCTGCGCGCGCGCTCCGTCGCGCTGGTCTTTCAGAATCCGACGTCCTATCTCAATCCGGTGCTGACGGTCGGTGCCCAGATCGCCGAGATCTTCGAACTGAATCCGGAGCTGCTGGAGGCGGCCGGCGGCCGCACGCGGCGGCGTGAGGCGTGGCGGCAGAGCATCGAGGCGCTACGGCTCGTGCGGATCCCGGATCCCGAGCGCGTCGTCGAGCGCTATCCGTTCGAGCTCTCGGGCGGCATGCAGCAACGTGTGGTGATCGCCATGGCGTTGGTGCGGCAGCCGGATCTCGTCATCGCCGACGAGATCACGACGGCGCTCGACGTCACGGTGCAGGCGCAGATCCTGAGCCTGCTGGCGGAGCTGCGGCGCACCGTGCGTCTGACGCTGCTGCTGATCACGCACGACATGGGCATCGTGGCCCAGCTCGCCGACCGCGTGGTCGTCATGTACTCGGGTAGCGTCGTCGAATCGTCCGACGTGAGGACGCTCTTCAAGTCGCCGCGGCATCCCTACTCGAAAGCGCTCCTCGAGACGGTGCCGACCATCGACGGCGGCCGGACGGTCTTCCGGCCCATCCGCGGCGCGATGCCGGCGCTGACCGATCCGCCGGCCGGATGTCGCTTCCACCCGCGCTGCCCCGACGCGTTCGACCAGTGCTCGCGACGCAAGCCCGAGCGCCTTGCGCTCGACCCTGGCCGTGTCGTGGCGTGTCATCTGTATGAGGGGGGCGCGGTGAGTGAGTGACGACCTCGTGCGGCTCGACGGCGTGGCCAAGCACTTCCCCGTCGGTGGCGGCTTCTTCGGGCGAACGGCGGCGCGCGTCAAGGCAGTGGACGGTGTCAGCTTCGGCATTCGCGAGGGCCAGACGTTCGGGCTCGTCGGCGAATCGGGCTGTGGCAAGAGCACGATCGCCATGCTGCTCGTGAAGCTGCTCGAGCCGACCGCGGGCCGCCTCACGTTCGAGGGCGCGGACCTCGCGCGCCTCGACCGTGGCGCGATGAAAGATTTTCGGCGGCGAGTGCAGATCGTTTTCCAGGACCCGTACGGCTCGCTCGATCCGCGGCAGACGATGCTGAAGGCACTGATCGAGCCGCTCTTCACGCTGAAGGTCGTCGCCGACCGTGCGGCAGCCGTGGCGCGGGCCGAGCGCGCGCTGGAGATGGTCGGGCTCGACCGGGAGGTGCTGAAGCGTCTGCCGCACGAGCTCAGCGGAGGTCAGCGCCAGCGCCTCGTCGTGGCGCGCGCGCTCGCCGTCGGTCCGCGCTTCGTCATCCTCGACGAGCCCACGTCGTCGGTCGACGTCTCGTTGCAGGCGCAGATCCTGAGCCTGCTGGCCGAGCTCAAGCGGGGACAGGGCCTCACGTATCTGCTGATCTCGCACAACCTGGTCGTCATCCGGTACATGAGCGACGTCGTCGCCGTCATGTATCTCGGCAAGATCGTCGAGATGGCGTCTTCGGAGGAGCTGTTCACGCGACCGCTTCATCCATATACGGTCGCGCTCATCTCCGCGATCCCGGTGCCCGACCCCGAGGCATCGACGATCGCGGCGCTCGCAAAGGGCGACGTGCCGAGCCCGGTCAATCTGCCGAGCGGATGCCGGTACCATTCGCGCTGCCCGTACGCGCAGACGGTGTGCCGCGAGCAGGAGCCGCCGCTGCGCGAGCTGCGCGCGGGGCACTACGGGGCGTGTCATTTTCCGGGGGTGGCGGCGTCGGCGGTACCATACCGGCCTGAATCATGAGACCTCCAGTCGAAGACCGCTGCAGACCATGACGGATCAGGGACGGCCGCGGTCGGCGACGCTCGCGTCCGGCGTCGAGCCCGGCCCCCTCACGGACGCGGAGCGGCGCGAGTTCTTCAACCGGCCGCTGCTGGCGCGGCTGGCGACCGTGCGCCCGGACGGCGCGCCGTATGTCGTGCCGCTGTGGTTCGAGTGGAACGAGGCCGACGGCTCCTTCTGGCTCGTGATCAGGGAGCGGGCGCGCTTTGCTCCGAACCTTCTCCGGGAGCCGCGCGTGTGCCTGTCGATCGCCGCCGACTCGCCCCCTTACGCGCGTGCGACGATTATGGGGCGGGCGGTGATCGTGGGAAGACCCGGCGAATCCGACGAGTGGATGGTCGTCGCGCGCCGGATGACTACCCGCTATGTCGGCGACGTCGACCCGGCGTACTTCGAGCGGACGGCCCGCTTCGCGCGCTGGTTGGTGCGCATCGTGCCCGAGGAGATGATCAGCTGGCGGGGCGGTGGCTGGAGCCGCTTCTACACCGATTGAGTCGCCTACGCTGGCTTTCCCCGGCCCGCGCGGCGAGGACGGCGGCGAACGGTCAGAGCGGCGGCCGGCGGAGCGACGGTGTGGGATCTGTTACGTGCGCCTACTTCGTCGCCTCCGCCGCGCGGGCCGTAGCGCGAGTGGGCTAGGATTGACCACGATGCTCGAAGTGTTTCGCTCCGCCTCGGCCGCCGAACGCGTCGGCGCCGCCATTGCCTTCGTCGAGCGTTTCCCCGCCGCGACCGAGCTGCTACTGGTCGGCGCCTCCCGCGACGCGGCGGACGATCTCGCGCGGCGGGTCACCGCGGCGCGCGGAGCGATGTTCGGGATGCACCGCGCGAGTCTCACTCAGCTCGCAGTGCGGCTGGCGTCGGCGGAGATGGCGCGGCTGGGCGTGGCACCTGCGACGGCGCTGGGGGCAGAGGCGGTCGCGGCTCGGGCGGCGTTCGAAGCGCTGCGGGAGCATGCGCTCGGCTACTTCGCGCCGGTCGCGCGGTTTCCCGGATTTGCCGGAGCGCTGGCGGCGACGCTGGCGGAACTGCGGCTGGGCGGCGTGGCGGCGGAC
>QHSO01000198.1 GCA_003220475.1 Candidatus Rokuibacteriota bacterium | reverse complement strand
TGGCGGAAGAACGCGATCGCCTCCGCGCGCGGCAGCTCCTTGCGCTGGAACGGCAGGTCGGCCTTCGCGATCACGCGCATCTCGTCCTCGATACGCGTGAGATCCTCGGGCGTGAACGGCTCCGCCTTGGAGAAGTCGTAATAGAAGCCGTCCTCGATGGCGGGGCCGATGGCGACCTTCACCTCGGGAAACAGGCGCGTCACGGCCTGGGCCATGACGTGCGAGGTAGAGTGACGGAGGGTTGCGAGCGGCGTCGCGTCGCAGTCGAACTCGCCGGTCAGCCGGAGATGACGATCTTCCTCAGCGGCGGCCATACACTCCTGAAATCGAGATGAATGGTAGGCTCGGGCGGTTTCGAACCGCCGACCTCCTCTGCGTCAGAGAGGCGCTCTCCCACTGAGCTACGAGCCTATCCAAAAGTACGGCCCATGCTAAGGGACCCCCGGGACAGTGTCAACTTAGCGCAGGATATTGGTCAGTGACGACTGCAGGACGTAATGGAAGCTGGCGTGGATCGGCACGCCCTTCTTGCTGAAGGTGTCGGGGATCGGCGGGAACGGGGAGGCCAGCTTCACGGCGTTTAGCGCGTAGTCGTCGTAGATCGGGTGCCCGGACGTTCGCATCAGTGTGACGAACGCCAGCTCGCCGCTCTTGGCGATGCCGAACTCGATGATGAGCTGCGTGCTGCGGTACTCGCATACCCGGGTCTGCTCGTTCTTCTCGCAGGGATAGCCCCATTTCTCCTTGATCCGCCGCCGCACCTGCTCGAGGTAGTCGCTATAGCGCGGATCCGTCGAGTCGAGCGGGATCGGCTCGCCCTCGATGCCGCCCCGGCCGTCGCCGCTTCCGCCCGCTCCGCGGCGCAGCGCCGTACGGATGTCCGGCGTCGCGCGGCCGGGTGGCTGAGCGGTCGGCGGCAGCGCTGCGACCTGGCGCTCGGCCGGCGGCTGTGCCGCGTGCTCGGGCGCCGCGGGCTCAGGCACGGCGACGTCCGCCTCGGACGGCTTCGTCGCGACCGCGCTCGGAACGTGTTGCGCGGGCTCGGCGGGCGCCACCGGTTGCGGGCGCGGAAGCGGCTCCGTCGCGTGCGGAACCGGCTCGGCCGCGCGCTGAACCGGTTCCGGCGGCTGCGGGCGCTGGACGGGCTGCGCCCGCTGCGGGCGCTGCACCGGCTCGGCCGGGATCGGCGCAGACTTCGCAGCGACACGCGCCGGCGGCGATGGCGCCGCGGGGGCCGACGCGCGTGATGGTCGGGACGCGGGCGCGCCCGGAAGACCCGGCGGCGGCGACTCGGGCGCCTTCGGCAGCTCGACGATCAGCGGCTCGCCGCGCCTGGCCTCGTAACGAGTGCCCGGCAGCCGGAGGCCGATCACCAGGGCCACGAGGACGAGATGGAGCAGGACGGAGACCGTCACCCCCGCGGCGAGGCGGCCACGCTGCCACTGCCGCAGGAACTCTATGAGCCCCATGCCGCCGTCGATTATAGGGCGAAGATCGCCTTAGGCGTCTCGATCGACGGCGCGGGCCACGCGGGCGACACGCGTCATCAGAGCGGCGAACCGATCGGGCTTGAGCGACTGCGGCCCATCGGACATCGCCTCTTCGGGCCGCGGGTGCACCTCGATGAGGAGCCCGTCGGCGCCGGCCGCCACCGCGGCCATCGCCATCGACTCGACGTATTCCCAGTGGCCGGTGCCATGGCTCGGATCGACGACCACCGGCAGGTGCGTGAGCTTCTTGAGGACCGGCACCGCGTTGAGGTCGAGCGTGAAGCGGGTGGAGGTCTCGAAGGTGCGGATGCCGCGCTCGCAGAGAATGACGTTCGGATTGCCGCCGCTCAGCACGTACTCGGCCGATAGCAGCCATTCCTGGATCGACGTCGACATGCCGCGCTTGAGCAGCACCGGCTTGCCGACGGCGCCCACCTTGCGCAGCAGCGAGAAGTTCTGCACGTTGCGCGCGCCGATCTGCAAGACATCGGCGTGCTCGGCCACGACGTCGACCTTGTCGGGCTCCATCACCTCGGTGATGATCGGCAGCCCGGTCTCGCGTCGAGCTTCCGCGAGGAGCTTGAGCCCTTCCTCCTCGAGGCCCTGGAACGCGTACGGCGACGTCCGAGGCTTGAACGCGCCGCCGCGCAGCACCGCGGCGCCCGCCGCTTTCACGCGCGTGGCGACCTCGAGCACCTGTTCGCGCGACTCCACGGAGCACGGCCCGGCCATGACGACGATCTTCCGACCGCCGATGCCGACGTTGCCGACCTGCACCACGCTGTTGGCGCTGCGCACCTCGCGGCTGGCGAGCTTGAACGGCTGCAGGATCGGCGTGACCGACTCCACGGTCTCCAGCGACTCGAGCGAGCGCAGCCGCTCCTTGCCGCGATCGTCGCCGATGGCGCCGATGACGGTGCGCAGCTCGCCGCGGATCGTGTGGGGCCGATAGCCCATGGCCGTGATACGCCGCTCGACATCGGCGACCTCGCGCTCCGATACCCCGGACTTCAACACGATGATCATCTCGGGCCTCCGCTCGTCTTCCTCGACCCCCGAATGGTGCGCAAAAAAAGGCCGCGGGCTCGTCACCCGCGGCCTCGGAGGGTCGTCGCCGCGGGCGCTCGGTCCGCCCGCGGCCCCCTAGAACTCTAGGTCAGAGCCGGTGGGCGGACCTCGGCGAAGTAAAAGTAGCCGAAGCCGAACCACCGGATCACGGTGCTCATCTGAGTGCCGGCCATGGTACGAAGCGGGTGCCGCCGCTGTCAAGCGCTTTTCCTGCTGCGAAATCGCGCGAGGATGCGGTGGCGATAGTGGTAGAGCGGCAGGCCGAGCGCGGCGACGACCGCGATGAAGGCGATCGCGTAGATGTACTGTTGCTCGCCCACGTGCGCGCCGAAGTACGACGAGATCCATGTTCCCGGCAGCCGCCCGATCGTCGACACCACGGCGAACACCCAGAACGGCATCGGGCTCATCCCGAACAGGTACGAGATGATGTCCTTCGGGAAGCCGGGGATCAGATAGAGGATGAAGCAGATGATCGCGCCCTCGGCCTCGATGACGAAGTTCATCTTCTCCCAGTGGTGCTCGCTGAGCCATGGGCGGATCAGCGGCTCGCCCCACAGCCGTCCGAGCGCAAAGCACACCAGCGTGCCGAACGTGAGTCCGATCGTGGAATAGATGACGCCCCATAGCGTGCCGAAGAGCGCGCCGCCCACGGGCCCGGTGATCTCGCCCGGAATCGGCGAGATGATCACCTGCAATGCCTGGATCGCGATGAACACCAGCGGCGCCCCCACGCCCCACGCGCGCACGGTCTCCTTGAGGAAGTGCTTGTCCTGATAGAGGCGAACGAGGTAGCGGACGACGGGGGCATCGCTCACGACGAGCCAGATGACGACCATGAGGCAGATGGCGAGGCTGATCGACGCGACCGCCCACCGTTTCGTATCGCTCCAGGTGGCGGGGCCGCGCTTGGGGCTCGGTTCCGTCACAGAGCGGGCCTCTGCGCGCTCCACGGCCGCACGGCCTCGTACGCCGCCGCGGCGGCGAGAACCGCGCGGTCGGCGTGGCGGCGACCAACGATTTGTAGTCCTACCGGCAGGCCATCGGCGGTGAATCCGGCGGGCACCGACACGGCGGGCTGGCCCGTGAGGTTGAACGGGTACGTGAACGGCATCCAGCCGAGCACGGACACGGACTCACCGTCGACCTCGCGAGGCGGCGGGCCGGCGGCGGCGAACGGGGCTACCGCCGTCGTCGGCGTCAATAGCAGATCGAAGCGTTCGGAGAACGCGCGCACCTCCTCCCAGTACTCCGCCACGCGGGCGCGCGCGCGGAGGTAGTCGCGGGCGGTGATGCTGCCGCCACGGCGGATGAACCGTACGAGCGCCGGGTCCAGCCGCGGCTCGGCGGCCGGAAGCTCGTCGGCCCACGCGGCGTAGAACTGCGCGGCGATCAACGTGCTGAACACTTCTTCGAGATTCTCCCAGCCGGGATTGACGACCTCGACGTGGCAGCCGAGCGATTCGAATGTCGCGGCGGCATCGCCGGTCAGCTCGAGCACCGCCGGGTCGACGCGCGCGAAGCCGAGATCCGGCGTCCACGCCACGTTGAGCCCCTTGACGCCGGCGTCGCAGGCATCGACATACGATCCCGGCTCGCGCGGCAGCGACTCGCGATCGCGATCGTCGCCGCCCGCGATGACGTCGAGCACGGCGGCAGCGTCGCGCACGGTGCGCGCGAGGGGGCCGACGTGCGAGACGTGATCCCAGCCCGGAAAGCCCGCGCCGAGCGGCACGCGGCCGTATGAGGGCTTCACGCCCACGACGCCGCAGAACGCCGCGGGAATCCGCACGGAGCCACCGCCGTCGCTGCCGAGCGCGATCGCGCCGCAGCCGCTCGCCACGGCCGCCGCCGCGCCGCCGCTGCTACCGCCGGGCGTGTGCTCGAGGCTCCACGGATTGCGCGTCACGCCGAACAGCGGGCTGTCGGTCACGGCTTTGAACCCGAACTCGGATGTCGTCGTCTTGCCGAGGAGCACCGCGCCCGCCGCCTTGAGCCGTCCCACCGACACCGCGTCGACCTCGGGAATGAGCTCGGCGTAGAGCCGCGAGCCGCCCGTCGTGCGCATGCCGCGTGTGAAGAGCACGTCTTTCACCGACACCGGCACGCCGTGCAGCGCGCCGAGCGGCTCGCCCTTCAGCACGGCGATCTCCGCTTCACGCGCGAGACGGCGCGCGACGTCGTGGGCGACGAGACAGAAGGCGTTGAGGCGGGGATTGAGAGCGTCGATGCGCGCGAGGACCGCTTCGGTGAGCTCGACCGGCGAAAGCTCTTTGCGCCGGATCAAGGCCGCACACTCGACGGCCGAGCGCCAGACTATGTCGTCCGCGGCCATCGTAACCACCGAGCGATTGTATCATCCGTGACGTGGCCGCCGACGCGACGCGGATGCGCCGCGACGCCGCCGGACGCCTCGCCGGCGAGCAGGACGCTCACGGCACCGCGCTGAGCGCGCTCGAGTGGCGGAGCGACGGACGGCTGCAGCACGCCCGCGTGCGGTTGCCCGACGGCAGCTGGATTGCGATCGAGCCGGGAGCCGGCGCGCCGGGGCCGTGGGGCGCCTCGGATCTCGTAACGCGCGACGGCCAAGCCCTCTCGCGCCTCGCCGCGCTCGACTGGACGCGTGTCGATCGCATTCCGCCGCTCGCGGAGCCGGCGCGCCTGCCTGCGGGCGCGGGCACGGCGATCTTCAACCTGCTCGCGCGGCTCGCCGTCGAGCAGGATGTCGCTGTGCTGCGCTACGACGCGCCCTACCCGACCGAGGCGCTCTTCCTTGCGCTGCTCGAGTCGTTCCGCTATGTGCCCGAGCAGGCGCCGGATCCGAGCGGCGCGTTCGCCGTTGGCGCGCTCGCGTGGACGCCCGCGCCGCACGAGGTCACCGTCGAGGCGGGCAGCGTCTGGGTGCAGCAACGCGAGCGCATCGAGAAAATCGTGCTCGGCGGCCGCACCTATTACCGTCCCGACTGGCAAGGCGTGCGCCGCCGCGCGCCGCGCGTGGTGCGCGACGTCGGCGACACCGTGCGGGCCTCACTCAGTGTGCTCGGACGCGTGCTCGAGGACCACGTGGTGCTCGCCGCCGACGGCCGTGTGCTCGAGACGCCGCCCGCGGCGCCGGATTCCCCGAACGTCACCCCGCTGGCCCCGGAAGTCATCGCCGGAGTGATCGCGACGGTCGTGGCGACGAGCGCGCCTGCGCTGGCGCCCTGGATCGCGGTCGCCGCGCGCGACGTTGCGTTCGAGCGCGGTCCGGTCGAGGCCGATCTCGTCGAGGCGCGTGACACGCGCGTGAGACTGTCGCACCGGCTCACGCGCGCCCTGAGCGATGCCGTGCGCGACCGCCCGCGCGCCGACGCGCTTGCGATCGGTCTCGTGGCGCTGCGCGAGATCGCCGATCTCGTCGGCGACCATCTGCGCGCGCGCGCGCAGACGCTGCTCGCCGCACAGCCACCGTCGGTACAGGCGAACGCGCTGGAGGAATCGGCGCCGATGGCCGATGCGCACGCCATCGCAGCGGCCGCCGACGCGCTCACGCGCGAAGCCGCGCCCGCGTGATCGAGGCGCGCCCCGATTCACTCGGGGCGCGCCGAGCGCTGGGGGGTTTGGGGGGCCCTTTCGAGGCCCCCCTTCTTCGCCGCGCGTGATCGAGGCGCGCCCCGATTCACTCG
>QHSO01000197.1 GCA_003220475.1 Candidatus Rokuibacteriota bacterium | reverse complement strand
AGCAACGACGTCCGCGATCTGCTGGAGAGCGACGATCCGCGCGCGCGCCTGGCGCTGGATTACCTGGTCTACCGGGTGGCGCGCGAGATCGGCTCGCTCGCGATGGCGATGAACGGCATCGACGCCGTCGTGTTCACGGCGGGTATCGGCGAGAACTCACCGGACATTCGCGCGCGCATCTGTGCGCGCGCGAGCTGGCTCGGGCTCGCGGTGGACGACATCGCCAATCGTGGGGGCGGGCCACGCATCACGGTGCCGGGCGCAGTCGTGTCGGCGTGGGTCATCCCGACGGACGAGGAGGAAATGATCGCGGAGCACACGCTGGAGGCGTGGCGCGCTCATGAAGGAAGGAGCTCCCATGCACACACCGGAGTACCTGAACCAGCTGCGTGAGAGCGGACGGATGCGGTGGATGGGCGTGGCCCAGGGCTGGATCGCGGAGGCCGAGGAGGTGGTGAGCGCGCTCGCGCGCGACGGCTTCGAGGAGTGCCGGTACACCGAGACGCGCCATCCGCAGTCACACGCGCGCGGCGGCGTCTGGCAGGGGCTGAATCGGTCGAGTGGGGCGGTCGCATCGGCGGTGTGGGTCAACAGCGACGCGCGGCCGCACCTGGTCTTCATCGACATCGACGGCGAGCCGGTACGCGAGACATGAGGGCGCGTGTCGCCGCCGAGCTGGAGCAACGGTATGAGGCGAGTTCGCTGACGCTCAAGGGGCGCGTGGCCGTGGTCACGGGATCGACGAGCGGCATCGGCCTCGGTGTCGCGCAGACGCTCGCCGGGCACGGCGCCGCCGTGATGCTCAACGGGTTCGGGTCGCCGAGCGCGATCGCCGGCGTGATCGCGGACCTGTCGCGCGAGCATCGCGTGCCCGTCGCGCACAGCGCGGCCGACATGTCCAAGCCCGTCGAGATCGCGGAGATGGTGGCCCAGACCGAGCGGGACCTCGGGCCCGTGGACATCCTGGTCAACAACGCGGGCATCCAGTTCACGGCGCCCGTGGAGGACTTTCCCGCCGAGCGCTGGGACGCGATTCTCGCGATCAACCTCTCGGCGGTGTTTCACGGTATTCGGGCCGCGCTGCCCGGGATGCGCCGCCGAAACTGGGGACGGATCGTCAACATCGCGTCGACGCACGGCCTGGTCGGCTCGGTGCACAAGGCCGCTTACGTCGCGGCCAAGCACGGAGTGCTCGGCCTCACCAAGGTGGTCGCGCTCGAGACGGCCACGACGGGCGTGACGTGCAACGCGATCTGTCCGGGCTGGGTGCTCACTCCGCTCGTGGAGAAGCAGGTGGCGGACCTCGCCGCGCGTGAGCGTCTGTCCATCGATCAGGCGAGGCATGCGCTGCTCGCGGGGAAGCAACCGTCCGGCGAGTTCGCGACGCCGCAGCAGATCGGCGCGGCGGTCGCCTTCCTGTGCTCGGAGGGGGCGGCGCAGATTCGCGGCGTGGCGCTTCCGGTCGACGGCGCGTGGCTCGCGCAATGACGGCGCGTCGGGAGGCTCGTACACCGTGAAGACCATCGGGCTCGGAGAGGCCGCGTCGCTGATCCCGGACGGCGCCAGTGTGATGATCGGCGGTTTCATGGGCGTCGGCACGCCCGAGCGCGTCATCGACGAGCTCGTGCGCCGCGGGACGGGGAACCTCACGGTGATCGCGAACGACACCGCCATGCCCGGCGTCGGCATCGGCAAGCTCATCCGAGCGGGGCTCGTGCGGCGCGCGATCGTGAGCCACATCGGCCTCAATCCCGAGACGCAGCAGCAGATGATCGCCGGCAAGACGGACGTGGAGCTCGTCCCGCAGGGCACGCTCATCGAGCGGATCCGCGCCGGTGGCTTCGGACTCGGCGGTGTACTGACCGCGACCGGCGTCGGCACCGTGGTCGAGAAGGGCAAAGCCACCATCACACTCGACGGCAAGACGTACCTCGTGGAACGACCGCTGCGCGCGGACTTCGCACTCGTCAGCGCGTTCGCTGCCGACTATCTCGGCAATCTCCAGTACGCGCTCACCGCGCGCAACTTCAACCCGGTGATCGCCATGGCCGCGGACGTCGTGATCGTGGACGCCGAGCACATCGTGCCCACCGGTGTGATCGCGCCCGATCACGTCATGACGCCGGCGCCGCTGGTCGATTACCTCGTCGCGCACTGAGGGCACACCGATGGATGCATCGACCATCATCGCCAGACGGATCGCGCAGGAGTTGCGGGACGGCATGCTCGTCAACCTCGGCATCGGCATTCCCACGCTGGTGGCGAACTACGTCCCCGCGGGGCTGCACGTGTTCTTCCAGTCCGAGAACGGCCTGATCGGCACGGGCCCGGTGCCCGAGGAAGGCATGCGCCAGGCGCGGCTGACCGACGCCGGTGGCCGCGTGGTGACCGCGCTCCCCGGCGCGGCCACCTTCGACAGCGCGACCTCGTTCGGTCTGATCCGCGGCGGTCACGTGGACATGACGGTGCTCGGAGGCCTCGAGGTCGACGTGACGGGCCGGCTCGCGAACTGGACGATTCCGGGAAAGATGGTGCCCGGCATGGGCGGCGCGATGGATCTGGTGTCCGGCGCACGCCGCGTGGTGGTCGCGATGCAGCACACCGCCAAAGGCAAGTCGAAGATCGTGTCGCAGTGCCGATTGCCACTGACCTCCGTGCGGCCGGTGGATCTCGTCGTCACCGAGCTCGCCGTCATCGCGTTTCCGAACGGCCGCGCGACGCTGCTCGAAGTCGCGCCGGGCGTGCAGGTGGCCGACGTGCTGGCCGCCACCGAGGCGCCGCTGATCGTGCGAGACGACGTTCACCCGATGCCACTGGGCAGCGAGGTACCAGCATGATCGTGATCCAGATCCGCGAGATCATGAGCCGCCGCGTGGTCAGCGTGACGCCGGACACGACGCTCGGCGAGGCGCGGCATCTGCTGGCCGAGCATCGGATCCGCCGGCTGCCCGTCATGATCGGTCGTCGTCTCGTCGGCATCGTGTCGGACCGCGACGTCAGGTCGGCGAGCGCGACCCACGAGTCGACGCCCGTCGCGCACATCATGACGAGGAACGTCGTGACCGTGAACCCGCAGACGTGCGTGGACGAGGCCGCGCGCATCATCCTCGCCGGGCGGTTCGGCGGCGTACCGGTCGTGGAGGGCGACGAGCTCGTCGGCATCGTCACGGAAACCGATCTACTCCGGGCGCTCATCGAGGTGCTCGAAATGGACGCGACGGAGCGGATCGCGATCGATTTTGGAGGAGCCGCGTGATGCGTGACGTGGTCATCGCCGCCGCCTGCCGCACCGCGATCGGGACGTTCGGCGGCGCGCTCAAGGACCTCTCGGCCGTTCAGCTCGGCACGACCGTCATCCAGGAGGCGCTCAAGCGCGCGAGCGTACGGCCCGACGCCGTCGGCGAAGTCATCATGGGCAACGTGCTGCAAGCCGGGCTCGGCGAGAATCCCGCGCGGCAATGCAGTCTGCACGCCGGCATCCCCGTCGAGGTCCCGGCCTTCACGGTGAACAAGGTCTGCGGCTCGGGTCTCAAGGCCGTCGCGCTCGGTGTGCAGGCCATCGCGGCCGGCGACGCCGACGTCGTGGTCGCCGGAGGCATGGAGAGCATGACCAACGCCCCGTACCTCGTGCGCAAAGTGCGCTGGGGGCTGCGCATGGGCAACGAGGCGTTCGTGGACTCGATGCTCAACGATGGTCTGCTCGATCCGGACACCGGGCAGCACATGGGCATCACCGCGGAGAACGTCGCCGAGCACTACGCCGTGTCTCGGGCCGATCAGGACGCGCTGGCGTCCGAGAGCGTTCGCCGTGCGCTCGCGGCGGTCGAGGCCGGGCATTTCACCGACGAGATCGTGCCGCTCGAGATCGCGCAGAAGAAGGGGCGGCCGTTCGTCTTCGACACCGACGAATATCCGCGCACGCGACCGTCGGCCGACGTGATGGTCGCGATGCGTCCGGCGTTCAAGAAGGACGGCACGGTGACCGCCGGCAATGCATCGGGCCTCAACGACGGCGCGGCGGCCGTCGTGCTGATCGGCGCCGACCGGGCCGAGCGGCTCGGGGTGACACCGCTGGCGCGCGTGCGTGCGTATGCGTCTGCCGGCGTCGAGCCCGCCATCATGGGCACGGGGCCGATCGCCGCCGTCGCCAACGCGCTCACGCGCGCGGGCCTCAAGGTCGAGCAGCTCGAGCTGATCGAGGCGAACGAAGCGTTCGCGGCGCAGGCGCTGGCGGTGATTCGCGCGCTGCGGTTGCCACCGGAGATCACCAACGTGTCGGGCGGCGCCATCGCGCTCGGCCATCCCATCGGCGCGAGCGGCTGTCGAATCCTCGTCACGCTCGTGCACGCGATGCGGCGGTTGTCGCGGCGACTGGGGCTCGCGACGCTCTGCATCGGTGGCGGCCAGGGCATCGCGATGGTCGTGGAGCGCGCCGGGTGAGTGAGAACTGGTGGGATGACGTCGACGACGCGATCCTGAACGCGCTCGCCGCGGCTGGTGGCAGCGTTACGCTCGCCGACCTGGCGAGCCGGCTCGGGATGTCCGAGGACGCGACGCGCTCGGTCGTCGCGATGCTCGCCGAGCGGAGCGCCGTGCGGATCGTCGCCGTCGAGCTCGCGCGCCCGCGGGCCTTGCCGGACGCGGCGGCCGGCGGCGCGGCATTCAGTCGGCACGTGTCGGCGGCGCCGCGCGCGGCAGTCCGGCGTCTGCGGCGCGACGCGCGCGTCTCGGATCGGCCTCGCCCGCTGAGACCGCGACTGGCGGCGGCGCCGCCGGCGCCGGAGTCACGCGATGATGTTGATCCCGCCGTCGACGTATAAGGTGCTGCCGGTCACGCGCCGCGCATAGGGCGTGGCGAGAAAGGCGCAGGCGAAGCCGACGTCCATGATGTCGACGAGGTCGCCGAGCGGAGCGCGCTGGACGGCCTCGTTGAGCATCAGGTCGAAGTCCCGGAGACCGGACGCGGCGCGCGTCTTCACGGGCCCGGGCGAGATCGCGTGTACGCGGATGTTCTTGGGCCCCAGCTCGTATGCGAGATAGCGGCATGACGCTTCGAGGGCCGCCTTCACGGGGCCCATCACGTTGTAGTTTGGCACGACCTTCTGCGCGCCGTGGTAGCTCATCGCGAACATCGTTCCGCCGTCGGTCATGAGCGGCGCCGCGCGCTTGGCCATGCGCACGAACGAGTGGCACGACACGTCCATGGCTTTGGCGAAGCCCTCCGCCGAGCAGTCGAGTAGCCCGCCCTGCAGGTCTTCCTTTGGCGCGAACGCGATCGAGTGCACGAGGATGTCGAGGCGCCCCCACGTGGTCTCGACGGCGTCGAACACCGCCTCGAGCTGACCCGGCACCGACACGTCGAGCGGAACGAAGAGCGCCGCGTCCAGCGTGTCAGCCAGCGGCTTGACGTAGCTCTTCGCGCGCTCGTTGAGGTACGTGATCGCGAGGTCGGCGCCGAGCTGTCGGAACGCGCTCGCGCAGCCGTAGGCGATCGAATGCTCGTTGGC
>QHSO01000196.1 GCA_003220475.1 Candidatus Rokuibacteriota bacterium | reverse complement strand
GGGGCCTGGATGTCTTGGCCGCGTGGCGCCTGAACGTCCTGACCGCGCGGGGCCTGAACGTCCTGGCCACGTGGCGCCTGAACGTCCTGCCCGCGCGGGGCCTGAACGTCTTGGCCACGTGGCGCCTGAACATCCTGACCGCGTGGCGCCTGAACGTCCTGACCGCGTGGCGCCTGAACGTCCTGACCGCGTGGCGCCTGAACGTCCTGACCACGTGGCGCCTGAACGTCCTGACCACGTGGCCGCGCGGAGCCTGAACGTCCTGCCCGCGCGGAGCCTGAACGTCCTGCCCGCGCGGGGCCTGAACATCCTGCCCGCGCGGGGCCTGAACATCCTGCCCGCGCGGCGCCTGAAGGTCCTGCCTGGAGCCGACGAGTGTGCGCGGGGCCTGAATGTCTTCGCCGCGCGGAGCCTGAACGTCCTGCCCGCGCGGAGCCTGAATATCCTGCCCGCGCGGCGCAGAGATCTCGTCGCGCGCGCCGGCGAGACTGCGCGGAAGCTGATCCGGGAGACTCGGCCCGGCTGCGGAGAGCGCGCTCTTTGCCGCTGCCAGCTCGGGTGGGCAGTTCTGCGCAGATGTATCTGTCGGCCCCGCGATTAGCGCGACCGCCGCACCGAACATCCCGAACGCTGTTCCGATTCCGCGTCTGTTCATACACGCCCCCTGGTATGTCGGCTGTCCGTGCGAGCGACGATTGCTTCGCGACGGTAATGCACCCATGGTGACGCGGCCATCGGACCTTAGGGTTAGGGCCGGGAACGAAGGTTTTATGCGGCTATAATTCGGCTCCGGGAGGACGACGAGTCATGTCTGGCACGCATGGAAAACGCGTGCTGCCGATCTCGAAAGAGACGCAGCCGTATCGCACCGAGCTGACGCCGGTCGCATTCCTGCGGCGCAGCGCCTATGTATTTCCCGATGCGCTCGCGGTGGTGCACGGCGAGCGCCGCTACACGTATCGGCAGTTCGAAGAGCGCGTGAACCGTCTGGCGTCAGGCCTGCGGGCTGCGGGGCTGCGTCATCTCGATCGCGTGGCGTTTATTTGTCCCAACACGCCGGCGATGCTCGAGGCGCACTTCGGCGTGCCCGCCGCCGGGCTGGTGCTCGTGCCGATCAACACGCGGCTCAACAGCGACGAGATCGGCTACATCCTCAAGCACTCGGGAGCGAAGCTCGTGTTCGTGGATCACGAGCTCGAGGGGCTGGCCAAGCCGCTCGAGCTGCCGGGCGCGCGCGTCATCCGCGTCGACGACACCGGCGCGCCCGGCGATCCGTACGAGGACTTCCTGGCCGCGGCGTCGCCCGAGGCGTGCGAGCCGTGGCTCGCCGACGAGGAAGAGATCATCTCGATCAACTACACGTCCGGCACGACCGGCCGCCCGAAGGGCGTGATGGTCACGCATCGCGGCGGCTATCTCAACGCCGTCGGCGAGCTGCTGGAGACGGGATTGTCGTTCGGCTCGAAGTACCTCTGGACGCTGCCGATGTTCCACTGCAACGGCTGGTGCTTCACCTGGGGTGTGACGGCGATGGCCGCCACCCACGTGTGCCTGCGCCGCGTGGAGTCCGGTCGCATCTGGGACCTCATCGACAGGGAAGGCGTCACGCACTACTGCGGCGCGCCGACAGTACAGATCGGCATCGTCAACGACCCCAAGGCGCACACGCTGTCGCGCCCCGTCACCTGCGCGGTCGCGGGCGCGCCGCCGTCGCCCACGTTGCTCGCGAAGCTGAAAGAGCTGGGCTTCCGCCCCGTGCACGTGTATGGCCTCACCGAGACGTACGGGCCGCACACCGTCTGCGCGTGGGACGGCGCGTGGGACCGCATGCCCGCCGACGAGATGGCCAAGAAGGCCGCCCGTCAGGGGCAGGGCTACGTCGTGTTCGACCTCGTGCGCGTCGTGGACGAGCAGGGGCGCGACGTGGCGATGGACGGCGAGACGCTCGGCGAGGTCATCATGCGCGGCAACAACGTGATGAAGGGCTACTTCGAGCAGCCCGACGCCACTGCCGAGGCGTTTCGGGGCGGATGGTTTCACTCCGGCGACATCGCGGTGTGGCATCCGGACGGCTACATCGAGCTGCGCGATCGTAAGAAGGACATCATCATCTCCGGCGGCGAGAACATCTCGACGATCGAGGTCGAGCAGGCGGTGGCGCGTCACCCCGCCGTCATGGAGTGCGCGGTGGTCGCGATCCCCGACGAGCGCTGGGGCGAGCGCCCCAAGGCGTTCGTCACGCTCAAGCCCGGCATGAAGGCGACCGACGGCGAGATCATCGAGTTCTGCCGCCAGCACATCGCCCACTTCAAATGCCCCGCCGCCGTCGAGTTCGGCGAGCTGCCCAAGACGTCCACCGGCAAGGTGCAGAAGTTCGTCCTGCGCGACCGCGAGTGGAAGGGCCGGGCGAAGCGGATCAACTGATGTCGATCGAGCAGCAGCTGACCGATGCCCTGACGCAGGCCATTCGGGCCAAGGACCTCCGCACCGCGGACGTCGTGCGGATGCTCAAGACGCGGCTTCAGGAGCGGCGCACGGCCAAGGGCTTCGCCGGGCAGGTGGACGACGCCCTCGTGCTGGACGTCATCGCCGCCTACCGGAAGCAGCTGCAGAAGGCGCTGGCCGAGTACGACAAGCTCGGCGAGCGCGGCGCCGCGCAGGCGGCGCAGCTGCGATTCGAGATCGAGTTCTGCGAGCGCTTCCTTCCCAAAGGCCTCGACGCCACCGCGTTGCGCAGTCTCGTGCAGGAACGTGCGCGGGCCCTCGGCGTCACCGACCTCAAGCAGGTCGGCCGCCTCATCGGCGACGTCATGAAATCTCACAAGGGACATGTGGACGCCGCCGATGTGAAACGGATTGCAGAGGACCTGTTGAAGCCCTGACATGGCGGTGGCCGCTGGTGTTGGTTTTGCAACAAGACCCCGGCGAGGAGGACCAGCCATGCACAAGTTCACCACTACCGCACTCGCGGTGGCGCTGGGGCTCGCCTGGAGCACCATGCCCGTCATCGCGGCGGACGACAAGAGCGTGAAGGAGAAGGCGGCCGACACCAAGGACACCGTCAAGGAGAAGACCTCCGAGGCGTGGGACAAGACCAAGGAGAAGACCTCCGAGGCCTGGGACAAGACCAAGGAAAAGACGGGCGAGGCCAAGGACAAGGTCAAGGCCAAGGTCAGCGGCGACAAGGCCGAGGACAAGGCCGAGCGCGCGAAGGACAAGGCCGAGGCCAAGGGCGACACGGTCGGCAACAAAGTCGACCGCGGCGTCGACAAGACCAAGGCCAAGGCCCGCGAGGCCAAGGACAAGGTCGCCGGCAAGATGGAGAGCAGCGACGACGTCCGTCAGGCCCAGACCGCGCTGAAGGACAAGGGCCACGATCCCGGTCCGATCGACGGCATCCACGGCCCGCGCACCTCGGCCGCGCTCCGCAACTACCAGAAGGCCGAGAACATCAAGGTCACCGGCCGTCTCGACTCCGACACGAAGTCGCACCTGATGGGTTCGGCCGCGGCCAGCCCGTCGACGACGACGCCGTCGGCCTCGACAACGACGACGCAGCCGGGCGGCGCAAGCACCAGCCCGACGCCGCCTCCGCCGGCCGCGACGGGTTCGCCCTCGACGCCTCCGCAGCCCGCGGAGAAGCAGCAAAAGCCCTGACGCTGACGCGCGGGGCCGGCGTTCACGCGTCGGCCCCGCCACGTCGCGCGAGCGGGGGTTTCTTCGCGCGACGGGTTGACTCGGGGGCACCGCTCCGGTAAGGTGACACGGTCACCGCGGGGTGGAGCAGCCCGGTAGCTCGTTGGGCTCATAACCCAAAGGTCGCTGGTTCAAAT
>QHSO01000195.1 GCA_003220475.1 Candidatus Rokuibacteriota bacterium | reverse complement strand
GAAGAGGGCATTCACCCGCTGCGCATCCGTCCTCGCGCGTTGCGCCTCGACCTCGGCCGCCCGCACCTGCGCGCGCGCCTGCTGGGCCGACGCTTCGTAATCGCGCGGGTCGATCCGCAGCAGCACGTCGCCCGCGCGGACGCGCTGGTTGTCCGTCACGTCGAGCTCGACGATCTGGCCACCGACCTTGGGGCTGATATGGATGATGCGCGCCTCGATGAACGCGTCGTCGGTGGACACGCGACCGCGCGCGTGCAGCCAATAGGCGATGCCGGCGGCGAGGAGGACGAGACCCAGCACCGCGGCGGTGAGCAGCACGCCACGGCGGCGGCGCAGTGGCTGCGGCGCCGGCGAGGGCACCGAGGGGCCGTCAGGCGCGAGATCGACGGATTGCGGGCGTACGGCAGCCATGACGGCCGTAACGCAGCAGGCCACGTGCCACTAGGGCCCCGGACGTCGTCCCGGCGAGCCCGGGCGGCTTCAGAATAGGTTCCACCGTCACAGCATGCGCCGAAGGAAGGTCTCGAGCGCGGCGGTGAACGCCTCCGGAGTATCGAGCGTGACGTGGTGATAGGCGCCCGGAATCTCGACGAGCTCGGCGTCGCGCAGGGTTTCGAGCATGCGTCCCGCCATCTCCAGCGGCAGGACGGGCGAATGCTCGCCGCGCACCAGGAGCGTGGGCGCGGTCACACGGGGCAGAAGCGACCAGCAGTCCACCGGCTCGCGGTCGGCATAGCACGCGGGATCGAAGCGAAAGCGGAAGCCGCCATCGACGCGAGCCAGCCCCATGCGCGCCATGTGGGCGAGCAGCACGGGGTCCGCGATCGTCTCGCGAGGCAGGAGCCGAAATGCGGCCACGGCCGCCTCTTCGGAGGCGTGCACGCGCAGCGGGCGGCGCCCGCGATCGTGCATGCGCTGCACGCGATCCGGCGGAAGGTACGGGCGCGCATCGACGACGACGAGGCCGGCCGTGCGCTCCGGATGCCAGGCCGCGAACGCCATCGCGTTGTGACCACCCATCGAGTGGCCGACCAGCGTCATGCGCGGAAGGCCGAGCCGATCCATCAATGCGAGCAGATCGCTCGCGAAGTCTTCGGTGGCATAGGCGGCCGGCGTCGGCCATTGACTCTCGCCGTGGCCCCGCTGATCGAGCGCAATCGCGCGAATGCGCGTCGTCAGGCCGGGAACGACGCGATCAAACCAGTGGGCGTGCGCAGCCCCGCCGTGGAGGAAGAAAACCGGCGGCGCATCGTCGGGTCCGCTCTGCAAGAAATGCAAGCGAATCCCGTTGATCGTCTCCACGTGGTGCTTTGCCTCGTTACAAGCCAGCAGTTGACGGGTCATAGCCTGCGATTGTACGGTGGTTGTTAAAGCGTAAAACGCGCTACGCAAAATTTTTTCTTGGCGCGTGTCCGCCGCTTCGCTATTGTCGGGAGCAACGAATGTTCGAAGTACCCACCGGTCCCGCAACACGCCGTGCTGTCCTCGATGGCGGCTATGTGATGGGACTCCTTGGGATCTCCGTCCTGTGCGCCTACGGCCTGCTCGCCCCCGACCGGCTCGGCCTGCCGCTCGTCCCTGAGCCGCCGACCCGCCTCGTCGGCGCGATCACCGCCGAGCGCGTCGATTCGTCCCCGCGCGTGCCAGTCACGCCGACCGTCGAGCCGGCGCCTCACGTCCCGCTCAAGCCGAACGCGGTCGCCGCGCGGTCGACGCGGCCCGAGACCATCACGCCGCGACCGCCCCGCGCCGAGCTGAGTCGGCCGATCGAAATGACGCGCCTGGTGCCGGACGCGCGGCCTGAAGCCGCCCGTCCCGCTCCGAATGTGCGTCCCGCGCCGGAGCCGTCGGCGCCCGAGCGCCCGCGCAGCACGTGGTCGGGCGCGGTCAGCGGCAAGGTGCAGGACCAGGACGGCCAGCCGCTGGCGGGCGTTTCGGTCGTCGCCGGCGGCGTCGAGACGCGCCTCGGCGAGGATGGCACGTTCGCGCTGACGCCTCCGGTGGACGGCTCGCTGATCGTCAAGCGCCCGGGCTACGCCAAGGTCATCGTGGAGCCGACCGTCCTCAAGGGCCCGCTCGAGATCGTCATGCGGCCGCAGGTGATCAAGGCCGCGTACCTCACCTACTTCGGCTTCGGCGACCGCGGCATCCGCGGCCGCGTCCTCGACCTGATCGATCGCACCGAGCTGAACGCCGTCGTCATCGACGTCAAGGGCGATCGCGGCTGGATCATCTATCCGACCCGCGTCGAGCAGGCGCTGGCGGCGGGGGCGCAGGGGCCGGCGACGCTGCGTGACTTCGACGCCATGATGGCCGACCTCAAGGCGCGCGGCGTCTACACGGTCGCCCGCATCGTGACGTTCAAGGACAACATCCTGGCCACCGCGCGACCGGACCTCGCCATCCTCGATACGCGCACAGGCAAGCCGTGGATGGACCGCGAGAATCTGGCGTGGGTCGACCCCTTCCGCGAGGAGGTGTGGGCCTACAACATCGCCATCGCGAAGGAAGCGATCGACCGCGGCTTCGACGAGGTGCAATTCGACTACGTGCGCTTCCCGACCGACGGCAAGCTTCAGGCGGCGAAGTACGCCAGGCCGGTGACCAGGGAGACGCGGCTGCCCACGATCGCCGCCTTCCTCGAGCGCGCGCGCAAGGAGCTGGGCGCGCGCGGCGCCTACGTGGCTGCCGACCTCTTCGGGTACACCGCGTTCAACGCAAACGACACCGACATCGGCCAGCGCATCGAGGAGCTCGCCCCCCATCTCGATTACATCTGCCCCATGGTCTATCCGTCCGGCTACCACGTCGGCATCCCGGGGTTCCGCAACCCGGTGCAGAACGCCTACGCGGTCGTGCGGGAAAGCGTGCGGTTGATCCGCACGCGCGCGGCGCACACGCCCGCGCGCGTGCGTCCGTGGCTGCAGGACTTCAAGGATTACGCGTTCGACCGTCGGATCTTCGGCGTGTCGGAGATCCGCGGCCAGATCCGCGGCGCTGACGAGGGGGGCGGAAGCGGATGGATGCTCTGGAACCCGCGCAACGACTACACGCGGGCGGCGCTGCGGGAGAAGGGCCCGCTGGCCGCGCGATGAGGCTGGCGCTCGTCGCCGTTCTGCTGCTCGCCGCCGCGCTGATCTTCGCGGCGTTCGCGTGGGCCGACCCGTGGCCGGCCAACGAGCTCGGCCGGCTGATGATCCTCGAGTACCACAAGGTCGACTATCCCGAGGAGCGCTGGACGCGCACGCCCGAGAACTTCCGGCGCGACCTCGAGACCCTCTACACCCGGGGTTACCGGCTGCAATCGCTCAATGCGCTGCTCGACGGCCGCATCACGGTGCCCGCCGGTACCGCGCCGGTGGTGCTCACCTTCGACGACTCGTCGCCGGGACAGTTCCGCTTCGTGGAGACCGAGGGCGGGCTCGACAGCCGGAGTTCGAGGGCCGCAAGCTGCAGTACCTCGTCAGCCACGGCTACGAGATCGGCAACCACACGCTCTGGCACGCCAACCTCGGCAAGTACGACGAGGCGCTCGTGCGCGCGCAGATCGCCGAGGCGCAGCAGTGGATCCAGCGGTACGTGCCGGATTACAGAATCCGCACGATCGCGCTTCCGCACGGCGTGTACCCGCGTGACGTGAGCTGGGCGCTACGCGGCGAGGCCAAGGGCACGACCTACGCGCACGACGCGATTCTGATGGTGTCCGGCGGCGCGGCGCCATCGCCGTTCTCGCGCGGCTTCGACCGTACGCGGCTGCCGCGCATCCAGGCCCTCGAGCGCGACCTGAGCGCCTGGCTCGACTGGTTCGACAAGCACCCGAACGAGCGCTTCGTGAGCGATGGCGACCCGGCGACGGTGACCGTTCCCACCGACCGCCGCGACACGCTCAAGCCGGACGTCAAGCTGCGGGTCATCGAAAGGAACGAACGATAGCGAACGCCAACCGCGAGGACTACTTGTAGATGAGGTACGACGCGCGGCGATTCAGGAAGTTGCTCCGCTCCATCTCGGTCCACGCCACCAGCCGATCCAACGACTCGTTCCGCAAGAAGGCCCACATCGTCGCGCGATTCACGAGGAGGTTCTGGATGGCCTCCGGCCTGAACTGGTCGCGGTGACGGCTCCGTAGCGTCTTCGCGATCGCCAGCCCCACCGTCACCGGTCGCACCGTCTCGCGATCCGTGACGACGACGCGCACGCCCCCGCACGGCAGGCCCTGGTAGCGATCCGCGTTCGGCGTGAAGACCACGGGCTCGAAGGTGACCCCGCGCAGGCGCAGCGCGTTCAGGTCCTGGCTCACGCGATGCGGGTCGAGCCACGGCGCGCCGATCACCTCGAATGGCCGATCCGTGCCGCGTCCGACCGAGACGTTGGTGGCTTCGAGGAGCCCGATGCCGGAGTAGAGCAGCGCCTGCGTGAGCGAACGGATGTTGGGTGAGGGATTGACCCACGGCAACCCCGTCTCGTCGAACCAGCGCCCGCGCTCCCAGCCCTCGAGCGGCACGACCGACAACGACACCGGAATCCGGCGCTCCATGGCGGCCATGCGCCCGAACTCGCCGATCGTCATGCCGGTGCGCACCGGGATCGGATGCGGTCCCGTGAACGAGGCCAGGTCGGGATCCATGAGCGGCCCCTCGACCACGCGCCCGTTGATCGGATTGGGACGATCGAGGATCACGACGGGGATGCGCGCACGCGCCGCCTCTTCCATCACGTAGAGCAGCGTCGTGAGATACGTGTAGTAGCGCACGCCGACGTCCTGGATGTCGAAGACGATCAGATCCAGACCTCGCAGCATCGCTGACGTCGGCCGCCGCGTCGTGCCGTAGAGACTCCACACCGGCAGCCCCGTGACGACATCGCGGCCGTTCGGCACGTCGGTGCTGGCGTCACCGACGAGGCCGTGCTCGGGCGAAAAGATCGCCGCGAGCCTCACGCCCGGCGCCGCGGCCAGCCGATCGATCGCGCGTCGGCCCTGCGCGTCGATGCCGGTCTGATTGGTGACGAGCCCGATCGTGTAGCCGCTGATCGGTGCGAAATTCTGCGCGACCAGCACGTCGAGGCCCGAGCGCACGACGGAGGTGAGCGGCGCCGGCTTGACCGACTCCTCGCCGCCGTCGGTGGCGGGCGCCGTCGAGTCACCCATGGCCACCTTCGTACCGAGATCGGGGACGAACAGCGCCGCGCCCGCCGCGGCGCCGACACGCGTGCGCAGCTCGAGGATCTTCGTGCCGCCGCCACCGTTGGGGTGCACGCGATTGGTCAGGAGGATCAGATACGAGCGCGTGGTCGGATTGATCCAGACCGACGTGCCGGTGAAGCCGAGATGACCGACCGAATCGGGCGGAAAGAACGGCGACGCGGTGAGCGAATAGGAGCTCGAGATGTCCCAGCCGAGTGCGCGGCTGCCGTTGCCCTCCGGCGAGCGCGCCCACATCATCGCGATCGTCGCCGGCTTGAACACGCGCTTGCCCTCGAGGCTGCCGCCATCGAGCAGCATGCGGCAGATGCGTGCGAGGTCCGCGGCCGTGGAGAACATGCCGGCGTGACCCGCGACACCGCCGAGCGCGCGCGCGCGCGAATCGTGCACCTCGCCGACGAGGAGATGACCGTTCACGTATTCGGTGGGCGCCACACGGCTGCGGACCTGTCCCGATGGATTGAAGCTCGTGTCGCGCAGGCCGAGCGCCTTGAAGACGTGGTTGTCGAGGTAGCGGTCGAGCGGCTCGCCCGACACGCGCCGCACCATCTCACCGAGCAGGATGAAGCCGGTGTCGCTGTACTGGAACGCGGTGCCCGGCGGGTAGTCGAACGGCACCTTCGCCAGCAGCGCGGCCGCCTTCGGAAATCCGGGATTCAGCGTGCCGCTCGGCGGGATCGCCGGCAGGCCCGCGCTGTGCGTGAGCAGCCGCCGGATCGTGACCATGTCGTGCGCGCGTCCGCGGAATTCTTTGAGATACCGCCCGAGCGGCCCGTCGAGCTTGACCTGACCGCGCTCGACGAGCGACATCACGGCGAGCGTCGTGCCGAACGGCTTCGTCAGCGACGCGATGTCGAAGATCGTGTCCTCGGTCATCGCCACGTGATCGGGCACCACGCGCCGCGAGCCCCACGCGCGCCGATAGACGATCTCGTCGCCGCGCCCGAGGAGGACGACGACACCGGGAATCTCGCCCGATCCGACCGCGTCGACCGCGGCTTCGTCGATGCCGCTCCAGTCCTGCGCCGACACGCGGGTAGCGGTCAACGCGAGCGCGACGAACAGGACCGCGAGGACGGCGGGACGGAGCGACACGACCACGCCCTCGATCTTATCATCCGGCCGCGAGCGGATTGATATCCTAAGGGCCATGCAGTCGCCGTCCATGCGCCGCGTCTTCGTCACGGGCGGCACCGGCTTCGTCGGCCGGGCGGTCGTCCAGGCGCTGCGGGCGGAGGGATGCGCAGTGCGCTGCCTGGTCCGGCGGGGGTCGGAGCGGGACCTGCGCGGCCTGGGCGCCATCGAGCGGATCGAGGGGGACGTGATGTCCCGCCAGTCGCTCGACCAGGGGATGGCCGGCTGCGACGCGGTGATCCACCTGGTCGGCATCATTCGGGAGCACTCGTCGATCGGCGCGACCTTCGAGCGCGTCCACACCCAGGGCACGATCAACGTCCTGGAGGCCGCGGCCGCCGTCGGCGCGCGCCGTTACGTACACATGAGCGCGCTCGGCACGCGGGCGGGCGCGCGGTCGCGGTATCACCAGACCAAGTGGGCGGCCGAGGAAGCCGTGCGCGCGAGCCCCGTGCCGTGGACGATCTTCCGCCCGTCCATCATCTACGGCCGCGGTGACGGCTTCGTGACGCTGCTCGCGCGGATGATCCAGCGGCTGCCGGTCGTGCCGGTGATCGGCGCCGGCCGCCAGCGCCTGCAGCCGCTGCCGGTCACGCACGTCGCCGAGGGCTTCGTGCGGGCGCTCATGCTGGACGCGACCGTCAAGCACACGTACGACGTCGGCGGGCCCGAGCCGGTGACGATGGTCGACCTGATCGATCGCGTCGCCGCCGCGATGGGGCGCCGCCGGCCGCTGAAAGTCCACGCGCCGCTCGGTCTCGTGCGACCGCTCACGGCCGTTCTCCACCGCTTCCCCGACTATCCGCTCACCCCTGACCAACTGCTGATGCTCGAAGAGGAGAGCACCTGCGAGCCAGGCCCGTTTTACGAGACGTTCGGGCTCGTACCGATCTCCTTGGGCGCGGGCCTGGCCGCGATGCTCGCCTGATGCCCTTTCGCCATCCGAACCGCGCGCACGATCTCGACACGCGCCTCGGACACGAAGTGCGCGAGCGCCTCGAGGAAGCCATCGACTTCGTCTGCCTCGACGCGCTGGTCCGCACGCGGCAGGCACGCGGCCTTCCCCCGCCGCAGGCGGACAACGCCGCCGATCGCGCGGAGTACACGCAGAACGTCCTCGCCTTCCTTCGGCTTCTCGACGCCGAGGTCTCGCCCGATCGCGCGCCTCGGCTGGCAGCCGGCGACGAGCAAGAACGTCTCCTCGGCTCGCAGGTGGCGCGTGCGCGGACGTTGCCCGACTACTGGCAGCGCTTCGAAGCGCTCAGCGCACGGTTCCTCGCCGAGCCCGCGTCCTCAAGCGGCGAGCGGCGCGGGGTGCTCGCTCGCCTCTTCGGCCGCGGTTGACCGCCACGCCGCCAAGGCCCAGAGATTCTCGACGTCCTCGAGCGCTCGTCGCCAACAACCATAGCCTTCCACGAGCGATGCGCGGGCCTGCGCCAGCTGTGCTTCCGCGTCGTCCAGGCGTATCCGGGCAGCGGCAGTCAGCGCGTGCGACGCGACGCCGTCCGGCGGGATCGACGAGGCCAGCCGATCGACGAAGTGCGTGACCTCTTCCTGCAGGAGCCTCTCTACCGGGTTCATCTCTCCGACCTCCCTGCCATATCGTGGGAGTCATATACTCAACATGAGTTGAGTGATTGTCAAGGACTGATTTGAGCCCGGTCACCGCGGTGCTGCTCGCGAAGTCGCTCCGCACCTTTTGCTATGGCTTTCTCGGCATCCTGCTGCCGGTTTACCTCGCGCAGCACGGCATGGACGCTCGGGGCGTGGGCGCGGCCGTGACGTGCACGCTCATCGGTAGCGCGGCGTTGACCTGGGCCGTCCGACGCCCCGCCGAACGGTTCGGCGCCCGCGCCGCGCTGGGGATGCTCGCCGCGCTCTCGGCGCTGTCCGGTGCGCTGTTGATCGTGTCCGACCATCCATGGGTCGTCGTGCTCGCGGCGATGATCGGCAACGTCGCGGTCGGCACAGGCGAGACGGGACCGTTTTTGTCGATCGAGCAGGTGGTCATCGCCCGCGCGGTGTCCGCCTCGCGACGCACGACGGTGCTGAGCTTCTACAACCTGGTCGGCTACGCGGCAGCCGGGCTCGGCGCCGCGATCGTCGGACTGGCGGCGCCGCGTGTCCTCTTTGCGATCTTTCTCGCGGTGTCGCTCGCGCAGGCGGTTCTCTACGCGCGACTGCCCGGCGTGGCGGTCACGCGAACGACATCCGTCGCGGTGGGCGCTTCGTCGGCGCTCATTCGTCGCCTGGCGGCGCTGTTCGCGCTCGACTCGTTCGCGGGCGGTTTCGTGCTGCAGTCACTCGTCGCGTATTTCCTGCATGAGCGCTACGGGCTGCGCCTCGAGACGCTCGGTCAGATTTTCTTCGGCGCGCAACTCGTCACCGCCGCGTCCCTGCTCCTCGCGGCCCGGGCGGCCCGGCGCTTCGGCCTGCTCAACACCATGGTCGTGTCGCACCTCATCTCCAACGTGTTCCTCATCGCCATCGCCGCCGCGCCGGCGGCGTGGGCCGCCGTCGCGCTCCTCTATGCGCGCCAGCTGCTGTCGCAGATGGACGTGCCGACACGTCAGGCCTACGTCATGGCCGTGGTGGAAGACCACGAGCGCGAGGCGGCGGCGACGATCACGACCCTCTGGAGGACGGTGGCCCAGGCGGTCAGCCCGACGGTCACCGGCTGGGTCATGGCCTCCATCGCCCTCGGCGCCCCATTCGTGCTGGGGGGCGGCCTGAAGATTGTCTACGATGTCATACTCTGGGCTACCTTCAAGGATGTGAGGCCACGGGAGCTGACGTGAGAAAATCGGGTATCGTGAAAGCGATGCGCCAGGGGATCTGCCGCTGAGCCCGCGCCGCAACTACAACTTCGAACGCCGGCGCCGGGAAGAAGTCCGCAAGACCCGCCAGGAGGCCAAGCTGCAGCGCAAGGCGGACCGTGCCACTCAGGGCGAGGTCGGCCCGGAGATGGGCACGCGTGAGGACGCCGGTGCGCCGCTCGACCGGTGGGAATGGTTCTCGCCGAGCCGCGGCCGCGTCGTCACCACCGAGCCCAAGCGACGCCCGCCCGCCGACGCACCAGACGATTGGACCCTGCTCACCGACGGCGCCGCCGTCACCGACGTCGACCCCCCTCCCTCCTGAACCCGAGCGCCGCCCATCGGAGACCGCGCGCCAGGTTCGGCGCACCGTCCCGCCCGACCGTTCGGTAACGCTCTCCAACCCGTGAAATAAACCGACGCGCGCGCGGCAACACTCCTAGAGGATCGAGGCGTAGCCCGAGCGCCGCCCATCGGAGACCGCGCGCTAGGTTCGGCGCACCGCCCCGCCCGACCCGCACCGGCGCGAGCCGTCTCCCGACGCGCGAGCTACTTGATCGCCACCGCCTTCACCTGCTTGATGTCCGTGAGCCCGTCGATCGCCTTGAGAATGCCGTCCTGCACCAGCGTCGTCATGCCGTCGTTCTTCGCCGCCGTGAACATCTCCGCGACGCGCGCCTTGTTCGAGATCAGGCGCTTCATGCCGTCGTTGGCCACCAGCAACTCGTGGATGCCGGCACGACCGCGATAGCCGGCGCCGTTGCAGTTGCTGCAGCCCTTGCCTCGGAAGAGCACGAAGTCGTCGTTGTACTCGATGCCGAACTTCGCCGTCTCCTGCTTGCCGCCGAAGGCGTGCTCGAGCTCGGCGAACTCGTCCGCGTCCGGCTGGTACTCCTCCTTGCAGTCGGGGCAGATTCGCTTCACCAGGCGCTGGGCCAGGACGGCCAGCAGCGCGTCGGCGAAGTTGAACGGATCGAGACCCATGTCGAGCAGGCGGATGACCGTCTCGACGGCGCTGTTCGTATGGAGCGTGCTGAACACGAGGTGACCGGTCAGCGACGCCTCGATGCCCGTCTGGGCTGTTTCCTCGTCGCGCATCTCACCGACCATGATGACGTCGGGGTCGGCGCGCAGGAAGGCGCGCATCGCCTGCGCGAACGTGAAGCCGATCTTGGGCTGCACCTGCACCTGCCGCAGCCCATACTGCGTGATTTCGACGGGGTCCTCGGCCGTCCAGATCTTGCGCTCGGGCTTGTTGATGTAGCCCAGGAGCGAGTGCAGCGTCGTCGTCTTGCCCGAGCCGGTGGGCCCCACGCACAGGATCAGGCCGTAGGGCTTTTCGGCCGCCGTCTTGATCTCGCGCAGGTTGCGGTCGAGCATGCCGAGCTTGTCGACCGGGATCGGTTCGCTGGCGGTGAGGATGCGCATGACGACATCCTCGTTGCCGCCCTGCGTGGGCACGGTCGCCACGCGCAGCTCGATGTCGCGTCCGTCCGGCAGCTTGAACTTGATCTTGCCGTCCTGCGGCTTGCGGCGCTCGGCGATGTCGAGCGTGGCCATGATCTTGACGCGGGCCACGAGCGCGCGACGGAAGCCGCCCGGCACGCGCTGATACTCGTTGCACGAGCCGTCGATGCGCAACCGGATCATCGTGTCCTTCTGCGATCCGTACGGCTCGATGTGGATGTCGGACGCGCGTGCCTTGTAGGCGTCCACGATCAGCTGGTTGGCCAGGCGGATGACCGCGCTGTCGTTCTCGTCGACCTCGCCGCCGCTAATGTCCTGATCCTTCTCGGCCTGCGCCTCGTTGCCGAGATCCGAGAGAATCTCGCTCATGCTGGCCCGCGGGCTGGTGCCTTCGCCGCCGGCGACGGCGAGGAACTGCTGGATGTCCTTCCGGAGAGCGACGGCCAGCTGGACCTTGTGATTGCGCATCACCTGGTGGATCGAGTCCACACGCTGGATGTCTTGCGGATTGTCGATCAGCACGAGCGTCGTGCCGTCGCGCTCGCGCCGCAGCGGTAGCCAGAGGTTCCGCTTGAGGTACTCCAGCTTGAGATCCTTCATCAGATCCGGCGGCGGGATCACGCGCTCGTCGAACTCGACGAACGGCACGCGGTAGAACTGGCTCAGCGCGGCGCCGATCTCGTGCTTGGGGATCTTGTACTGGTCCATCAGCACGGCTTCGACGTCGGTGTTCTTGTGGCGGGCTCCGGCGATAGCCGCGTTGATGTCTTCCTGGGTCACGAGCCCCTGCGCGAGGAGATAGTCGAACTTCGTGCCCCGGCTGCGGCCCATCTGCTGCTGGTTGTGGAAGGCGACGCCGAGGGTCTTGGCGATGCGCGCGACGTTGAGCTCGTCGTCCTTGGTGAAGCGCCCGCCCTTCTTCTTGTTGAGCAGCTGGATCACGCCGACGACTACGCGGTTTTCGTGGAGGATCGGCATGGCGAGGACCTGCTTGGTCCGGTAGCCGGTCTTCTTGTCCCAGGACGCGTCGAAGCGCAGCTTGCCGTTGATCTTGCCGAGCTCCGAGGTGTCGTAGGCGTCGCCGATGTTGACCGTCTGGCGGCTGGTCGCGACGTAGCCGGCAACCGAGCTCTCGTTGACGGGAAGCCGGATCTCCTTGACGGCATCGAGGGCGAGGAACTTCGAGTACAGCTCCTTCTTGTCGATGTCCGCCGCGTAGAGCGTCATGCGGTCGGCCTCGAGGAAGACCAGGATGTCGCCCTGGATCTCGAGGAAGATGCTGTCGAGGCTCTTCGCCGAGTGGATCCGGTCGATCAGCTGTACGAGCTTTTGCTCGTTGGCCAGCTTTTCCTGTAGCGCGGCAAGCGAGTCTTGGGCGGCCAAAGTTCCTCCCCCGGCGCTCGCGTGATACCTTCGGCGCATCCGATGGCGACCGATCCTCAGTTCTTCCACGACCTGGCGTGGGTGATCGTCGCCGCCGTCGTCGGCGGGGCGCTGGCGTGGCTGGCCCGTCAGCCGGTGCTCCTGGGATACCTCGTCGGCGGTGTGCTCGTGGGCCGCTTCACGCCCGGGCCGACGGTCTCGGACACCCACACGTTCGAGGTGTTCGCCGAGATCGGCGTCGTCCTCCTCATGTTCTCCATCGGCATCGAGTTCTCCCTGCGCGACCTGCTGCGCGTGCGCTGGGTCGCGTTCATCGGCGGTCCGCTCGGCATCGTGCTGACGGCCGCGCTGGGCGCCGGCGCCGGCTTCGTGCTCGGCTGGCCGCCCCTGCAGGGCCTCGCCATCGGGCTCGTCATCTCGGTCGCCAGCACGATGGTGCTCGTGCGCCTGCTGATCGATCGCGGCGAGCTGCACACCCGCCACGGCCAGGTGTTGATCGGCATCTCGCTGATCGAGGACCTCGCCGTCGTCGCGCTGACCATCCTGCTGCCCGCGCTCGGCACACGGGGCGCCGAGCGCCCGCTCGCGGTACTCATCGCGATCGGCAAGGCGATCGCGGTGCTGGGGCCGGTGCTGCTCCTCGCCGTGCGCGGCGTGCCGCCGCTCATGCGTCGGGTGGCGCGCACGCAGAACGACGAGCTGTTCCTGCTCGTCGTCCTGGCCATCGCACTCGGCATCGGCGCGCTCACCCAGGCGGTGGGGCTGTCGGTCGCGCTCGGCGCGTTCCTCGCGGGTCTGATCATCAACACCTCCGACTACGCGCACGAGACGCTCGCGCGCCTGCTGCCGCTGCGCGACGTCTTCGTCGCGATGTTCTTCGTCACCGTCGGCATGCTCGTCGACCCCTTCACCGTGGCCGCCAACCTGCCGCTGCTCGGCGCGATGCTGCTGCTGATCCTCGTCGGCAAGGCCGGCGTGCGTACGGCCATCGTGCTCCTGTTCGGCTACCCACTCGCGACGGCGGCGCGCGTCGGCATCGGGCTCGCCCAGATCGGCGAGTTCTCGTTCGTCCTCGTGCAGGTCGCGCGCGGCGCCGGACTGATCGGCGACGAGGTCTACAACACGACGCTCGCCGCCTCACTGCTGACGATCCTGCTCAACGCCCTCCTCGTCCGCTTCGTCCCCGACTGGCTCGAGGCCGCACGGCTCGGCCGGGCCCGCCGGGCGCCGGCGAGCGCGCCGGCGGAATCCGGCGCCGTCGTGCTGTGCGGCTTCGGGCGTGTGGGCAGCGAGATCGGCGAGGCGCTCCAGACGTTCGGCATCCCATTCACGGTGATCGAGCGTGACCCGGACATCGTCATGCAGCTTCACGCGCGCGGCATCCCGTGCGTCTTCGGCGACGCCGCGCACCGCGACCTGCTGGTGCGGGCGGGCACCGACCGCGCCTCGCTCGTCATCGTCGCGCTGCCGGAGATCGACCGCGCGCGCCTCGCGGTGGCCGCCGCACGCGCGCTGCGCCCCGACGTCCCGCTGCTCGCGCGCGCCCACGGCCGCGTCGAGGCGGAGGGGCTGCGGGCCAAGGGCGCGAGCGAAGTCATCCAACCGGAGCTCGAAGCCTCCGCGACGCTGATCCGCCACGCGCTGGCGACGCTCGGTCTGCCGAAGGAGCGCGCCATCGCCTATCTCGAGCGCTACCGTGGCGCGATGGAGCGCGCCGACGCGGGCGCGGCGGCGGTCGGCGCGCTGCCCGAGGTTCGCGAGCTGGCCCTGCGCGCGGGGGGCGTTGCCGATCGCTCGCTGCGCGAGGCGCGCATCCGGGAGCGCTTCGGTGTGACCGTGGTCGCCGTGCGGCGCGCCGACGGGCCGGTCTTCAATCCGGCGCCGGAAACGATTCTGCGCCCTGGGGATATCGTGCGCGTGTTTGGGCTGCCCGAGCAGATCGCGGCGTTCGCCGCTGAGGCGACGCGCTAACGTGCGAACCCGCGGCGCAGGGCGGTGCCCGGGCGGGGGGCAGCGCGGGGCCCCGCGAGACCACG
>QHSO01000030.1 GCA_003220475.1 Candidatus Rokuibacteriota bacterium | reverse complement strand
CCGAAGGAATCGCCGAAGACGAAGTGACTCAGGCGCGGGCGCGCGGCGCCGCCAGTGCGGCGAGCGTGGCGCGCGCCCACGCGGAGTCCACTGCCGGTCGCGGAGCGTAGGTCACCGCTCCCGTCACACGCATCCCCGCTTCCCATTCCGCCGCCGCGTCTTCCAGCACGTCTTCGACGGACAGTAGGAAGTAACCGAGCGCGTCGGCGCCCGCCACGTCCAGAGGGCCGTCGACGACGCGACTCTTGACGTACACCACCGCGACGGGCTCGAGGATCAGCAGCGTGCCGCCGCCGCGCTCGGCGAGATTGCGCGCGCTCGCGCTGCGAGCCTGCACGACGAGCCCGAGCGTGCCCGAATCGTAGGCGCGCAGCTCCAGATAGCTCAGCAGCATCGCGTGGGGCCGTCCTTCGCGGTCAACCGTCACGAACGGCAGCGCGATGCCGAGCCGGTTGGCGAGGTCGCGCTGCGACAGGCGCTCGACGAGTGCTGGGGGAAGCCGGGAGCCGAGCGAACGGGCCATGGCCGCGAGCGTAGCACCGTCGGCCAGGCGACACTTGCGCCGGGCGGTCGCGGTCAGAGCGGCACGGAGCCGGCCCGGCCGGCGGCCAACTGCGCGAATTGTTAAACCGCCGAGGCGTGGTCCTCGCCTTGCACCCTGGCCCAACGCGGCCCGTATCGGGCCGTGGCTCGATGGCTCGAGGGACGGCCTGATGGAACGCCTCCAGTGGTGGCTCCTGCTGTTGTCCGCGGTGATGTTCTCGATGTCGGGGTGCAGCAGTACCAAGGCGTGGCAGGGGACCGCCCTCAGCGACTGGCAGGTCTGGGCCCAGCACTCGTCGCATTTCGCCTCCGGCCAGCACCTGACCTTCTCGATCAAGAGCCACCCGACGCCGGCCAGCATCAGCGAGGCCGATAAGGCGATCGCCGCGCGTGAGGAGTGGTGGGGCCAGCTGGTGCCACAGGACAAGGTGGCGGTCGTCGCCAAGACGAAGGCCAAGCCCAAGCCGAGCATGCCGCCGGCCGCGATCGCCTCGTCATCCGAGCCGACGCCCGATTCGGCTCATTCCGCCGCGCCCGCCCGACCCGCCACCGCGCCGAAGGAGAGCTGGTGGCGCCGGATGCTGCCGGGCGGGAAGAAGACGACGCCGGCCGTGGCCACCGCCAGCACGGCTGCGGTTCCCTCGGCGTCCGCGCCCGCGCCGATCGATCGCAAGGACATCACGGGTGTCTGGCGTGGACGCTGGGCCGCCAACGGCTCGTGGGGCGAGCGTCGCGAGAGCGACGCGCAGATGATTTTCGCGCAGCTAGGGACGAAGGGAACGGCGCGCATGGTGCTGACCGACACCGTCGCCGCCACCGGCGTGCCGGAGGTCGTGCGGCACTTCGGCGCGCTCGGCACGCCGATGAACATCCGCGTCTCGCGCAGCGAGGTCGTGGCTCGCTTCGAAGACGGTCCCGCGGTGCTGGTGCGATTCAAGCGCGAGGGCGATCGGCTCTACGGCCGCATCGATGCCTCGCCGTCGTTCCTGCTCGTCCTCGAGCGTCAGTAAGCGACGCGCCACCGCCGGTCGCGAGCCCCGCGCGCGACGATATCGCGCGCGGCGGCTCACCGGCGGGAGGGACGTCGTCCGGTCCTAGGCTCTGGCGCGCGCCGGTGCCGGCGTCGCCGTCGCGGCGGGATGACCGTTGGGCGTCGCGGCGCACGCATCGCCGCCGCCGCGGTGGATCGACAAGTCGGTGATCTTCGGCGCGCTACCGCACAGCGGACAATTCGGATCGCGGCGCAGTCGCACCTCGCGGAACCGCATGCCGAGCGCGTCGTAGGTCAGCAGCCGGCCGATGAGGGGCTCACCGATCCCGAGCAGCAGCTTCACGGCCTCCGTCGCCTGCACCAGCCCGATCACTCCTGGGAGCACGCCCAGGACACCCGCCTCGCTTCAGCTGGGGACGAGGCCCGGCGGCGGCGGCGAGGGATACAGGCAGCGATAGCAGGGCCCCTCGTTGGGCGCGAACACGGTGGCCATGCCCTCGAACTGGAAGATCGAGCCGTGCACGTTGGTCTTGCCCGCGAGATAACACGCGTCGCTGACGAGGTACCGCGTCTCGAAGTTGTCCGAGCCGTCGACGATGAGGTCGTAGTCCTTGATGATGTCCATCACGTTGTCGACGGTGATGCGCGTCGGCAGCGGGATGACGTTGACGTCAGGGTTCAGCGCCTTGAGCGCGCGTGTACCGGACTCGACCTTCGGCTTACCGATATCGGCCGTCGTGTGCAGTATCTGACGCTGTAGATTCGTGATGTCCACCACGTCGCCATCCATGAGCCCGAGCGTCCCGACGCCGGCGGCGGCGAGATAGAGCGCGGTCGGCGAGCCGAGACCACCGGCACCGATCAGCAGCACGCGGCTTCGTAGCAGTCGCCGCTGACCCTTGTCACCGACCTGCGGCAGCAGGAAGTGCCGGCTGTAGCGCTGGAGCTGATCCGGCGTCAGTGCCACGTCCTTCACGACGGGTAGGCCGCTCTGCACCCATTTCTGGTAGCCACCGGCGAGATTGATCACGTTTTGATAGCCGAGCTCCTTCAGCTGCTTGGCGGCGAGCACGGAGCGCAGCCCGGTCTGGCAGTAGAGGACGATCGGCGTGGAGGGATCGCTCACGGCGCCGCCGATGCGGAACTCGAGGAAGCCGCGGCTGATGTTGGTGGCCGCCTCGATGTGGCCGTCGCGGTACTCGTCGGGATCGCGCACGTCGATGACGACGGGCGGGGTGGCCGACTTGAGGCGCCGCTGGAGGTCCTCGGGCCCTTCTTCGGGCACCGTCTGCCGGGCCTCGGCGAGCATTTCCCTCAGTGTTTTCATGGAGCTGATGGTACCTCTATTTACCCTGTGACGCCTGCTATACTCGCAAGGATTCATGACGAGTCCGACGACGAAAGGCATCATCCTCGCCGGTGGTTTCGGCACCCGCCTCTATCCCGTCACGCTGGCGCTGAGCAAGCAGCTGGTCCCGATCTACAACAAGCCGATGGTGTACTACCCGCTGTCGACGCTGATGCTCGCCGGCATCCGCGAGATTCTCGTGATCTCGACGCCGCACGACACGGAGGCGTTCCGTCGCCTCCTCGGCGACGGGCGTCACCTCGGTCTCACGATCGATTACGCGGTGCAGCCGAGTCCCGACGGGCTCGCCCAGGCCTTTCTCATCGGCAGCACGTTCATCGGCGCGGGCCGTGTGGCGCTGGCGCTCGGCGACAACGTGTTCTACGGTCACGGTTTCACCGACTCGATCCAGCGCGCGGCAGCGCGCGTGCGCGGCGCGACGGTGTTCGCGTACTGGGTGCGTGATCCCCAGCGCTACGGCGTGGTCGAGTTCGACGCCAACGGCCGCGCCGTCGGGCTCGAGGAAAAGCCGCTCAAGCCGCGCTCGCCCTGGGCGGTGACCGGCCTGTATTTCTACGACAACCGCGTCGTCGACATCGCCGCCTCGCTCAAGCCATCGGGGCGCGGCGAGCTCGAGATCACCGACGTCAACCTCGCGTATCTGGAGACCAACGAGCTGCACGTCGAGCGCCTCGGGCGCGGCATCGCCTGGCTCGACACCGGCACGCACGAGGCGCTGCTGCAGGCGTCGAGCTTCATCCAGACGCTCGAGGAGCGGCAGGGGCTGATGGTGGCGTGCGTGGAGGAGATCGCGTTCCGCATGGGCTACATCAGCGCCGACGAGGTCCTCCGGCTTGCGTCGCCGATGAGCAACAACTCCTACGGTGAATATCTGCGGCGACTGGTCGAGGACGCGTAGCGCGCATGGAATTCTCGCCGGAGGCCAAGCGCGCGTTCAACCTCCAGGCGTACGGCGGTGCGTCCGCCATCGAGGGCGTGCGCCTGGTCGAGCTGGCGCGCCACGCCGATGACGGCGGCGCCATGACCGAGCTGGCGCGTCTGACCGACGGGCGCGCCGCCGGGCTCGGCGACTTCACGGTGCGTCAGGTCAACTACAGCGAGATGGCGCCGGGCGTGATCAAGGCGTTCCACCTGCACACGCGCCAAACCGACGTCTGGTTCGTTCCGCCGTCCGATCGCATGCTGGTGCTGCTGCTCGACGTGCGCAAGGGCTCGCGCACCGACGGCGCCCGGCAGCGGCTCATGCTCGGCAACGGCACGTCCCGACTGCTCGTCATCCCGCCCGGCGTCGCGCACGGCGTGCGCAATCTCGGCGAGAGCCCCGGCCGCATCATTTATTTCACCGACCTGCACTTCTCGCCGGAGCCGGCGACGTGCGACGAGGGTCGTCTGCCGTGGGACTTCGCGGGCAAAGACGTCTGGGAGATGACGCGGGGCTGAGATGAAGCTGCTGGTCACGGGGGGCGCGGGGTTCATCGGCAGCAACTTCATCCGTTACGTGCTGCGCGAGCACGCCGACGATCGCGTCGTCAATCTCGACAAGCTCACCTACGCCGGCAATCCCGCGAATCTCGCCGACATCCAGCGCGACCCGCGCTACGCGTTCGTGCAGGGCGATATCTGCGACGCCGCGCTGGTGCGCGAGACGCTGCGCGGCGTGGACGCCGTCGTGAACTTCGCCGCCGAGTCGCATGTCGATCGTTCGCTGGTGGAGCCGGACGGCTTCCTGCGCACCGACGTCTTCGGCGTGTTCACGTTGCTGGAGGCCGTGCGCGAGTGCCGGATCCCGCGCCTTCTGCACATCAGCACCGACGAGGTCTACGGCAGCGTCGCGCACGGCTCGTCGGCCGAGCAGGATCCGCTGCGCCCGTCGAATCCGTACTCGGCATCCAAGGCCGGCGGCGACCTGCTCGCCCTGTCGTACTGGCGCACGCACGGCGTGCCGGTGGTCATCACGCGCTCGTCGAACAACTTCGGCCCGTATCAGTATCCCGAGAAGGTCGTGCCGCTCTTCATCACCAACGCCATCGACGACCAGCCGCTGCCGCTCTACGGTGACGGCCGCAACGTGCGCGACTGGCTCTACGTCCTCGACAACTGCGCGGCCATCGACCTCGTGCTGCGCCGCGGCCGCGACGGCGAAGTCTACAACATCGGCGGCGGCCACGAGGTGGAGAACGTCGTGCTGACGCACGAGATCCTGCGCCTCACGGGCAAGCCGGAGACGCTCATCCGGCGTGTCACCGACCGTCCTGGCCACGATCGACGGTACTCGGTGGATTCGACGAAGGTCGGACAGCTGGGCTGGGCGCCGCGTCATCCGTTCGCGGCCGCGCTCGAGACCACGGTGCGCTGGTACCGCGAGCACGAGAGCTGGTGGCGCCCGCTGAAGTCGGGCGAGTTTCGCGCCTGGTACGAGCGGCAATACGCCAACCGTTGACACCGCAGTTCCCCTGACGCGCCGTCTGCGCAGCGCCGTGCTCGCGGTGATGGTGCTCGTCGCTCCCGTGGCGGTGCTCGCGCTGCCGGCGCTCGCCGTGACCCGCCCCGCCGCGCCGCGGCTGGCGCCGAACACGGTGTCGCCGCTGCCGTCCTACGTCCGACGCGCCGAGCCGGCGGTGGTGGGACTGCGCGTGAAGGCGCGCGCGGATGCGCCCTCCTCGCAGCGGCTGGGCGCCCGCCGCGCGGGGAGCGCGGTGATCTTCGACGCACGCGGCTATGCCGTGACCGTGACCTACCTCGTCGTTGATGCCGAGACGATGGAGACACAACTGCGCGATGGGCGCCTCGTGCCCGCGCGGCTGGTGGGCATGGACCTCGAGTCGGGGCTCGCGGTCGTGCAGCTCGAGGGTGAGGGGCCGTGGCCCGTCGCGACCCTCGGCGACTCCCGCGATCTCAGGGCGGGCACACGCACCGGCACCGTGGCCGTGGACGAGGACGACGACCTGGTGCACGCGGCGAGCATGATCGAAAGCGTGCGCCGCTTTTCCGCGTCGTGGGAATACATGCTCGAGCGTGCGTTCATCGTGGCGCCCGCCATCTCGTCGTGGGGCGGCAGCGCCCTCGTCGACGATCGGGGTCGCCTGGTCGGGATCGTCTCGCTGCGACTCGGCGATGCGCCGTACGTCAACCTGGCGATTCCGATCGAGACCTTCGTGCCCGTGAAGGATGAGTTGATCGCGGCCGGCCGCGTGACGAGCCGGCAGCCCCGACCGTGGCTCGGCCTGATCACGAGCGCCGGGGACGGCGGCATCGTCGTCGACGGCTTCAACGACGCCGGCCCCGCGCGCGGCGCCGGCTTCCGTCGCGGCGACCGCGTCGTCGGCGTGGACGGCGTGCGCGTGGCCACGCAAGAGGAGTTCTACGAGCGGCTCTGGCGCCGACGGGCCGGCGATACCATCAAGGTCGCCGTGCGCCGCGGCGGCGACGAACGCGTCATCCCGGTGCGCTCGATGGACCGCTACACGCTGTATCGCACGACGTCGCCCTGAGCGCGGTACCCTTGTCGGCATGAAAGGCGCCGCCGACACCTACGAGGGCCGCGGGCTCATCGCCGACCCGATCCATCAGTACATCCTCTATACGCGGCCGGGCGGCATCCCCGGCGAGGCGACCGAGCAGGACGTGATCGACACCCCCTGGGCCCAGCGGCTGCGACGGATTCCGCAGCTGCAGTCGGCACGCTGGGTCTTTCCCGCGGCCGAGCACAGCCGCTTCCAGCACTCGCTCGGCGCGATGCACCTCTCGGGGCGGCTCGCACAGCAGCTCTACCCGTCGCTGCGCGCGGTGTTCGCCGGTGACGCGCCGTCGGCGCCGCTGCTCGAGGAATTGCTGCGGATGGCCGGACTGCTGCACGACATCGGCCACGGTCCGTTCGGCCACTTCTTCGACGACAACTTCCTCATCGACTACAACCTCACGCACGAGCTCGTCGGGCAGCGGATCATCCGCGAGGAGCTGGGCGACGTCCTGCGCGCGCTGCGGCGCAGCCCGAACGGCGCCTTCAATGCCGACGAGGTCATCGATCCGGAATGGATCTGCTACCTGATGGGCAAAGCGTACACGGAGCCGCTGCCCGAGCATCCGAAATGGCTGAAGTTGCTCAAACCGCTGCTGTCGGGGGTGTTCACCGCCGACAACATGGACTACGTCCTGCGCGACGCCTACATGTGCGGCGTGGCCGTCGGACCGATCGACATCGAGCGCATCATCTATTACTCGTTCTTCTCGGAGAATGGGCTCACCCTCGACCGCGGCGGCCTGCAGGCGTTCATCATGTTCCTGAACGCCCGCTTCTACATGTATACGAACGTCTATTACCATCGCACCACCCGCGGCATCGACCTGCATCTCAAGGAGATCTTCCGGGACACAATGCGGATCGCGTTCCCGCACGACCTCGGCAAGGGACTGCACCCGTATCTGCACCTCACCGAGTGGACGCTTCTGGAGGAGGTGGGCCGCTGGCACGACGCCGATGAGACGCAGCGCAAACGGCTCGGGACGGAATGGCGCCACATCCTCGACCGCCGGCTGAAGTGGCGGATGTCGCACGAAGTCGTGCTGGATCTCTTCGAGCCGCGGCGTGGTCATGCGTTCCTTCCCGCCGAGGTGGTCGAGCAGCGCGTGCGCGGGTTCCTGCCCGCGCGGCTGCGCGAGTTTCCGTTCAAGATCGACATGGCGCTGCAGGATCCACGTCCGCTCAATCCACTGAAGATGGGCGACCGGCAGATCTACGTCTACGACTCGGCCACGCGCACCGTGTCGATGGAGCCGCTGACGGAGATCCTGAAATATCTGCCGGGCAAGGTCGCGCAGTGCCGGATCTTCGCGATGAGCCACGAGCACGACGCCGAGCTTGCCGGCGCGCTGCGACGCGCGCTGGAGGAAGAGCCGTCGGCGATCGTCACCAACGTCTGAGCGAGGGCGCCATGGCCACGACGACCGACGCGCTGACGCCCGTGGAAGTGGCCGCCTGCCTGGACGCCGCGATGGCGACGCTGCGCGCCGAGCTCGGCGCGCTGCCTGAGCGCGTCCTCGGATGGCATCCGGCGCCGGGCGAGTGGTGCGCGAAGGAGGTCGTCGGTCATCTCATCGAGGCCGAGCGCCGCGGCTTTGCCGGCCGCATCCGGATCATTCTCGCGAGCGACCGCCCCGCGCTGCAGGCATGGGATCAGCGCGAGGTGGCGCGGGATCGGCGCGACTGCGTGCGACCGATGGGGGCGCTGCTCGACGAGCTGGCGGCCCTGCGACGGGAGAGCGCCGCGCTCGTGCGCGCGCTGGGCGCCGCCGACCTCGACCGCGGCGGCGATCACCCCAAGGTCGGATTCCTTCCGGTGCGCGATCTGCTTCACGAATGGGTGCATCACGATCGCAACCACATCCGCCAGGCGCTCGCCACCGTGCAGGCGTACGTCTGGCCGGCGATGGGCAACAGCCAGAAGTTCGCGGGCGAGTGACTCAGCCGGCGCGGTAGCGCGTCGGATCCGCCACGCCCGCGTGCTCGAATCCCTTGCGGCGCAGCAGGCACGCGTCGCAACGGCCGCACGCGGCACCGTCCGGCGTCGGGTCGTAGCAGGACAGCGTCAGCGAGAAGTCCACACCGAGCGCGGTGCCCTCGGCGATGATCTCCGCCTTGGTCAGGTGGATGAGCGGCGTGTGGATCTTCAGCTTCTGGCCCTCCACGGCGGCTTTCGTCGCGAGGTTCGCCATCCGCTCGTAGGCACCGATGTATTCGGGACGGCAATCCGGATAGCCGGAGTAGTCGATCTCGGAGACCCCGAGGAAGATGTCGTGCGCGCCGAGCACTTCCGCCCACGCGAGCGCGTAGGACAGGAAGATCGTGTTGCGGGCCGGCACGTAGGTGACGGGAATACCGCGGCCGATGTCGCCGATGGAGCGATCCTTCGGCACGGCGATGTCGGCGGTGAGCGCGGAGCCGCCGAACGCGCGGAGGTCGATGGCGATCACCTCGTGACGCGCGGCTCCGAGCGCCCTCGCCACGCACCGTGCGGCCTCGACCTCGGCGGCGTGTCGCTGTCCGTAGCGGAATGAGAGCGCAAACGTCTCGAACCCGCGCTGGCGCGCGACGGCGAGCGCCGTCGTCGAGTCGATGCCGCCGCTGAGGAGGACCACCGCTCGCTTCATCATCGCCAGTGTATTATCGAACGCCATGAGCTGGCGATTCGTGTCGTGTGCGGCGCTCTTCGTCACGTGCCTGCTTACCGCGAACACGATCGCGGCCAAGCTGATCGTCGTGGGCGGCGTCGTGCTCACCGCCGGCATCGTCATTTTCCCGATCTCGTACGTCGTCGGCGACGTCCTGACGGAGGTGTGGGGCTACGGCGCTGCGCGCCGCGTGATCTGGCTCGGCTTCGCGTGCAATGCGGTGATGGTGGCCGCGATCTGGCTCGGTGGCGAATTGCCGCCCGCACCGTTCTGGAAGGGCGACGCCGCCTACGCGGAGATTCTCGGCCATACGCCGCGCATCGTCGCCGCCTCGTTCGTCGCCTACCTCGTCGGTGAGTTCGCGAACTCGTTCGTGCTCGCCAAGCTCAAGATCGCCACGCGCGGCCGCTGGCTCTGGCTGCGCACGATCGGTTCCACGGTGGTGGGCCAGGCACTGGACAGCGGCGTGTTCGTCACGCTGGCGTTCGCGGGCACGGTGCCGCCCGGCGTGCTCGCGCAGATCGTCGGTGGACAGTGGGTGTTCAAGGTCCTCTACGAGGCGGCGGCCACGCCGCTCACCTATGCCGCCGTCGCCTGGCTGAAGGCGAGCGAGGGTGTGGACGCGTACGATCACGACACGGATTTCAATCCCGTGCGGCTCTGACGAGGTTCAGCATGGAGAAGTTTCGAGGCGTCGACTACTACGGCATCGACGGGCTGCTCTCCGAGGACGAGCGGATGATCCGGGACGCCGTGCGCGACTGGGTGGAGGCCGAGTTCGTTCCGATCATCGCCGAGCACCATCGCGCGGGAACGTTTCCGGTGGGACTTGTCCCGAAGCTCGGCGAGCTCGGCGTCTTCGGCGCCACGCTCAAAGGCTTCGGCTGCGCGGGTCTGAGCAACGTCGCCTATGGGCTGATCATGCAGGAGCTCGAGCGCGGCGACTCGGGGCTGCGCTCGTGCGCGTCCGTGCAGAGTGGGCTCGTGATGTACCCGATCTATGCCTATGGCAGCGACGCCCAGAAGGACGCCTGGCTGCCGCGCCTGGCTACCGGCGAGAAGATCGGCTGCTTTGGGCTGACGGAGCCGGACCACGGCTCCGACCCGGGCGGGATGAAGACGCGCGCCGTTCGCAAAGGCGAGGCGTGGGTCCTCAACGGCACGAAGCTCTGGATCACGAACGGCTCGATCGCGGACGTCGCGGTCGTCTGGGCGAAGACCGAGGACGGGGAGATCCGCGGCTTCCTCGTCGAGAAGGGTACGCCGGGTTTCTCGACCCTCGACATCCACGGCAAGTTCTCGATGCGCGCGTCCATCACCTCCGAGCTCGCGTTCCAGGACTGCCGGATCCCGCTCGACAACCTGCTGCCGAACGTGAAAGGACTGCGCGGGCCGCTCGGCTGCCTGAGCCAGGCGCGCTACGGCATCGCCTGGGGCGCGGTGGGCGCGCTCATGGCCTGCTACGACTGGGCGCTGCAGTACGCGCAGCAGCGCGTGCAATTCGGCAAGCCGATCGGCTCGTACCAGCTGGTGCAGCAGAAGCTCGTCTGGATGCTGAACGAGATCACCAAGGCGCAGCTGCTCGTGCTGCAGCTCGGACGGCTGAAGGACGCGGGGACCGTGCGCCCGCAGCAGATCTCGCTCGCGAAGATGAACAATGTGCAGGTCGCCCTCGATGGTGCCCGCATGGCCCGCGACATCCTCGGCGCCGCCGGCATCGTCGACGAGCACCCGATCATCCGTCACATGCTCAACCTCGAGACGGTGAACACGTACGAGGGCACGCACGACATCCACACGCTGATCGTCGGCCGCGACGTGACCGGATTGGACGCGTTCGGGGCGGCTTAGGCGGGGGCCATTTCGGGGCCCCCACCTAAATCACGCGCTCGCCGCTCTTTTCCGCGATCTCGCGAACCACGGCGTTGATCTTGCTCACCGCGGCGGTGATGCGCTCGGCGGCCTCGGTGGTCGCGCTGCCGGGCGCGCGCATTTCCAGTAGCTGCGCGCTGGCCATGATGACGGCGAGCGGATTGTTGATGCGGTCGCCGAGGAACTCGCCGAGCTCTTTGAGCAGCGCCAGCTGCGCGGCCTCGACCTTGCGATCGGCGCGCTCGGCGAGCGTCTGCCGCTCGGAATCGAGCCGCGAGAGCACCGAATCCAGCGCGCGTTTGCTCTCGGCGACGAGGTCGCGCATCTGTTCCTTGCCGGCGCCGTGCAGCGAGTCGAGCACGACCTGGTGGTAGCGCCGGGCGAAGTCGACGTCATCCAGCAGGCGCACGAGCGTCGCGTCGTACTCGGCGCGGACGTGGCGCGCGACCAGCCGATCGAGCTCGCTGGCCATCTGCTGCGGGGTGATGTCCTTGGCGTCGAGGTATGCGGTAGCGCCCACGTCGCGGCCGAGGTCGCGGGCGGGGCCGCCGATGAACACGCTGCTATAGAAGATGAAGGGCAGCCGCTCCCAGCGCGCGTCGCGCCGGATCGCGCGGCACAGCTGAAAGCCGTCGAGCTTCGGCATGCGCACGTCGGAGACGACGGCGTCGACCTTCTCGCGCTCCAGGATCGCCAGCGCCGCCTCGCCGTCGGAGGCCGTGAGTACCTCGTGGCCGCCGTGCCCGAAGATCGCCGTGAGCATCCGGCGGTGCGGTGACGAGTCGTCGACGACGAGGATTCGCATCCCCGCCCCAATCTACTCGCTTCGCAGGGTGGGGTCCAGAAGGTCGCGCAGCCAGTCCCCGCTGCGGCTGACCACGAGCGAGGTCAGCAGCAGCAGGCAGCCGGGAAAGATCGAGATCCACCAGGCGGAATCGAGATACTCGCGACCTTCCTGGATCATGCCGCCCCACGACGGCGTCGGCGGCTGGATCCCGAGCCCGAGGAACGACAGCGTGGCCTCCAGCACGATCGCACGGGCCAGCTGCAGCGTCGCGATCACCACCAGCGTGGACAGCACGTTGGGCAGGATGTGGCGGCCGACGATCCGCGGCACCGCGCCGCCCAGCGCGTGGATGGCGTCCACGAACTCCCGTGAGCGCAGCACGAGCACCTGCGAGCGCAGCACACGCGCGTAGTCGACCCAGCCCGACAGCCCGATGACCACCACGAGCGTCGGGAAGCTCGGCCCGAGGACGCCGATGATGCCGATGGCGAGCAGCACGAACGGAAAGGCGAGCTGCGCGTCGGCGATCGTCATGATGACGGTGTCGGTCCAGCCGCCGCGATAGCCGGCGAGGATCCCGAGCGCGGCGCCCACCGCGCTGCCGACGGCGACCGCCGCGAAGCCGATCACGAGCGACACGCGCGCGCCGAAAATCGTGCGCGAGAGCACGTCGCGGCCCAGATGATCGGTCCCGAGCGGGTGCGCCCGCCCGTCGGCGGCCTCGAGGGTGGGCGCCGTCAGTCGCGCGCGCAGTGACTGCCGCACCGGATCGTGGGGCGCTAGCCATGGCGCCGTCGCCGCCACCAGCGCGAGCAGCACCACGAACGCGGCGCCGGCCGCCACCAGGCGGCGCGTGCGCTGGGCCACCCGTCCGCCCCGCGCGGCGTCGGCCGGCGGCGCGTCAGCGGGGACGGATACGGGGATCGAGGAGGCCATACGTGAGGTCGATGACGAAGTTGATGACGATGAAGACGAGGGCCGAGAGGAACACCACGCACTGCACGATCGGATAGTCGCGGTTGTAGATCGAATGGATCGCCAGCCGTCCGAGTCCCGGCCACGCGAACACCGTCTCCGTCACCACGGACGCGCCGAGCAGCGTGCCGAGTTGCAGGCCGGTGATCGTCAGCACGGGAACGGCGGCGTTGCGGAACGCGTGCTTGACCACGACGCGCCACTCGCGCAGCCCCTTGGCACGCGCCGTCCGCACGTAGTCCTGCCGCAGGACCTCGAGCAGCGCCGAGCGCGTGAGGCGCGCGATGGACGCCATGGAGAACGCGCCGAGCGTCATGGCCGGCAGGACGAGATGTGTCCAGTCCCCGCGACCGGAGGTCGGCAGCAGGCCGGCCTTCAGCGACAGCAGGAGAATGAACAGGATGCCGAGGAAGAACGTCGGCGCCGACTGGCCCACCAGCGCCACCGCCATGGCCGCGTGATCCACGGCGGTGTTGCGTCGCACCGCAGACACGACGCCGACGGGCACGGCGACGAGCACGGCGAGCGCGAACGCCGTCAGGCCGAGCTCGACGGTGGCCGGCAGGTAGCCGATCGCCACACGCATCGCGGGCTCGCGAAAGTGGATCGAGCGTCCGAAGTCGCCCCGCACGACGTGACCGAGGAACACCGCGTACTGCACTGGCAGCGGCCGGTCAGTGCCGAGCTCTCGCGCCACGCGCGCGTACTCGCTGCGCGGCGCGTCCGCCGGGAGCAGCAGCGGCACCGGATCGCCGGACAGCCGCATCACGACGAACACGACCGTGGACACGAGCCACACCGCGATCAGCGCGCGGACAAGACGGGCGGCGAGGAAGGCGGCGAGGGCACGCATGGATGAGGCCGGCCGGAGCGCGAGGCCCCGGCCGGCCGACTCCTAGGCGCGGCGGAACTTGAACGCGAAGCGGCGGATCTCCAGCGCCTGGTTCGGATTCGGCGTCCAGTCGACGTACTTCTGCAGTCCGTAGTCCTCGTACGGCTGGATGATGGGGATCCACGGGAAGTGCTCGAGGAAGATCTTCGTCATCTCCTTGTATGCCTGGCCGCGGACCTTCTGGTCGACGGAGAATCGCGCCGCCTCGCCGAGCTCGTCGAAGCGCGGGTGGCGCCAGTAATCCTGCGGTCCGCCGGGGCCGAGCAGCCGCCACATCATGCCGTCGGGATCGCTGAGCGTCGAGGTCGGATCGGACCACCACAGACCCTTGAACGTCCGATCACGGTTCTTCTGCGCCCGCACGGAGTATTCGAGCACCTCGACCTTCGCGTTGACGCCGATGTCGCGCCACATCGCGACGATCGCTTCCGACATCGGCTTGTCGTTGGCCGTGTAGCCGACGGTGGTCTCGATCACGATCTCCTCGCCCTTGTAGCCCGACTTCTTCAGCCGGTCGCGCGCTTCCTTGGGGTCGTACGTGAGCGGCGGCAGCGCGGCGTCGTAGTGATTGTCGCCCTTGGCGATCGGCCCGTTCGGCACGATGCCGCGACCACGCCAGAGCTCCTTGACGATCAGCTCGCGGTCCACGCCCAGCGAGAGCGCCTGCTTGACGAGCGGGTTGTCGAGCGGCGGAACCTTGCTGTTGACGGCCAGCACGTAGAGCCCGGCGTAGAGCGCGCCGGCCACACGCGTGGTCGCATTGCCGGTCACCCGCTCCGCGTGGTCGGGCGGCAGCTGCGTGACGATGTCGACCTCGCCCTTGAGCAGGGCGGCGATGCGCGGCGCCGTCTCCGGGATCGAGCGCATGACGAAGCGGTCGAAGTCCGGCTTGCCACCGAAATAATCCGGATTGGCCTCGAGGACGACACGATCGTCCTTCGTCCACGACACGAACCGCACGGGCCCGGTGCCGATCGGCTTGGCGTTGAAGGTGTCGTTGCCGACGGCCTCGACGTATTTCTTCGGCACGATCTGTCCGCCGTAGAACGCCACGCGCGCGTCGAGCAGCGGATCCGGCTTCTTCGTCGTGAACACGACCGTGGTCGCGTCCGGCGCCTCCACGCGCTCCACGGTGGTGAAGACCGTGCTCACGCGCGTGTTGAGCTTGGGGTCCCACGTCCGCTCGAAACTGTACTTGACGTCGGCCGCCGAGAACGCGTCGCCGTTGTGCCACTTGACGCGCTGACGGAGCTTGAACGTCCACGTGGTCGGATTCGTCAGCTTCCACTCCGTGGCCAGCGAGGGGTAGAGCTTGCCGTCGGGGTGCCGCGACACCAGGTTGTCGAAGAGGTTGAACGAGATCCGGATATCGTTGGACGACGTGCTGTAGTGCGGATCGAACTTCGAGATGTCGCCGCCCTGGGCGACGACGAGCTCGCGCTTTTGTGTGCTCTGCGCGGCGGCCCGTGCCGTCGGCAGTGCGGCGGCCGCGCTGGCGACGCCGGCGGCCTTCAACAGCTCGCGACGAGTGAGACCGCTCATGAGACACCTCCCGGAAGAGTGCTGCTATTTGCGGGCACTCGGGTCCGGCTGTCAAGCGCGGCCGACCGCCAGAGAGGCGAGCGCCTTACCGTCGCTCGCCGATCGATCGCGGGGGCGTCGGCTCCACGTAGAGCTCGATCTCGTGACCGTCGGGGTCGCGAACGCAGAAGCCGTTGGCGTACTCGCCGAACGGCTCGAGGCCGTGGGCCACCATCTCGCGCCGCGCGGCCGCGAGATCCTGGAGCGTCTCGCCGATCTCGAACGCGACGTGATAGAGCCCCGGCACGCCTTTCGGCTGCGGCCCCGGGCCCGTCGCGCGCGCGAGCTCACACGACAGATCGTGATGGCGCGCGCCGGCGGAAAAGAAGACGATCCGACCGTCCTTGCCGGTGCCGGTCTCGGCGAGGCCGAGCAGATCGCGATAGAAGCGTCGCGTCGCGGCGAGATCGCGGACGAAGAGCGAGACGTGACCGAGCGCGCGGATTTTCATCGGGCGTGATGTCTCCGTCGCGGCCGTAGTGTACCATTGCTGGGTCATGGCTGATGCAAAGCCGGCGGCCCTCGCGACGGCGGCCGCGTCCCCGTTCGCGACGACCGTCGAGCGTGTGCGGCCGCACGTCGGACTCATCGGCCTTCTCGCTCTCGGACACTTCGTGGTGGACCTCACGCAGGGCGCGCTGCCCGCCGTCCTGCCGTTTCTGAAAGAGCGCCACGGCCTCACGTATGCCGAGACGGGGACGATCGTGCTCGCCGCGAACCTCACGTCCTCGATCATCCAGCCGCTCTTCGGATACTTCGCCGATCAGACGGTGCGCCGCTGGATCCTGCCGACATCGATCATCGTCGCCGGCGCCGGCATGGCGCTCACCGGCGTCGCGCGCGACTACACGAGCATTCTGCTGCTCGTGGCGCTGATGGGACTCGGCGTCGCCGCGTGGCATCCGGAGGGCTATCGCACGGCGTCCGGCGTCGCGGGCGACCGCAAGGCGACCGCCCTCTCCTACTTCTCCCTCGGCGGCAACGTCGGCATTGCGCTCGGCCCGCTGTTCGTCACGTTCCTCGTCGCGACGTGGTCGACGGCGGGCACGCTCGGTCTGATCGTGCCGCCGCTGCTCGTCAGCGCGCTGATGCTGGTCGCGCTGCCCACCTTCGGTGCGCGCACCGCGCCGCCGGCGGCGGCGCATGCCGGGCGCGGCGAGACCATGCCGGCCGCGATGGCGCTGCTCATTCTCGTTGTCATGATCCGCGCGTGGGCGAGCCTCGGGTTCACGACGTTCGTGCCGCTCTACTACATCAACCATCTGCAGGCCGACCCACGGGTCGTCGGCCCGGTGCTGTTCGTGTTTCTCGGCGCCGGCGCGCTGGGGACGGTGCTCGCGGGGCCGCTCGCCGACCGCTGGGGCCCGCGCACCTTCATGCGATGCGTGCTGCCCGCGGCGATTCCGTTCGGGCTGCTCTTCCTCGCGACGCGGGGCGCGCTCGCCGTCGTCATGCTGGCGATGTTCGGTGGCGTGCTCACGGCCAGCTTCTCCGTGTCCGTGCTCCTCGCGCAATCCTATCTGCCACGGTACGCCGGCATGGCGTCGGGGCTGATCGTCGGCTTCGCGTTCGGCGCGGGTGGCCTCGGCCTCGCCGTGCTCGGCTGGGTCGCCGACCACCACGGCCTGCCGGCCGCGCTGGCCATCAGCGCGCTGACGCCGCTGGCCGCGTTCGCCGCCGCGTGCTTCTTGCCGGCGCCCAGGACTCGGTGAAGGAAGTCCTTCCGCTCCAGGACGGTGAGCAGGTGCTGCTCATCGACGCGCGCGGCAAGCGTCACCTCCTCTTCTTGAGGAAGTCGGAGACGTTTCACTCCGACCGCGGCTGGATCTCGCACGATGCGATCATCGGCCAGCCGGAGGGCTCGTGGGTCCGCTCGTCGATGGGCCTGCGGTATCTGGCGGTGCGCCCGACCCTGGCGGAGTTCGTGCTCGACATGCCGCGCGGCGCGCAGGTGATCTATCCCAAGGACCTGGCGATGATCCTGTTCTGGGCCGACATCTATCCGGGCTGCCGCGTCCTCGAAGCGGGCACGGGCTCGGCGGCGCTGACGCTGGCGCTGTTGCGCGCGGTCGGCCCCGAGGGACGCGTGATCACGTTCGAGCAGCGCGAGGAATTCGCGCGGCGCGCGCTGGCCAACATCCACATGCGCTGCGGCGAGGTCACGAACCTCACCATGCGGCTCGGTCCGGTCGAGGACGGCGTCGGCGACGAAGAGCCCGTGGACCGTGTGCTGCTCGATCTGCCCGAGCCGTGGCGCCTCACGCAGGCGATGGCGCGCGTACTGCGTCCCGGCGGCATCTTCCTCTCCTACGTGCCGACGATCATCCAGTCGCACCAGATCGCCGAGGCGCTGAACCGCGAGCGCGAGTGGGCGCTGGTGGAGACGTTCGAGACGCTCTATCGGCCCTGGAACATCGAGGGGACGTCCGTGCGGCCGTTCCACCGCATGGTGGCCCACACGGGATTCATCACGGTGGCCCGGCGCGTGGTGCCCGAGGAGGGGGCGCCGGCGCCCCGGCTCGTCGCACCCGACCGCGACGAGTAGCGCGCCGGACGTCGAGGAGATCCGATGATCACCGTCATGCGTCGCTATCGCCGAGTCCTGCAGGTCGGCCTGCTCGGCGTCATCGCCGCGTTCGTGCTGACCTCGGTGTACATCGGCTCGATGTCCAGCGGATCGCGCGCCCGGGCCGACGCCATCGCCACCGTCAACGGCGAGGCGATTCCGGTCGATCGCTACCGCCGGGCGTTCCAGTCGTACGTCAATCAGATGACGCAGTACTCGAGACAGCCGCTCACGCCCGAGCTGATCGAGCAGCTGCGCATCGCCGACAACGTTCGCGACGCGCTCGTGGCCGAGGAGATCGTCGTCCAGCGCGCGCGCGGCGAGGGGCTGGCGGCCAGCGACGAGGAGATCAACGCGTACGTCCACACGATGCGCGCCTTCCAGGAAGACGGCCGCTTCACGCGCCGGCAATTCGAGCGCACGCTGCAGCGCGCCGGCTTTACCGAGAAGGATTACGTCGAGGAGGTGCGGCGGCAGCTGACCTATCAAAAGGCCTCCGGCGTCATCCGGGCCGGCATCAAGGTCTCCGACCCCGAGCTGGAGCGCGCGTTCGCGCTGCGGCGCGAGGAGGTTCGCGCGGCGTGGGCGCTGGTGGAGACGGCGCCGCTCATGTCCTCGGCCACCGCCGGCGACGAAGACATCGCCGCATATCTCAAGACGCATTCCGCGGAGTTCCAGCTGCCCGAGCGCCGCCGCGTGCAGTACGTCATGCTGGCGCCGAAGGACTTCCGTCCCCAGGTGTCCGAGGCGGAGGTGGAGAAGTACTACACCGAGCACGCGCGGGAGTTCGAGACACCGCAGCAGGTGCACGCCGCTCATGTGCTGGTGCCGGTACCCCAGACGGGCGGCAGCGAGGCCGAGGACAAGGCGCGAGAGAAGATCGCCGACGTGATCCGGCGCGCCAAGGCGGGCGAGGACTTCGCGCGTCTCGCCGCCCAGGTCTCCGAGGATCCCGGCACGAAAACCAAGGGCGGCGATCTCGGTTGGATCACCAAGGGCGAGATGGTGCCCGCCTTCGACACGGCGGTGTTCGCACTCGGCCCAGGGCAGATCTCGCCCGAGCCCGTGCGCACGCCGTTCGGATTCCACGCCATCAAGGTGCTCGAGACACGCGCGGCGTCCAAGAAGCCGCTGAAAGACGTGGCGGCGTCGATCCGGGACCGTCTCGCTGCCGAGGCCGCCGACCGCGCCGCGCGCGCGAAGGCCGACGAGGTGAAGGCACCGCTGCAGAGCGCGAAGGATTTCATGGCCGAGGCCAGACGGCTCGGGTCGTGTTGAAATCAATCGAGGCGATCCCGGCCGGGGCGCCGCCGCTCGCCGAGATTCGCGACAAGGTCAGCACGGCGGTGAAGCGGCAGAAGGCGGAGGCCGTTGCGCTCGACCGAGCCACCAAGCTGGTATCGGACGCGCGCCCGAGCGACTTCGCCGCCGTCGCGAAAGCCGTCGGCGCGCAGACCGGGGAAACCGTTCGCTTCTCGCGGAGCAAGCCCGCGGAGCGGCTGCCGGGCGACGTGCAGCTCGCGGCGCTGCAATCATCGGCGGGCACGATCACGAGTCCACTGAAGTCGCCGCAGGGCTACTACGTGCTGAAGGTCCTCGAGCGTATCGCGCCGAACATCGCCGACCTCGCCGCCGAGCGTGACAAGCTCTCGCGCGAGGTCCTCGCGCAGAAGCAGAGCCAGGCATGGGAGGCCTGGGTCGCGCAGGCGCGCAGCACAGCCAAGATCGAGATGCTGGCGTTGCCGAGACGCTCCTGACCACGTGCTAAGGTGAGCGCATGGCGATCCAACGCACGCCGATGACGCGAACGGGCTTCGCGCGGCTGCGGGACGAGCTCGACCGTCTCAAGCGCGTCGAGCGCCCCAGCATCATCAAGGCCATCGCCGAAGCGCGCGCCCACGGCGATCTGTCGGAGAACGCCGAGTACCACGCCGCGCGCGAGAAGCAGTCGTTCGTCGAGGGGCGCATCAACGACCTGGAGGGCAAGGTGAACGGCGCGGAGGTCATCGACACGCCGCGCGGCGGTGATCGCGTGACGTTCGCGTCCACCGTGCGGCTCGAGGACGAATCCGGCAAAGAGATCCGCTACTGGATCGTCGGCTCCGACGAGGCCGATCCGCCGAAAGGCCGCATCTCCATCCTCTCGCCGCTCGCGCGCACGCTGATCGGCAAGCGCGTGGGCGACAGTGTCACCGCGCAGCTGCCCGCCGGCAAGAAGACGTTCGAGATCCTCGAAGTCAACTTCGCCTGGACCGAGTAGCGGCGGTCGAGGTGCGTCGCTAGCGCAGGGCTTCGCGCAGCTCGCGCGTGAGCACTTCCACCGTGCCGCGCGTGCCGCCGGCGAGCTTCAGCTTCCACTCACCTTCGGTCTCGAAGCGCCGATCGCGCAGCCGCTCGCCCCACGGCTTGATGGCTTCGCGGATGCCATTGAGATCGAACGGCTCGCGCTTGAGCTCCTTGGCACGCGCCATCACGTCCGGCGCGGCGCGGACGAACGCGCGCAGCGCGGCGCCCGTCTTGATCGAGTACTTGCGCCCGGCCCACGCCGAGGGGAAGGTGGTCGAGAGCGCCTTCATGTAGTTCAGGAAGAAGCGCTTGGCGTGCTGCCGCAGCTCCTGGATGCGCGCGCCTCCGCCGAGCTTCTCGACCGTCTCGAGCAGGTCCACGATCTCCTCGGCGAGCGGCGCCTGGCTGACCCGCCCACGGCCGGTGCCGAGCATCTTGATCTCGCCGTGCAGCGGCGAGGTGTCGTCCTCGTTGAGCGAGCGGATGACGTCGTGCGCGAGCGCCTGGTTGGGATCGGGATAGAGCTTGCGCCCGGCCAGGCTGATGATGTGCGAGGGATTCAGGCGCGTGTGCTTGGCGTTGATCGTCACGAACAGCTCGACGATCTGGCGCGCGTCGAGCGAGTCGAACAGCACGGCCGGCACCTCGATGCCCAGCGCGTCGCCCGTCTGGCTCAGCGAGTGCAGCGCCAGCAATCGATGCTGGCCGTCGAGCACCCGCAGCACGCCGTGCTCCTCGGGAATCTGCAGCAACCCCAGATCGTGGTGTCCCGCGACCGGCGTGAACGTGAAGCGCTTCTCCGAGGTGATGATGACCGCGCCGGGAATCGCCGGCAGCGTCGCGGCGTCCTTGCACTCGCGGTAGTACGCGGCCAGCTCGTCGATCTTGCGGCGGATGATCGGTCGCTGATACGCGTTCTCGCTCTCGCTGATGCGCTTCTCGAGCAGGTCCCAGTTCACCCGCGAGCGCGACGCGGCGGCCTTGCGGGCCTTGGCCTTCGCGTCGCCGTTCATGTCGTCCGTGATGTAGCCGAGGACCTCGAATTTCACCAGGCGATCGATGTCCTTGGCCGAGAGGCCGGCCTGGTAGAACTCGACTCCGAACTGTTTCACGCGGCGCGCAGGCACTGTGATCATCGCCGCGACACTGTAACTGATCGCCAAACCCCTGTCAACAGAGGCGTTTTCGCTTGGACGGACCTTTGCTTTGAGCGCGCGTGAACGCTACGAGGGCAGCGTGAACGTCTGCGCCGCGATCGTCGCGATGTGACGGCCGATTGCGAGCGATGCCGTCGCGGCCGGCGAGGGCGCGTTGAGCACGTGGACCGCGTCCGCGCTCTGCACGATGCGGAAATCGTCGACGAGCGCGCCGTCCGCGGTCACCGCCTGGGCCCGAACGCCGGCGCCGCCGGGCCGGATGTCCTCCGCGCGCAGCGCCGGGACGAGACGCTGGAGCGCGCTCACGAACGCGCGCTTGGACAGCGAGCGGTACATCTCGTACGCGCCGGTCCGCCAGTACTTCCTGGCCATCGTGCGGAAGCCCGCGAAGCGCAGCGTGGCCAAGAGCTCGGCCGGCCGCACGCGACGCCATGTGTAACCCTCGCGCGCCAGCGCGAGCACGGCGTTGGGCCCGGCCTCGACGTCGCCGTGCACGGTCCGCGTGAAGTGGACGCCGAGGAACGGGAACTCCGGGTCCGGGACCGGATAGATCAGGCCATTGACGAGCGACCGACGCTCGGGACGGAGCATGTAGTACTCGCCGCGGAACGGCACGATCTGCACGTCGACCGCGGCGCCCGCGAGACGCGCGACGGTGTCGGAGTGCAGACCCGCGCAGTTGACCAGATATGTGGCCGTCACGACGCGGCTGTCGGCTGCGCCCAGCCGCACCTCGCCCCGCGAGCGTGCGATGGACGCGACGCGGAAATTCCGCTCGAGCGTGAGGCCGGAACCCGTCAGCTCCTTCGCGAGCGTCTCGGCGACCCGGCGATAGTCCACGATCGCCGTTTGCGGGGAGTGGATGCCGGCGAGTGCGCGCGCGTGTGGCTCGATCTCCGTGAGCCGCGCGGCGTCGATCATGCTCACTCCCGGCACGCCGTTGGCGACGCCGCGCTCGTACAGCGTCTTGAGCCGCGGCACCTCGTCCTGCGACGTGGCGACGATGACCTTGCCGCACGTCTCGACCGGGATGCCGTTCTTGTCGCAATACGCCTTCATCAGACGCGCTCCCTCGACACACAGGCGCGCCTTGTGCGATCCGGGCTTGTAGTAGATGCCGGAGTGGATGACGCCGCTGTTGTGACCGGTCTGGTGCTGCGCGATGTCGGCTTCCTTCTCGAGGATCGTCAACCGTGCGCGCGGCGCCCGCTCGAGGATCGCGCGCGCCGTGGCGAGGCCGACGATGCCGCCGCCGATGATCGCGATGTCGTACGTCACGGGGCGATATTGTATGTCATCCGTCACGAGGAGGAGGTCGCGAGATGGCGTGCCCGATGTGTCGAGAGCCCCACCATCGTCTCGGTCGCCGCAACGTGCTCGACGCGTTGGCGGCGGCGCCCCGCGCCATCCGTGCGTCGTTGCGTCGCGCCTCGCGGGGACGCCTGGCGCGGCGCCCGGCGCCCCGCGAATGGTCGCCGACCGAGATCATCGGCCATCTGCTCGACGCAGAGGTCACGCTGGGCTTCCGGATTCGCAAGCTCGCGGCCGAACCCGGCGGCGTGATCGTCGCCTGGGACCAGGAGCGGTGGACCGCGGGGCTTCGCCACCGGCGCGGCGACGCGCGCACGCTGCTCGACGCCTACGCGGCGTTGCGCGCGGCCAACGTCGAGCAGGTGCGCCGCATGACGCCGGCGCAGCGCGTGGCGGCCGCGCGCCACCCCGAGTATGGCCGCCTGCGCGTGCGCGACATGCTCGAGCACTGGGCCGAGCACGACCTGAACCATCTCGCGCAGATCCGGGCGGCGCTGGCCGGCTGACGTCGACGTGCGCGCCGGCCGCGTCAGCGGAGCGTCGTGATCAGATAGACACCCGCCACGATCAGCACCGTGCCGGCGATGATGCGCACGTTCAGCATCTCGATCCCACGTAGAAAGAAGAACGACAGCACGAGGACGAAGATCGGCGACACGCTCGCCAGCGGGGCGACCACGCTGACGGTGCCCATGCTGAGCGCGAGCAGCAGGAGAAACACGCCGGCGTTCTCGGCCACCCCGGCCATGACGAAGTAGGCGAGGCTCCGACCCCCACAGCGCATCAACGTGCTCTGCCGCGACGCGATCAGGAATGCCGTGTAGGCGACGAGGGCGGCCGTGACGTTGACGGCGAAGCCGGGGATCGGCGCCATGCCGCTCAGCCCGATCTTTCGCAGCACCGCGACCACGCCAAAGCACACCGCGGACATCAGCGGCAGCACGAGCGCGACCGCGCGCACGCCGCTGGCGCGGCCGCCGACCGAGAGCAGCGTCGTGCCGCCCACGATCACCAGCGTGCCGACGAGGATCGGCACGGTGACGCGCTCGCCGAGCACGGCGATGGCCAGCGTCGACGCCACGAGCGGGCTCAGATTGATGAGCGCGGCGCTGATGGATGCGCCGACCGTCTCGATGCTGATGAAGCGCAGGAGCCGGCCGCCGACGGTCCCGATGAGGCCCGCGAGGGCGAAGTACGCCACCGCGCTCGCGGTGGGGCGACCGAGGCCGCCCGCGAACAGCAGCGCGATCCACACACACGTGCTGCCGACGACGAGGTTGACCCAGGTGCCGGTGTACGGTCCGTATCGCACGAGGCCGCGGGAGATCAGGACGGTCGAGGCCGCGGAGCAGAGGGCACTCGCGAGCGCGAGCGCCGGGACCGACATCACCGGACGCTCAGTCGTGGAGCGGAAGCGTGACGAGCAGCGCGGCGACCAGGGCGGCGTAGACCAGGCCGATCGTCACGCGCTGCCGGGCCGGCAGCGCGTCGTAGCCCGGCACGGGGTCGCGCCAGCGCCGCACGAGCGTCACGAGCCCGAGGATCAGCACGATCAGCAACAGCGGCGACCGCGTCAGCACGAGGGCGACGGCGCCGATCGCATAGCCGGCGACCCAGTAGCCGCGCGTGAAGGCGCCGGCAATACGGCCGCCGTCGAGCGGCGGCACCGGTACCAGATTGAACAGGTTGAGCAGCACCGCCGTGTGGCCGAGCGCCACGAGCAGCGGATACTGCCACACGAGCCCGGCACCGAGCACGGCCCACGCCGCGAGCGAGCCCGTGACCGGGCCCGCCATCGCGACGCGCGCCTCCACGGCCGCGTCGCGCGGCTGTCCGTGCATCGCGACGAAGGCGCCGACGAACGGAATGAACACCGGCGCCCCGGCCGGAATGCCTTCACGCCGGAGCGCCACCGCGTGACCCATCTCGTGCACGAAGATCAGGAGCACGAAGCCGGCGGCGAAGGCCCAGCCCCACTCGAGCGCGTAGGCGCCGATGGACAGCAGCATCGTGGCGAGCGTCTTCCACTTCAGCGCCCCCGCGAGCAGTCCCAGGAACTTGGCCTTGCCGAGGATGAACAGCAACCCGCCGCCGGCCGCGCCCGCAGCGACGTTGCGTCCCACGCGTCCCTCGCGCGGCGCGGCGCCGCCGTGCAGGCTCTGGTAGACGGCGCGCAGATTGTCGATCTCGCGCGCGCGGCGCTCGGCGTCGTCCATCACGTGGCCAGCGCCAGCTTCGGCGGCCGCGGTATCACCCACGCCTCGTAGACCACGATCGCGAGGAACACGAGCTTCATCACCCCGAAGTTCAGCGCGATGACGCGATAGAGCGTCTCCAGGCTGTCGGGCGGAAACGGGACGCGCCAGCCCTCGCCACGCTCGTGCAGCACCTGGTTCACGAAGCTCATGTTCACCAGATAGGTCGCGACCAGGAACGCAAGCGTGCCCGCGACGACGGCGATCGCCTGCAGCCCTGCGCTGCGCTTTCCACCGGCGAACCGCACGGCGCCGTGGCCGGCGAGGAAGCCGATGACGACGGCGATGAGGCCGAAGCCGAACTGCGTGAGCACCGTGAAGCCCCACCACGCCAGGGCGCCCGCGGCGCCGCCCAGCGCCGCACCGAGCGCCGCCAGCGGATAGTTGATGTCCTGCGACATCCGTGTCATCGCCTGCTGCAGCTCGAACGTCAGCGTCTCGTAGCAGGACCGACAGAACGCGCGGTCGACCGCGAGAACGCGATCGGCGTCGGTCAGCGGCTTGTCGCAGCGCGCGCAGGTGGCCGTGCCGGGCGCGGCCGGAGGCGGGGCGTCGCTCATGGACATCTGGAATGTTACCATCCGCCCACCGCCGCAGGGCAGGACGTCGCGGGGCCGTCGTGCGAGCCGCAGCCGCAGGCGAGGCGAGCCTGCGTGAGTGCCTGCCGTCCGAGGCGAGCGATGACCAAGAGGGGCATGATGGCGGGCAAGTTTTTCGAGGAGCTCGAGGTCGGCGTCGTGCTCGCGCATCAGCCGGGGCGCACGATCACCGAGGCGGACAACGTCTTCTTCACGTGCCTGACCATGAACCCGCAGCCGCTGCACCTCGACTTCCACGCCGCGGGCAAGGCCGAGTTCGGCAAGCCGCTCGTGAACAGTCTGCTCACGCTCGGCATCGCCGTGGGGCTGTCGGTCGGCGAGACTACTCTCGGGACGACGGTCGGCAACCTCGGCTTCGAGCACGTGGAGTTTCCCAAGCCGATGTTTCACGGCGACACGCTCTATGCGGAGACGGAGATCGTGGACAAGCGCGAATCGAAGTCCCGTCCCCAGTGGGGCATCGTGACGTTCGAGCACCGCGCGAAGAATCAGCACGGCGAGCTCGTGATGCGCGCGCGCCGTAACGCGATGATGCGCAAGCGCAGTGCGGGCTGAGGCCGCGCCGCGTCGGGCGAGGGCACGCTGATGCCGCGGCGCTCGCTGCACTTCGTCCCGGGCGGACAGCAGCGCATGCTCGACCGAGCGCTCACGCTGCCGGCCGACGGGCTCATTCTCGATCTCGAGGACGCGGTGCCGCCGGATCTCAAGGCGGCCACCCGACCGATCGTGCGCGAGTGGCTGGGGCGCGACTTCGGCGGCCGTGAGCGCTGGGTGCGCATGAACCCGCTCGCCACGGGCCTCGGCCACGACGATCTCGCGGAGACCATCGCCGGCCGGCCGACCGGATACGTGGTGCCCAAGCCGCGTCACGCGGCGGACGTGAGAGAGATTGCGCAGATCCTCGACGGGCTCGAGCATCGCCGCGGAATTCCGCACGGCAGCACGCGGCTGGTGCTCATCGCGACGGAGACGCCGGAAGGGCTGCTGAACATCCGCGACGTCGCCACCGCCACGCCGCGCACCGTCGCCATCTCGTGGGGCATCGAGGACCTCGGCGCGGCCATGGGTCTGCCGCGCGTGCGCGACGCGCGGGGCGCCTATCTCGACATCCCGCGCTACGCGCGCACGATGTGCGCGATCGCGGCCTCCGCCGCCGGCGTCGACGCGCTCGACACCGTGTACACGGATATCGCCGACCTGGACGGTCTGCGGCGCGAGTGCGAGGACGGCGTGGCGATGGGCTTCGTGGGCAAGATCTCGATCCATCCGAGCCAGATCGCGGTCATCAACGACGTCTTCACGCCGTCGAAAGAGGCCGTGACAGAGGCGCGCGAGCTGGTGGCGGCCTTCGCCGAGCACGCCGCGCGCGGCGCCTACGCGTTCCGCTTCAAGGGCCGGATGGTGGACGCGCCGCACCTGGCGCTCGCCAAGAAGCTCATCGCCCGCGCGGGAGGCTGACCCGCGGTGCGCGCCATGGTGCTGCACGGCCAGGCGCCGATCGAGACGCAGCCGCTCCGGTGCGAAGACGTTCCCGTGCCGGCGCCCGGCGACGACGAGCTGCTCGTGCGCGTGCGCGCGTGCGGGATCTGCCGCACCGATCTCCACGTCGTCGAGGGCGATCTGCCGCCGGTGCGCAAGCGCATCGTGCCGGGCCATCAGGTGGTCGGGGTCGTGGAGTCTGCGACCGCCGGCGGGCGGTTCGCCCGCGGCGACCGCGTGGGCATCGCGTGGCTGCGGCGCACGTGCGGCCGCTGCGCGTATTGCGTGTCGGCACGCGAGAACCTGTGCGAGCGCGCGGAGTTCACGGGCTGGCACGCCGACGGCGGCTTCGCCGAGTTCGCCGTCGTGCCCGCCGCGTTCGCGTACGCCATTCCCGCCGTCTTCGGCGACGTGGAGGCGGCGCCGCTGCTCTGCGCGGGCATCATCGGGTTCCGGGCGCTCGAGCGCGCGGCGGTGCCGGCCGGCGGGCGGCTCGGCCTCTGGGGCTTCGGCTCCTCCGCGCACGTCACCCTTCAGATTTCCCGCGCGCGCGGCGCGCGCGTGTACGTCCTCACGCGCGAGCCGTCGCACCGCGAGCTGGCCCGCGCGCTCGGCGCCGTGTGGACGGGCGACCTCGGCGACGTGCCGCCGGAGCCGCTCGACTCGGCGATCGTCTTCGCGCCCGTCGGTGAGCTCGTTCCCGTCGCGCTACAGCGGCTCGCGCGCGGGGGCACGCTGGCCCTCGCCGGCATCTACATGACCCCGACGCCGCCGCTCGACTACACGCGCGATCTCTTTTACGAGCGGCAGGTGCGATCGGTCACGGCGAACACGCGGGCGGACGGCGAGGCGCTGCTCGCCGAAGCGGCGCGGATCCCGGTGCGGCTCGCGACCACGACGTTCGCGCTCACCGATGCCAACCGCGCGCTCAGCGCGCTCAAGCGCGGCGCGTTTGCGGGCTCGGGAGTTCTGGTATCATGACGCACTCTCAGCAAGGATGGTCTTGCCATGACTGATCAGAACGTGCTGCTCGCGCGCGCTGCGCGCGTGCTTCCCGGTGGGCTTCTCGGCAGTCACCGCTCGGGCCCCGGCCTCGAGTTCGTCGTGCGTGAGGGCCGCGGCGCCTATCTCTACGACATGAACGGACGGCGCTATCTCGACTACCTGCTCGGCTCCGGGCCGATGCTGCTCGGCCACGCGCATCCCGCGGTGGTGGACGCCGTGCAGCGGCAGATGGCGCGCGGCACCTCGTATTTCATCGTGAACGAGCCCGCGATCCGACTGGCCGAGGAAATCGTGGCCGCCGTGCCGTGCGCCGAGCAGGTGCGCTACACGGCCAGCGGCAGCGAGGCGACGTTCTTCGCGCTGCGCGTGGCGCGCGCCTATCGCAAGCGCGACAAGATCATGAAATTCGAGGGCGGCTTCCATGGCACGCACGACTACGTGCTCATGAGCGTGGTGCCGCGGTCGCCGAAGGCCTTCCCGGCGCCCATGGCCGACTCCGCCGGCATTCCGCACGTGATCGACGGTGAGGTGCTGATCGCGCCCTACAACGATGGCGTGCCGCTCGTGTTCGACGAGATCGTCACCGGCTTTCGCTTCGCGTACGGCGGCGCGCAGGAGTTCTACAAGGTCGTGCCCGACCTCGCCGCTTTCGGCAAGGTCGTCGCGGGCGGCTTCCCGCTCGCGTGCATCGCGGGACCGACCGCGATCATGCGTCACTTCGACGCCGCGCTCGACGGCACCCCCGACTACGTCTGGCAGGCCGGCACCTTCAACGGCAACGCCATCGCGGCCGCGGCGGGCCTCGCCACCCTCGCCGAGCTGCGCAAGCCCGGTACGTACGAGCGGCTGTTCCAGACGGGTGCGCGGCTGAAGGCCGGGCTGCAGGCGGCGGTGACGAAGCACGGCGTGGCCGCGCAGGTGAGCGGCGAGCCGCCGGTCTTCGACCTGTTCTTCACCGACCGTCCGATCGTCGACTACCGCGCCACGCTGACCGCCGATCGCGCGAAGATCACGCGATTCAATCAGGAGCTGCTCCGGCGCGGCGTGGTGAAGGCCGTGAACAAGATCTACGTGTCGCTCGCGCATTCCGACACCGACGTCGCAGAGACGCTGGCCATCTTCGACGAGGTGCTCGCGACGCTCGCGCGTAGCTGATCGCTCCGACACGCCCAGGAGGCCCCATGGAGCTCAGGCGACGTGACGTGCTCGCCGGCGGCGCGACGCTCGCCGCCACCACGCTGCTGCCACGCACTGCGAGCGCGCAGACGCCGCGACGCGGCGGCACCCTCGCGTTGCGACTGTGGGATCCGCCGAACTGGGATCTCGACCAGACCATCTCGTACAAGACGCACATCGCGCACACCTTCACGCACAGCCGCCTGGTGAAACACAAGGCGGGGCCGGGCGTCGCGCCAGGCAGCCTCGTCATCGAGGGGGACCTCGCCGAGTCCTGGACGCAGCCGAACGAGACAACGTACGTCTTCAAGCTTCGCCGAGGCGTGCGCTGGCACAACAAGCCGCCGGTGAACGGCCGCGAGCTGACCGCGGAGGACGTGCGCTATACGGTCGAACGGTTCCTCACGGTGAAGGGCAACGCCAACGCCTACATGCTTCGCTCGGTGGACAAGGTCGAGGCGCCCGACAAGTACACCGTGAAGTTCACGCTGAAGGAGCCGTTCGCCTGGTTCCTGGACATGCTCGCCAATCCCATGGCCGTCGCCATCGTCGCCAAGGAAGTCGTCGACAAGTATGGCGACCTCAAGCCCTGGGAGTCGGTGATCGGGACTGGGCCATGGATGCTGGACAGCTACCGGCCGAACATCGGCTACACGTACGTGCGCCACCCGGCCTATTTCGTCGCGGGCCAGCCCTACATCGATCGCGTCGAGGTCACCGTCGACGAGGACAACGCCTCGCGCACGGCCTCGTTCTTGGCCGGCAAGTACGACCTCGGCTGGGAGCTTCCCGGCGGCATCGTCCGATCAGATTGGCTGCAGCTCCGTGACACGCTGAAGACGAAGCGGCCCAATCTTCGCGTCGCGGAGTTTCCCGGCAACGTCGGCAATCACGTTTCGATGCGCGTGGACCAGAAGCCGTTCAGCGACCTGCGCGTGCGCCAGGCGATGTCGATGGCGCTCGACCGCAAGGCGTTGATCGACACACTCTACGAGGGCTCGGGCGTGGCGAATCCGCCGGGCGTGCCGCTGGCGCTGAAGGACTGGTCGTTGCCGGTGGACCAGCTTGGCGACGGCGCCAAGAACTTCGCGTACGACCCGAAGGAGGCCAAGCGGCTCCTCGCCGCCGCGGGTTATCCCAACGGCTTCCCGGCGACGATTTGCTGGACGACGTACGGGACTCCGATCGTCGTCGATCACGCGCAGCTCGTCGTGAAGTACTTCAAGGACGTCGGGATCGACGCCAAGCTCGACACCAAGGAGTACGGGGCGTACATCTCGACGTGCTTCTACGGCAAATTCGACTCGCTGGCCTTCGGGCCGCAGACGCCGTTCCTCGACGGTGACAACTATCTGTTCGGCTATTACTACCCCGGCGAGATGAAGAACCAGAGCCACGTGAACGACCCCGTCGTGGCCGACATGCTCGTCCGGCAGCGGCGGACCTTCGACGTCGGGAAGCGTCGCGAGCTGATCCACGAGGCCCAGCGCTACCTCGCGAAACAGGTCTACTACACGACATCGGTCGGCACGATGTACACGGTGGTGTGGGACGGCGCGCTGAAGAACTACGGCCCCAACCTCGGCTACGACTATGGCGGCCGCCTGATGGCCGCCTGGCTCGACCGCTGAGGCGCGCGGAGCGTACGCCGGCGTGCTGAAGCGGTATCTGGCGCGCCGGTTACTCGTCGCCGTGCCCTCGCTGCTCATCGCGAGCGCGATCGTCTTCATGCTGCCGCGGCTGATTCCGGGCGACGCCGTGCAGCTCATGCTGGCCGAGACGTCGTACGCCAAGGACATCGACGAGCTGCGCGCCAAGCTCGGCCTGGACCGGCCCTTCCACGTCCAGTACGTCGAGTGGCTCGCTCGCACCGCGCGCGGCGATCTCGGCGAATCGCTGTGGACACGCCGGCCCGTACTGAGCGAGCTGGCCCAGCGGCTGCCGGTCACGGGCGAGCTCGCGCTGTACGCCACCGTCAGCGCGCTGCTGATCGCGCTTCCGATCGGCGTGGTGGCGGCGGCGCGGCAGGACAGTCTCTCCGACTACGTGCTGCGCAGCCTGGCGATCCTCGGTCTGTCCGTCCCGAACTTCTGGCTGGCCACGCTGCTGATCGTGCTGCCGGCGATCTGGTGGGGCTGGCGCCCCGTCACCGGCTTCGTGGAGTTCCGCCAGGACCCGGTGGCTCACGTCGCGCAGATCCTGCTGCCGGCCCTGATCCTCGGCATCGCCTCGGCGGCCGCGCTCATGCGGCTGACGCGCGGCATGCTGCTGGAGGTGCTGCGCCAGGACTACGTGCGCACGGCGTGGGCGAAAGGACTCACCGAGCGCGCGGTGGTGATCAAACACGGGCTGCGCAACGCGGTGATCCCGGTCATCACGCTCTTGGGCACGCAGCTGCCGCTCATCCTGGGCGGCACCGTCATCATCGAGCAGATCTTCGGGCTGCCCGGCGTGAGCCGCTTCCTCTTCGACGCCATCAACCAGCGCGACTATCCGGTGATCCAGGGCGTGAACCTGCTCGTCGTCTCCACGGTCGTGCTCGTCAACCTCGTGGTCGACGCGCTCTATGCCGTGCTCGATCCGCGGATCCGCTATTGAGCGCGACGACGTCGGCCACGCTCGAGCTGAACGGCGCCGCGCCCGCACCGGCCGGCGCGCGGCCGCGCACCGTCGCCGTGCGCTGGGCCCTCGCCGTCGCGCATTTCGCGCGGAGAAAGCCGCTCGGCGCCATCGGCGGCATGATCGTGCTGGCGATGCTGGTCATGGCGGTCTTCGCGGAACAGATCGCGCCGTATCGGTACGACGAGACCGTCCGCGGCGCGCGGATGACGCCGCCGAGCGCGGCGCATTGGCTCGGCACGGACAACCTGAGCCGCGACATGTGGAGTCGCATCGTGTACGGCGCCCGCGTGTCGGTCACGGTCGGTTTCGCCACGATCGCGCTCGCGATCGTCGTGGCCACCGCCATCGGTGTCTCCAGCGCCTACTTCGGCGGCCCGTGGGATCTCGCCGTGCAGCGCGTGGTCGACGCGTGGCTGTCGTTTCCCTACCTCGTGATCATCCTCTCCGTGATGGCCGTCCTCGGTCCCGGACCGCTGAACCTCATCGTCTCCATCGCCATCATCGCCACGGCGACGAACTCGCGCGTGATCCGCGGCGCGACCCTCACCGTCATGCAAAGCCAGTTCGTCGAGGCGGCGCGCGCGATGGGCTGCGGTCACATGCGGATCATCGTGCGCCATCTCCTGCCGAACGTCGTGGCCACCATCATCATCCTGGCCACCATCGGCCTCGGCGCCGTCATCCTTGCCGAGTCGGCGCTCTCGTTCCTCGGCTTCGGCGTCCCCCCGCCGTATCCCTCGTGGGGCGCGATGCTGTCGGGCTCGGGCCGTACCTACATGCTGCGCGCACCGTGGATGGCCATCTGGCCAGGCGTCGCGATCTCGCTCGCGGTCTTCGGCTTCAACATGCTCGGCGATGCGCTGCGCGACGTCCTTGATCCGCGACTTCGCGGCGGCCGCTGAACCGCTTGACGACCACGGCCGGGGGGAGTAGACCGATACCTACGGCGACGGAGACGTTGTCTCCGCAGCCGTCGAGGGCAACTCCAATCCAGGAGGTGTGGATGGAGAATGGGCCACCGGACTCGTTGATCGCGCCGCCCGAAGCCTGCTAGCGGCCCCGTGCGGCGCCCAGACCCTTGGTAGTGAATATCTCCGGCGCACGCCGGAGCGCA
>QHSO01000194.1 GCA_003220475.1 Candidatus Rokuibacteriota bacterium | reverse complement strand
GATGGGGATACCGCCCTCGAGCACGCTGTAACCGAGCGTGAGGAGGCGCAGGTTGGCGCCGCCCTGGGCGACGAGGTCCTGTAACGCCTTGGTGGGCCGGCGCAGCGCCACCGCCGAGCGCGCCTTTTCCTTGGCGATCTCCACGCTGCCCCACTGGGCGTTGTCCAAGCGCTGCAGCATGACCAACTGCCCGCCCGAATCGAGGATCACGATGACCACCGGCCAGTTGTTCTTCTTGGCTTCCGCCTCGGCGCCGGCCATGATCTTCTTGGCCTGCTCGAGGCTGATCGGCATGCCGTAGGCCGGCGGGGGCGCCGGGGCCTGCGCGCCGGCGGGAACGACGCTGAGGAATCCCAGGGACAGCATCAGCGCGATCGCAGCCATCCGTTTCATAGCGCCTCCTTGGTCGTACGTGACGTGTGAGTCGAACATTCGCGCGGCGAACATCACAACGCTCGCATCCGCCGATGGGTTCCCGCGCGGAGTGCCCGGCATGCTACGCCCGGGCCGCCGCCCCGGCAACCCCGGCGCGCGGCCCCGCGTCACGACACGATATATCGCGCTACGAAGATCCGTTCGTGCCGCCCGAGATCGGCGGCGCGGCGGGCCGCGCACGACGCCGCAGGCGCAGCCGCCACGCGCGTCGCTCACGCTGTCGCGCCAGCCGACGCCACCGCGCCAGCGACGGCGCCGCCCAGCGCAGCGCGCCGGCGGCGTCCTCGAAGAGCGAATAGGCCACCGGCGTCACGAGCAGCGTGAGCAGGAGCGCCAGCGTCTGGCCGCCGATGACGACGACGGCGATGGCCCGGCGCTCCTCGGCGCCCGGCCCGGTGCCCACCCAGAGCGGCAACATGCCGGCCACGAGCGCGAGCGTCGTCATGAGGATCGGGCGCAGCCGGTCCCGGTTGCCCTGCATGATGGCGGCCGCGCGCTCCATGCCGCGCGCGCGGAGGCTGTTCATGTGGTCGATCTGCAGAATGGCGTTCTTCTTCACCACGCCGAAGAGCACGAGGATGCCGAGCGCGGAGTAGAGATTGAGCGTGTTGCCCGTGTACCAGAGCGCGAGCATGGCGAACGGCACCGACAGCGGCAGCGACAACAAGATGGTCAGCGGGTGGATGAGGCTTTCGAACTGCGAGGCGAGAATCATGTACATGAAGGCGAACGAGAGCACGAAGACCCACAGGAACTCGGTGAAGGTCTTCTCCATCTCCTTCGCCTTGCCGGTGACGAAGGTCGAGTAGGCCGGCGGCAGGTTCATCGCCGCCACCTCGCGCTTGACCGCGTCGATCCGGTCCGCCTGGCCGAAGCCCGGGGTGACGCTTGCGCGCAGGCGCACCTCGCGCTGCCGGTCCGTGCGGTCGATGCGCGAGGCCGTGGGCGCGCGCACAATCTGCACGAGGTTGTCGAGGCGCACGAGGCCGCCGCCCGGCGCCAGCCCCACCTGGGCGGCCGCGCCGGTGGCGGGGTTGGTCGACAGGGAGTCGCGCGACACGTAGAGGCGCGAGATCACCGACAGGTCGTTGCGGTGGGCGTCGAGCAGCCGCACCGTCACGTCGTAGTCGTCGTTGACGTCGTTGTCGTGGAAGCGCGAGACCTGATCATCACCGCCCACCATCAGGCGCAGCGCCGTCGCGATCTGCTCGGTGTCCACGCGCAGGTCGGCGGCGCGCGCGCGGTCGATGACGACACGCAGCTCCGGCTTGTCGAGCTGCAGTGTACTGTCGACGTCCGCGATGCCGCCCAGTTGACGCGCCCGGAGCTTCAAGGTTTCGCCGTACTCGGCGAGCTTCTCGAGGTCGGGACCGCGCAGGGCGAGATCGATGTCGAAGGTGCCACCGCCGATGTTGAACCCCGCGATGTTTCGAATCTGCGGCCGGTAGCCGTTGGCGAAGAACTTACGGTACTTCTGCCGCAGGGCGGCGATGATCTCGCGCTGCGAGTAGTTGCCGCGGAAGGCGGCCAGCGGGTCGCCGTGCCGGATCCCGTCCCAGATCCGGTGCAGGCTCACCGTCCGCTCCGTGTGCGGCACCGTGCGCACGTACATGTAGCCCTGGTTGACCCGGTTGAGGAAGCCGCCGCCCGCGGAGGCCAGCGTGAGCGCCACACCCTTCGTCTCGCGCGCCTCCTTGGCGAGGGCCTGCATCCCCTCGTCCATGGCGGCCAGGCTCATCCCCTCGGGGCCGAACACGAGCATCTCGAACTCGGACTCGTCCACGTCGCTCGGGATGTACTCCTGCTTCACGGAGCGATAGATCGGCATCGTCGAGGCCAGCACCACCACGCTCACCACCACGATGACCCAGCGATGGCGCATCGACCACGCCAGGCAGGCGGTGTAGGCCGCGTCGATATAGCGATAAAAGCCCGTGCGCGAGCGAGCCGCGTCTGCGAGGGGCTCCCCGGGTTCCCCGGGGTGCCCCGAGCGCTGGGGGGTGTGGGGGGCCATATCGGGGCCCCCCACTTTCAGAAGCCGTGCACACATCATCGGCGTCAACGTGAACGACACGAGCAGGCTGACCATGACCGACACGGCGGCCGTGAGGCCGAACTGGTAGAGGAACCGGCCCGAGATCGACGACATGAACGACACGGGCACGAAGATCACGACGAGCGAGAGCGTCGTCGCCATCACCGCCAGGCCGATGTCCGCGGTGGCCTCGCGCGCGGCGTCGAAGGGCTTCATCTTCTTTTCTTCCACGAAGCGGAAGACGTTTTCGAGCACCACGATGGCGTCGTCGATGACGATGCCGACCATCAGCACCAGCGCCAGCATGGTCACGCTATTGAGCGTGAAGTTCAGCATCCACATCATCCCGAAGGCCGAGATGACCGAGGTCGGGATGGCCACCGCCGCGATGAACGTCGAGCGCCACGAGCGCATGAAGGCCAGCACGACCAGCGACGCGAGGATCGAGCCGAGCACGAGGTGCAGGCTGATCTCGTGCAGCGCCGCGTAGATGTACTTCGACTGGTCGCGGATGATCTCGAGCTTCACGTCGGGCGGGACGTGGGCGGCGAGCCGCGCCAGGCTCTTCTTCACGCCCTCGATCACCGCCACCGTGTTCTCGCCCGACTGCCGGCGGATCTCGAGGATCACCGTCGGCACGCCGTTGAGCCGCGCCGCCGACCGCTGCTCCTTGGTGCCGTCTTCCGCGTAGCCGAGGTCGCGCACGCGCACGGGCGAGCCGGCGAGGTTGGCCACCACGAGGTCGTTGAAGGCCTTCGGGTCGGGCATCCGGCCCATGGTGCGCAGCGAGGCCTCGTTGAGCCCCGACGTCACGTTGCCGCCGGGCAGGTCGGCGTTCTGCCGCACCAGCGCGTCGCGCACGCTGGTGATGGGCAGCTGGTACGAGGCCAGCCTGTCCGCATCCACCCACACGTTGATCGAGCGCGGCAGGCCGCCCACGATGCGGACCTCGCCGACACCCGTCGACCGCTCCAGCAGCGGCCGCGCGATCTTGTCGGCGATCTCCGTCAGCTCGCGCAGCGACCGGTCGCTCGCCAGCGCGATCGTGAGCACCGGTGACTGATCGTTGTCGAACTTCGAGATGATCGGCGGCTTCACGTCGCGCGGCAGGTTGCGCTGCGCGATCGAGACCTTGTCGCGCACGTCCTGCGCCGCCACGTCGATGTTGCGGCTCAGCGCGAAGGTGACGATGACGAGCGAGTTGCCGGGCGTCGAGATCGAGCGCAGCTCCTGGATGCCCTGGATCGTGTTGATCTGCTCCTCGAGCTTCTGCGTCAGCTGGGTCTCGATCTCCTCGGTGGACGCGCCGGGCAGCTCGACCCTCACGCTGACGGTGGGCAGATCGACGGCGGGGAAGCGATCGACGCCCAGCCGGAAATACGAGGCGGCGCCGACGACGACCAGCGCCATCACGATCATGGTCGCGAAGACCGGCCGCTTGATGCAGACTTCGGCGAGCTTTTGCACGGGGATTAGCGCTCGGCGCTCACGGCCTGGCCCGGCGCCAGGTTGCCGGGCTGCAGCACGACGCTCTCGCCCGGCTTGAGGCCGGCCACGATCTCGACGGTGTCGTTGGCGCGGCGGCCGGTCGTGACGCGCACCTCGACGATCTTGCCCTGACGCACGACCAGCAGCTTCTCCACCCCGGCAAACGTCACCAGCGACGCGGCGGGCACGCGGATGATCGGCTGCGAGCCATCGGTGACGATATCGGCGCGCGCGAACGCGCCCGGCTTGAGCACGGCGTTCGGGTTCGGCACCTCCGCCTCGACGAGCAGCGTGCGATTCTGCTCCTGCACGATCGGACTCAGGCGCACCACACGTCCCTGGTACACGGTGGCGTCGCCCTCGACGGTGAGGCGCACCACCTGGCCCACGCGCACGCCGACGGCTTCGCGCTCGGGCACGGGCAGGCGCAGCCGCAGTGGATGCATGCGCACGAGCGTGGCAACGGGTGCGCCGGCCGCCAGATACTCACCCACCGCCGCCTGTCGCGCGCTCACCGCGCCGTCAAAGGGCGAGACCAGCACGGTGTCCGCGAGCTGCTGTCGCGCCAGCTCGAGCTCGGAGCGCCGCTGCATGAGCGTGGCCTGGCGGTTGAGGACTTCTTCGAGCGCGTCGTGATAGCGGCCTTCCGCGACGCCCAGGTTGGCCTCCGCGGTGTCGTCCTGGGCGCGCGCGATGAGGTTCTGCTCGAGCAGCTTCGTCGAGCGCTCGCGCGACAGCCGCGCCTCGTCCAGCACCGCGCGCGCCTGCCGCACGATCGACGTCTTCTCGGGATCCACCTGCTCGTCGGTGCCGGTCAGCGACAGGCCGAGTCGCGCGCGTGCCTGCTGCAGCGCGGCCTCCGCCTGCTCCACGCGGAGCTTGTAGTCGGTCTGCTCGATCCGCGCGATCACCTGTCCTTTGCGGACGCGCGTGCCCAGATCGACCGCCTGCTCGACGAGCCGGCCTGGAACCTTGACGCCGAGGACGACGGTGTCGTCGGCGGCCAGTGTGCCCGTCGACGTCACGGTGCGCGGGACGCGTTGCTCGACGGCCTGAAACACCTTGACGGGGCGCGGCGGCGTCGCGGCAGCGGGCTTCTCGGTCGAGGACGCAGATGCATTCGGCTGCTCGGTGCAGCCGGCGGCGGCCAGCACGACGGCGAGCAGGATCAACCAGGGGCGGGGCATCCGGCAGATGATACACGAGCCGCCGAGCGGCCTATCGAGCAGCGTACGGCCTGACCGGCGCGCGACAAACGCTGGGCTTGGGGACCATTGCGGCCCCCGTATTCACTCCACCAGCGCGATGGCGCGTACCGGCGAGCCGTCGGCGCCGTCGATGCGCAGCGGCAGCGCCACGAAGCGGCAGCGCGGCACGCCGATCTGGTCGAGATTCGTCAGGTACTCGACCACGGTGATGCCGGCGGGAAAGAACACGTGGTGCGTCGTGCACTGCTCGGGCGTGAGCTTCACGCTCGGCTCGAAGATCGACGTGCGCACCGTGTAGTCGGGCGGATAGTCGTAGCCGACGGCTTTCACACCGCGGCGCACGAGCCACTCGCACGCGGAGCGCCCCGTGTACGGCGCGTCTCGCCAGAACTTCTCGCTCTCGACGCTCACCTTCTTCGGCCAGTCGGTGCGCAGCAACGCGATGTCGCCGCGCCGCACGTGGCCGGCATACTTGTCGAGCTCGGCGGCGGCCACCTCACCGTTGTCACCGAGGTGGCTGAGGTCCACCACGGCCGCGTCTCCGATCCACTGATCCACGGGCATCGAGGCGATGTCCCGATCGCCCGGCAGGAAGTGCACTGGCGCGTCGACGTGCGTGTAGGCGTGACAGGCGACCGTGAGCACCGTGGACTGGAAGACGTCGCCGGCGGCGTGTGACTTGGACAGCTTCGGTTCGACCTTCCAGCGGAAGTGCGGGCGGATCGGAAACGACAGATCGACGATGCGCATGGGCCCTTCTTATACACCGATTACGGTGAGAAAGGCTCCGACGACCTCCTGGACTTCCGCACGATGTGACCGGTTTGGAAAGTGCCCGCCTCCGGCGACGACGTGCAGCCTCGCGCCCGGGATCGTCTCGGCGACCCGGCGCGACATGCCGACCGTGGGGAAGAGATCCTCAGAGCCGGCGATGACGAGCACCGGACAGCGGATGCGCGCACAGTCCGCGAGCCACTCGGTGCGCGAGTACGTCTCGTCCAGGAGCGCGAGCAGCGA
>QHSO01000029.1 GCA_003220475.1 Candidatus Rokuibacteriota bacterium | reverse complement strand
TAGTCGCCTCACTGCCGATTGGTCGCCTCACCCTCCCAGATACAAGCGCTTCACCTCCGGATCGGCGAGCAGCCGCTGGCCGGGGCCTTCGAAGCGATTCTTGCCGAGCTCGAGCACGTAGCCGCGGTCGGCGACGGCGAGCGCGCGCGTGGCGTTCTGCTCCACCAGCGTCAACGTGAAGCCGCCGCGCTTCATCTCGAGCAGCTTCTCGAAGATGAGCGTGACGAACTTCGGCGAGAGTCCCAGCGACGGCTCGTCGAGCAAAATGAGACGCGGCGACGTCATGAGCGCGCGCGCGATCGCCACCATTTGCTGCTCGCCGCCCGACATCGTCCCCGCCTTCTGCCGGCGCCGCTCGCCCAGGATCGGAAACAACGCGTAGACGCGCTCCAGCGCGGCCGCGACACGCGCGGGATCGCGCTCGGTATAGGCGCCCATCTCGAGGTTCTCGAGCACGGTCATCTGCGGGAGCACGATGCGCCCCTGCGGCACGTACGCGAGCCCGCGCCGCAGCACGAGATCGGGACGCAGGCCGGTGATCTCCTCGCCGTTGAAGATCACGCGGCCCTCGCGCGGACGCAGGAAGCCGACGATCGTCTTGAAGGCCGTCGACTTGCCGGCGCCGTTCGGGCCGATGATGCTCACGATCTCCCCGGCGCGAACCTCGAGCGAGACGTCGTGCAGGATGTCGATCTTGCCGTAGCCCGCCGTGAGACCGTGGGCGATGAGCAGCGGCGCCTGCGTCACGGTCGTGCCTCGCAGATGTACAGGACGTGCGGGTACGGCAGCACGTCCACCATGAGGTGGCGCCGCACGCCGAAGCCCGCGCGCTCGAGCGCCGCCGTCAGCGCCTCGGCGCTCCAGTAATGCACCGGCGTGCGCGGCGCCATCAGCCGGTCGAGCGCCCACGTGAACCAGCGCTTGGGCGCGGGCCGCGTGTCGACGTCCTTCACGAGTAGCAGCCCGCCGGGTACCAGACAGCGTCGCAACTGCGCGAGCAGCGGCGGCACCGCGGCGGGCGCGACGTGATGCACGATGTCCAGCATGTAGGCGGCGGCGATCTCCGTGTCGCCCTTGAAGTCGCGCGCGTCGCCGACCTCGTAGGCGACGTTGTCGAGCGCGAGTCGCCGCGCCGCCCGGCGCGCCATCGCGATGCGTCGCGCGCTCAGATCGAGCCCGCGCACGAAGCGCGCGGGCGCGGTGGCCGCGTAATACAGCGAGAACAGCCCGAAGCCGCAGCCGATGTCGAGCACCGCCCCCGACGGCGGCAGGTACTGCCCGATCTCTTCCAGGAAACGCTGGCGCAGCACGAGGAAGCGCGCCCAGCAATAGGCTCGCACCACCGGGTCGTCGTACGCCCGCACGATGCTACGGATCGTGTCGTTTCGCATAGAGCCTGTAGTCCGCGCGCGTCACCGGCGGCTCGTAGCGCTCGCGGAGCCGCGCCGCCAGCGCGGGAAAGCGCTCGATGCGCTCGTAGCCGCCGGCGGGCCAGCCGCGCTCGAACAGCACGATCACGCGCGGCGGATGTGCATCCAGCTGACGAATGAACTCGGCGCGCAGCCTCTGCACGACCGGCGAATCCTCGTCGGGGAAGAAGTGGAAATCGTACAGGAAGCGCGTGGGCTCTCGCACACCGAGGCGAAAGAGCGCCTGCAACCCTCCCATCGTCGTGTCCAGGACCTGCACGGTGTCGCCGGGCGCCAGGCGCGGCCGCAGATCGGCCTCGACCTCGCGGACGATCGCCTCGCGCGTCCACCAGAACTCGGCGGCCGAGGCCTCGAGCGCCTTGGCACCGAGCAGCACGAACGAGACGGCGAGCACGCCGGCGAGCGCGCCGGCCACGAGGCGCCGCCGCGCGGCAAGCGCCAACGGCAGCTCGGCACCGACGAGCAACGCGGCAAAGGCCGCGAGCGGGTAGAGGTGATATTCCCAGCCCTTGCCCTGCCCGACATAGTGGACGATGCCGTAGCCCACCCCGAGCGCGGCGACGAGGTGCCGCGCGCCGGCGCCGCGCCGCTGCAGCGCGGCGCCGAGCGACACCGCCACGCCGAGCGCGATCGGAATCCACGCATGCCACCGATACACGCTCCACGGCGACGCGCGCCCGAGCCGCGAGTAGAGCGGAATCAGATAGTGCACGACGATGTCGTACCAGGCGGCGAGTCCACCCGTTGCGGCCAGCCAGCCGAGCACGGCGAGCGGCGCCACCGCCAGCGCGCCGACGAACACCGCGCTGGCCGCACCGGCGGTGGCGGCGCCGCACGCGCGCGCCGCCGCGATCGCGACGACGGCCGCGAGCGCCCCCGCGAACAGGGCGGCGTGCGGCTTGACGCTGATGCCGGCGCCGAGCACCGCGCCCGACCACACGAGGCTCACGAGTCGCCTGCGCTCGAGCCAGCGCACGACGCCGAGCGCGCCGACGATGAGGAAAAGACAGAGCAGGAAGTCGCGCTGGCCCGCTTGCCACGGGCCGCCGGCGAGGTGGTACGTCGCGAAGAGCAGCGCGCCCGCGGCCGAGGCGAGGGCGCCCCACGGCGCCGCGAACACCGCGATGGCGCCGGCGGTCGCGGCGAGCCATCCGAGGTCCAGGAGACGCCAGGCGAGGTCGCCGCCGCCGAGCGCGCGCAGCACGGCGAGGTGGATGAGGTATGTGCCCGGCTGATTCATGTCGAAGAGATCGCGATACGGGATCGCCCCCTCGCCGATGCGCCAGGCGACATAGTGCATGAGCGCGACGTCGTGGATCAGCGGCCAGCCCCGCGAGCGCCACGCGAGCAGCGCGACGAACACGACGCCGGCGGCGACCACGGCGCTAACGGCCGAAATAGGCTTCGATGACCCGCGCATCGGCCTGGATGGCGCCCGGCGATCCTTCGGCGATCTTCTCGCCGTGATCGAGGACGAACACCGTCTCGCAGAGTCCCATGACCACCTTCATGTCGTGCTCGACGAGCAGCACCGTCTTGCCCGCGTCGCGCAGCCGCGCGACAGCATCGAGCAGGTCGTTGAGCAGCGTGCGGTTGACGCCGGCGGCGGGCTCGTCGAGCAGGATGAGCGTGGGATCGGTCATCAGCATCCGCACGAACTCGACGAGCTTCTGCTGGCCATACGAGAGGTTGCCGGCGTACTCGCCGGCCAGCGGCCCCAGCCGCACGAACTCCAGCAGCTCGCGCCCGCGGCGCTCGGCCTCCGCGCGCGGGCCGCGGGTGACGACCAGCAGATTCTCGAGCGCGGTCAGCTCCGGGAAGACGCGGATGACCTGAAACGTCCGACCGATACCGCGACGCGCGATCTGCCACGGCTTGAGGCCGTCGATGCGCTCGCCGCGAAAGCTCACGCGGCCGGCGTCGAGCCGCTCGATGCCCGTGATGCAGTTGAACAGTGTCGTCTTGCCCGAGCCGTTGGGACCGATCAGCCCGTAGATGCGCCGGGGCTCGAGCGTGAGGGAGACGTCGCTGACCGCGGCGACGCCGCCGAAGCTCTTGCGGACCGCCTCGACCTCGAGCACGGGCGGCATGGTTTACGCGCCTGCCCGCTTCACGTACAGCCGGTGCCCGTCACGCGTGACCACGACGTCATAGCGGCGCGCGAGCAGGTCGGCGAGCGCCGGAAAGTATCGGATGCGGTCGTAGTCGCCGGACGGCCAGCCGCGCATCAACACGATGAAGCGCGGCGGCCGGGCCTCGAGCGCGGCGATGAACTCGGCGCGCATCGCGCGCACCACCGGACGCTCGGCCTCGTGGAAGAAAAACACGTCGTACAGGAAGCGTGTCGGCTGCGGCACGTGCAGGCGTAGCAGCGCGTGCAGGCCGCCGTCCGCGACGTCGAGGACCTGCACGGTGTCGCCGGGGGCGAGACCGCGGCGCAGATCGTCCACGAGCACGCGCACGCGGCGCTCCTTGTCCCAGATCCACGGCGCATCGGACGCCTCCAGCCCTTTGGCCGTCAGCAGCACCAGCGCGACCGCCAGCATGAGCGCGGTGCCGACGCCGAGCCAGGCTCGACGAGCGCTGAGCATCGGCGCCAGCGCGGCGAACGCCAGCACGCAGACGAACGCCGCGAGCGGATAGAGATGATACTCGGAGCCCTTCGCCTGTCCGACGTAATGCACCACGCCGTACACGACGCCGACCGCCGCGACGACGTGACGCGCGTCGAGCCGGCGACTCGCCGCGGCGGCAACCAGGGCGGCGACGGCCGCGACGCCGAGCGGAATCCAGCCGAGCCAGCGATGGCCGAACCAGGGCGCCGCGCGGCCGAGGTGACCGTAGACGGGCAGCGCGTAACCGAAGACGATGTCCGCCCACGCGCGAAGCGCTCCGGCGAAGGCCAGCCAGAGCGCGAGCGCGGCGGGCACGGCCGCCGCAGCCGCGACGTACACGCCGATCGCGCGCAGCGTGCCGCCCGCGCCGCACCGGCGCACGGCCGCGACGAGCACGAGCACACCGAGCGCGCCGGCGAAGAGCACGGCGTAAGGCTTCACACCGATGGCCGCACCCAGCGCCAGCCCGGCGCCGGCGAGGCTCCATCCGCCACCCCGCATTTCGAGCCAGCGAGCGACGCCGAGCGCGCCGGCGACGAGAAACACGCAGAGGAGGAAATCGCGCTGGCCCGCCTGCCACGCGCCGCCGGCCAGATGATAGGCGGCGAACCCGAGACCGGCGCCGGCGGCGGAGACCGCGCCCCAGCGCGCGGCAAGCAACGCCACCGCGGCCGCCGTCGCCGCCAGCCACGCCAGATCGAAGGCGCGCCACGCGCCGTCGCCGGCGCCGAGCGTGCGCAGCAGCGCCAGGTGGAGCACGTACACGCCCGGCTGGTTGATGTCGTAGAGGTCGCGGTACGGCACGTCACCCTCGCCGATGCGCCAGGCGATGTAGTGCATGACCGGCGCGTCCTGGATCAGCGGCCATGGCAGCGAGCGCACGAGCAGCACCATCACCACCAGCCCGAAGCCGACGACGACGGCCGCGCCGGCGAGCGATACGGGGCGCATCAGATGGTCCTCGGCATCCGATACCGCTGCTGGAGCAGACCGAGCACGCCGCGCGGCATCAGCAGGACGACGGCGACGATGATGGCGCCGAAGAGCAGCGGGTGGACGTAGGGATAGCGCGCCCACACGATCTCCTGGGCGACGAACAACACGACGGCGCCGATCACGGGCCCGAACACCGTGCCCTTGCCGCCGAACAGCGCCATCACGATCATCGTGACCGTGATGGCCAGCGGGAACACGCTGATGGGCTCGATATAGCCCTGGTCGCGCGCCATCAGCGCGCCGGCGACGCCGGGGCCAGCGGCGGAGAGCAGGAACGCCCCGAGCTTGTGGTGGAAGGTGTCGATGCCCATCGCCTCCGCGGCCAGCTCGTCCTCGCGGATCGTCATGAGGCGCAGGCCGAAGCGCGACGTCACGATGAGCCACGACAGCCCGGTCACGACGAGCGCGAGCACGCCCATCACGTAATAGATCGGTACGCTCGCGTCCAGCGTCGGCAGCGACAGGCCATTGCCGCCGCCCGTGATCCCCTCGAAGTACGACACGAGGGCGCGCAGCACCTCGTTGAGGCCGAGCATGGCGATCGCGAAGTAGGGGCCCTTGAGGCGCAAGCACGGGTAGCCGATGACCACCGCGAGCAGGACGGCGGCGGCGCCGCCCGCCAGCGCGGCAAGCGGCCACGGCCAGCCGGCGCTGGCGACGAGGAGTGCGCCCGCGTAGGCGCCCGCACCGAAGAAGGCGACGTGGCCGAACGAGACGTAGCCGGTGAGACCGGAGATCAGGTTCCACGAGCCGGCGAGCGTGATCCACATGAACACCTGCTGGACCGAGCGCACACCGTAGCCGCTGCCGACGATCGGGTAGACGGTGAGCGCCGCGAGCACGACGAGCATCAGCGGCACGAGCAGCCGCGTCATGTCTGTCGTCCGCCGAGGAGACCGCTCGGGCGTACCAGCAGCACGAGCACGAGGAGCACGTAGGCGACGACCTCCGAGAGCTGCGTGGTGAGGAAGAGCGAGGCCACCTGCTCGACGAGTCCCAGCAGCAGGCCACCGACGAGCGCCCCGGGGTAGTTACCGGCGCCGCCGAGCACGATCACGAGGAACGACTTGAACGTCCACACGCCGCCCATCTCGGGCTGGATGGCGACGATCATGGCGAGCAGCGCCCCGCCAGCGGCGGCCAGCGCCGAGGCGAAGCCGAAGGTCAGCATGTGGATGCGCGCGACGTCGACGCCGCACACCATGGCGACCTCACGGCTCTGCGAGGTGGCGCGGATGGCCTTGCCCAGCCGCGTGCTCTTGAGCAGGACGAACGACAGCGCGGTGACTCCCGCCGCGAACAGGAACGCGATCACCCGCGGCTTGGACAGAGCGAGACCGCCGACGACCCAGGCGCCGGTGATGTATTCCACCGCTCGGAGATCCGAGGTGAACGCCAGCTGCGCCAGGTTCACGAGCGCGATCGAGATGCCGAAGGTGAGCAGGAGCGAGGACAGCTCCGGCGCGTCCACCACGCGGAAGACGAGCGTGCGCTGCAGGGCGACGCCGACGACGAACAGCAGGGCCATCGCGATCGGCACGGTCAGGAACGGGTTCAGCCCGGCGCCCGTCGTGAGGAAATACGTCGCGTACGCGCCGAGCATCAGCAGCGGACCGTGGGCGATGTTGATGACCCGCATGACGCCGAAGATCAGCCCGAGCCCCAGCGCGACCATGGCGTAGAGGCTGCCCGCGAGGATGCCGGAGACGATGACCTGCGCGAGCATGGCCGGAGTGATGACGACGTTCACGTCGACACCGCTCGGGTGCGCTGCGTGACTAGCGGCTGGTCCAGGGCGGCGTCGGGAACAGCGGCTTGCCCTTGGCGAGGTCTTCGGGCCAGACGATGACCTTCTTTTCTTTCTGCCACTGGAAGGTCACCATCTTGTGCGCGACCTGGAAGCCGTCCTGGTCGACCTTGTAGTCGCCGAACGGGGTGCGCATCTCGAGCTTCAGGAGCTGTTCACGAACGCGGTCCGCGTCCAGGCTGTTCGCCCGCTTCACCCCCTCCGCGTAGATCAGGCAGCCGGCGTAGCCGGCCGCGGAGTGGTAGGACGGCTCGTGGTTGAACTCCTTCTTGTAGGAATCGAAGAACTCCTGATTGCCGGGATAGGGCAGGACGTGCTCCCACTGCGTGGCGCCGTAGATGTACTCGGCGTTCTGCTTGAGCGTGTCGTAGAACTCCGGCAGATCACCGCCGACGGTGACGCCGAACATCTTCGGGTTCACCGCGAGCTCTTTCATCTGGCGCGTGAGCGCGACGGCGTCGTCGAAGTAGGTGGCGGCGGCGACGATGTCCGGGTTGGCGGCCTTGACCTTGGTCAGCAGCGCCGAGAAGTCCGTGTTGCCCTTCGGGTAGGCCTCTTTGAAGACCACCTGCAGGCCCTTCTTCTTGGCGACCTCTTCGGCGCCGGAGGCCGCGGCCTTCGAGAACAATGTGTCCTCGTTGACGACGGCCACGGTCTTGAGCCCGCGCTTGACGCCCGTATCGAGCAAGCCCTCGAGGTACACCTCTGCCGGCGAGATGACCATGAACACGTAATTGCGTTTCTGCCCGGGCGGACGCTTGAAGATCGACGTGGTCGCCGCCAGCGGTGCCACCATCACCTTCTTGTACTTCTCGGTGACGTTCACCGATGCCTCGGTCACCGGCGAGGAGTAGGGACCCATGACGCCGTCGACCTTGTCTTCGGTGATGAGCTTCTCGTACAGCCGCACCGCGGTGGCCGGCATCGACTGATCGTCGTAGACGACGAACTGCACCTTGCGGCCGAGCAAGCCGCCCTTCGCGTTCAGCTCTTTCTCGCAGATCTGGTAGCCCTCGTGCTGGTTCTTGCCGAGCTTGGCGTACGTTCCCGTCAGCGACAACGACGCGCCGATGCGGATGGGCGCCTGTGCGGTGGCCGGCACGACGCCGCCGACGGCCAGCGCGAGCGCGACCGCGAGCGCGGCCGGGGCTTTCGGAGTCATGGAGAGCCTCCTGGAAGGTGCGTGCGCAGACTAAGTACCATCCGCTCGTTTGCAGTGTCAAGGCGCGGCGGCCTTGGCGCGCGTGATAGGGTGAAGACGTGACGCGGATCCTCCTCATCGAAGACAACGCCGACGCCCGCGAAGCCCTCCGCGCCCTGCTCGAGCTGGACGGGTACGAGGTCCATGCCGCCGCCGACGGCACCGAGGGCCTCGAACTCGCGCGCACGAAGATGCCCGAGGTCGCGCTGATCGACATCGGCCTGCCCGGCTTCGACGGTTACGAGGTCGCGCGGCGGATGAAAGCGCTACCGGCGTCGCCCGTCATGATCGCGTTGACGGGGTACAGCGAGCCCGACGATCGTGCGCGCGGACGAGAAGCGGGATTCGCCGCGCACCTGGTCAAGCCGGTCGACCCGGATGACCTCACGCGGATGCTGACTAGTCTCGAAATTCCCGGTCCAGGATCTCGCGGATAAAACGGTCGAGGGACACCGGGTAGAACCTCGCGTCGGGCGACGCGATGACGGCCGTGTCGATCACCTCACGTCGCGTGAGATCCTCCAGCACCCGCTCCAGCTGCGTCCCGGGATCGGCCTCGTGGCGCCGGATCGCCAGGTCCTCGCTCTCCAGCGACACGCGTGGCGCATAGCGGAAGCTGAACACGCGCGCCACGATCCGGGTGTCCATGAGCTCGCGCTCGCCGAACATCTCGCCGTACGTCGGCGCATCGCCGCCGAGCACCAGACGTGGCGAGACCCTGATGCGGCCGCGCACCTCCACCGTCTTCGACGTCCGCTCGTACTCCGGTGGGCCCACCAGCACGTAGGGCAACACGTGGTAGCCCGAGATGATGCCACGCAGCGGCGTCCGCACCACACGTGTCTCGTCGAAGACGGTTCGGAGAAACTCTTGATCGGACCATTCGGGCATAGTTCAGTGTATCGTGATGCGCGTGGAGCAGCCGCGGTCCCCGGCGTCCAGCCCGACGATCCAGGACGTGCGTCTTTGCCCCCGTTGCCGCCATCCGATGCAAGAGCGGAAGTGCAAGATCGTCTGCGGGAACTGCGGTTTGTATCACGATTGCAGCGACCCATGAGCTCGATGCTCTAGCACCAGCGGCGTCACCGATGGCCGAACGCCGAGTCTTCCTCCTCTCCCCCGCCAACTGCGGCGGCGAGCGCGCGCAGCTGCTCTTCTCGCCCGGCGCCAACTTCGACCTCGCACGGCGACTGCGCACCCGGGGCGGCGCGTCCCTGGGCGAAGTGATGTCGTTCGTGTCCGGCCTGTACTTCCGCGGCAAGCTCACCTACGCGGCGCGATTCGGCGTGCCGCTGGTGATCACGCCGCACGCCGGCCTGCGGCCGCCCGATGAGTCGGTCACGCTCGCCCGGCTGCGCGCGGCGGCGCGCGTCGACATCCATCCCGAGAACCAGCGCTATCTCCGGCCGCTGCGCGCCTCCGCGCGTGCGGTGGCCTCGGTGCTGAAGCCCGACGACGGCGTGACGCTCCTGGGCAGTATCGCGTCCGACAAGTACGTCACCGCCCTGCTCGAGGTCTTCGGCGAGCGGCTCACCTTTCCCAAGGTCTTCGTCGGCCGCGGCGACATGAGCCGCGGCGGGCTGCTGCTACGCTCAGTGCGCTACGACGTCGAGCTCGAGTACGTGCCCGTCATGGGCGCCGTGCGCCACGGGCCGCGACCGCCGCGGCTGGCGCCGCTTCGCTGATGGCGCGACGCGAGGGCGCGCGTCGCCGCGCGTCCGGCTCGCCGCGCCGCGCGCCCGCCTCAGAGCGCAGCGCGCCGGCGTCACCACGTCGCCCGCCGGCATCACCACGTCGCCCGCCGGCGGCGCAGCGCCGCGCGTCGGCGGAACGCAGTTCGGGCGCTTCGCAACGGCGGGAGCCGCCGGCGCAACGCCCTGCGCCCGGCCCCCGGAGCCGGGCAGCTGCTGCGGTGCCGCCGGCGCCCGAGCCCGCGGTGGCGACACGCGATCACCACCCCGCGCGCCGCACGCGGGCCGCGACGCCGGCGTCCGCCACCGCGACCGTCGAGATCCCGCGCGACGTCGCCGACGCCGAGATCGAGGTCGGCGGTCGCGTGGTGAAGCTGACGAACCTCACGAAGGTGTTTTGGCCGCAGGAGGGCATCACCAAGGGCGACCTCATCCGCTACTACACGGGCATCGCGCCAGTGCTGCTGCCCCACATCCGCGACCGCGCGATGGTGATGAAGCGCTATCCCAACGGCGCCGCCGGTGACTTCTTCTTCATGAAGCGCGCGCCCAGTCCGCGGCCGGCCTGGATCGAGACGTGCTCGATCGAGCACTCGTCCGGGAACGTGATCGACTTTCCGATGATCAACGACCTGGCCGCGCTGCTCTGGGTCGTGAATCTGGGCTGCATCGACCTGAACGAATGGTATGCGCGCTGCGACGACGTCGATCGGCCCGATTACCTGCACTTCGACCTCGATCCCGGCGAGGAGGTCGGCTTCCCGCAGGTGGTCGAGACCGCGCACGCCGTCAACGAGACGCTGCGGAACCTGGGCATGTCGACGTATCCGAAAACGACCGGGAGCCGCGGCATCCATGTCTATGTCCCGATCGTGCGCGGGCCGACGCAGAAGGACGTCTGGACGGTGGCCAAGACCATCTCGCTCGACATCGCGCGCCGCCACCCGCGGCTGACGACGGCCGTGTACCGCAAGGAGATCCGCCCGCGCGACCGCGTCCACGTCGACTTCAACCAGAACGCGTGGGGGCGCACGTTGGCGTCCGTATACTCCGTGCGGCCGCGACCACGCGCCCCGGTGTCGACGCCGGTGACGTGGGACGAGCTGCGCCGTCCCATCGCCATCGACGATTTCCGCATCGACAACGTCCCGGCGCGGGTGAAGCGGCTGGGCGACCTGTGGGCGCCCGTCACCGCCGAGTCGCGCCGCGACCGCTTCGACCTCGCCGCGCTCCTCGAGCCCGCTACACGACCGCGATCGCCTCGACCTCGATGAGCCAGTCCGGGTGGGCCAGCGCGGCCACCTGCACGAGCGTCGAGACCGGGCCTTTCTTGCCGAAGAACTCCTCGCGCACGGGGACGAGGTCGGCACGGTAGCGGATATCGGTGATGTAGGTGTTGATCTTGACGATGTTCTCCATGCGACCGCCGCCCGTTTCGACGAGCGCCTTGAGGCAGCGGAACGCCTCGCGCGCCTGCGCCTTGAAATCGCCCCGATGAGCGACGGCGCCGTCCTTGTCGTAGGCGACCTGGCCGGCGAGGAAGAGCACGGTGTGGGCGTCGCTGACCTTGATGCCCTGGCTGTAGGTGGGCGGATCGAAGACACCGTTCGCGCAGAACTTCTCGATCTTCGGCATGGCGGACCTCCAGGAGTGGATTCGGTGCGGATTGTAGACGATGGGCGGGCGCGGGCTAGGCGGCTTCGCGGAGGGCGTCGGACGGGCCGTCTTCGGCGATGCCCGCGGTCCAGATCTCGGTCTCGCGCTCGGTCATGTTTCCCTGTGGCGCCAGCCGAGGATCGCCGTAGCCCCAGCGCGCGACGTCGACGAGGTACTGCGCGCGCGACAGGATGGTGCCGCGGCACACACGCTCGCCGGGCTCCGGCGTCGCCAGCTCCTGCTGCAGCCGCGACGCCAGCTCGCTCAACACCCCGGGAGGAATCCGATGACGCTCGCCGGGATAGATGAATCCGAAGAGCACCAGGTGCGCCATCAGTACGCGCCAGTAGTCGCCGAAGCGCGCGACCAGCCGCGTCCAGTCGATGCGCTCCGCCGAGGCCCGCAGGATGTGCGCGACGTCCGCACCATCGAAGCGCTCGCGCTCCATGATGAAGGCCTTGGACCAGATCATCTCTTCCGGCGGGATCAGCCGCACCGGACGGCCGAAGATTTCTTCCTCCACGCTGTAGACGAACCATTCGTCATCCACGGCGGCGACGCCGTTGCCGGAGCTGAAGATGACGTCGACGAAATCCTCCCCGCACCGCGCCTTGCCGAGCCAGTGCGGGAACGGCAGCTCCGTCTCGCAGCCCGCCGCGCCCAGCGTCTCGAGTACGCGCTCGAGGTCGCGCGGATGGACGAAGATGTCGAAGTCCTTCGTGTGCCGGGCGATGCCGGTGTAGCGCTCGAACGCGTATGCGCCGCCGACGAGGAAGTCGATACCCGCCTCGTCGAGCAGGCGCATCGCGCGCAGGTAGAACTCTCGGGTGGCCGCCGGCAGTACGTCGTTCACGGGATGGTCGCTCCGATCCCCGCGCCGGCGTGCACCGGCACGGGCGCCGAGGGCGCTCCGCCGTTCGTCGTCCGCTCCACCTGGACCTCGACGACGCGGAAGCCCGGCTCGTTGGGAAAGCGGCGGCGCAGCAGCGGCAGCGCCACGTTGTAGACCGGCACGCCGGAGCTCGTGCGGCCCTCGAGCGAGCCGCGATGGGCGTGACCGTGGAATGCCGCGGTCACCGGATAGCGGTTCAGCGGGTCCTCGAGCCGGCTCGAGCCGAGAAAGGCCGCGATCTCGGACGGCTCGTCGGTGACCGTGGCGCGCACGGGCGAGTAGTGCAGCAGCGCGATCCGATGCGCCGTGCGCAGCCGCGCCAGCGCCCCCTCGAGCTTCAGCGCCTCCTCGACCGCCTCGCGGACGAACTGCTTGAGGATCGGCTCGCCCCACGACTGCAGGGCGCGCTCGCCGAAGCCCCCCGCAAACCCCTTGACCCCCGCGAAGCCCACACCACGAATCTCGACGGAGTCGCCGTCGAGCACCGAGACACCGCCGTCGCTGAGGATGCGCTTGACCTCGTCGGCCTTGTCGGACTCGTAGTCGTGGTTGCCGAGCACGGCCACGATTGGCACCTTGGCGACGGCGAGCTCGCGGACGAGGCTCTTCGCCTCGTCCGCGGTGCCGGTGTCGGTCAGGTCGCCGCACAGGGCGAGCACGTCCGCCCGCTCCGAAACCTGGGCGAGCACCGCCGACAACGTTCCCGGCGTCATCGCCTTGGCGCAGTGAAGGTCGCCGACGGCGGCGATGCGGATGCGATCACTGTTCACCGCGCGACCGCCTCCCCCTCGAGGCGCGCCTTGAACGCCGCCAGACCGTCGCGCAAGGCGTGCTCGGGATCGACGCCCGACATGAACGCAACGCTCTCGCCGATGCCGCCGCCCGCCGGACGCCACGACATCGTGATCTCGGCCCGCGTCGCGCCGTCCGCCGTCGGCCGGAAGCGCGCGGTGCCGCTGTGCTCGACGAGGGCGCCCTCCACCGTCGTCCACGCGATCAGGCGCGGACGATCACGCCGCGTGACCACCGACTCGAACTCGATCGGCGCACCCGCCGGTCCGGCGATCACCCAGTGCCAGCGATCCTCACCGGCCGGACGGACTTCGGCCACCATCGGCATGAAGCGCGGAAAATCCTCGAAGCGAGACCACGCATCGAAGACCCTCTCGATCGGCGCGTGGACGGTGGTCGCCATCCGCACTTGACCCGGCTCGCGGCGCCAGAGGCCCCACATTCCAGCGGCGAGGACGCCCGCCGCCACGCCGAGCAGTGCCCACCGATGGTCCTCGAGAAAGCTGACGGGATGCCGCCGGCGCAGGCTGATTCGCCCGTTACGCCACTCCGGCCGCAGGCGGCGCGCCGCCTCCTTGAAGTCCGCGACCCGCCGCGGCGCGTCCAGACGCGCGCTCAGGTCCGACATGAATCGCGGCGCGTCCACGCGCGAGGCCGCCTGGCGCGCGCCCGCCATGGCGTCGGCCGCGACGCTGGCCACGGCCGGAAAGCGCTCGGCCGCGTCGTTCACCGCGCACGCGAGCGACTCGCTGAGCTCAACGCGACGTCGTTCGCCGCGTTCGGGATCGAGCAAATACATCAGGCCGGCCCCCAGGCCGGCGCCGCCGACGAGCGCGAGCGTCCCTCTCATGCGTCACCTCCGGATTCTTGTTCCCAGCGATAGCGATCCCGCTGTTCGAGGATCTCCCCCGACGTGCGGAGCTCCTCGTCGGGTGCACGCGGCACACCGAGGGCCCCGCCGAGCTCGTCGACGACACTCTGGTCGGGTGTGGCAACCGTGCCGCCGACGGCCTCCTCACCGACGTGGTCCGCGCGCTCCCAGTCGGCGTCGGGATCGCCGCCGGTCAGTCGCGGGCTCGTGTCGTGATAATCCTTGAGATGCGCCTGCACCGCGCGCTCGCGGTCGTCGTGCATCAAGGTCGTCTCCCGTGCAGGTGGTCCCTGCAGTTCCTCTTCGGGAACGCCCAGCCGGGCCGAGCGCTCGGCGATCGCCTGGCCGTCCTTCGGGATGGGCTGTTTTTTGGCGCGTTTGTCCCGCGAAGGCTTCTTCCTGGTAGTCATGGGGCGGATCACGAGCGAACGCCATGCCAGCGGCCGCCGTTCGGCGCCGTTGTAAAACCTGGAATCCGCGCAGAGCGGCGGACTCTTTGCCTACGCCCCTTTCTGTGCCGACGCGTCTTCACCAAGCGCGGCCGCCGCGACCAGCCAGCGTCCCGGCCAACCCTGCACCGTTGTATCGAGTACGCGGCCACGCTGGACGAGCCGGCCGATACAGACGGCGAGGTCCGCAGCCGGAATACCGAACAGCCGGCACAACCCGCGTGGCGTGCCAAACACCGCCGCGTCGAGGTAGCGGGTCACGAGCCGCTCGAGGGCGGCGCCGCGAGAAAGCCGACGCCCTTCGGCCACGACCTCCGGCAGCCACGTCTCCACCAGATCCCAGCGGTACGAGAACGTCGGCTCGTAGCGCTCCTCGGTTTTCACGACCCAGAGTCCCTGTTGCAGCTCGGCCATGGCCCGCTCGAACTCGCGGGTCTTGGCCGAGTCGAGCAGGAAGGTGTTGCCGCGCAACTCGCGCGTGTACTGCGGATGCTCGCGGATGAGCGCGTCCATGAGCCGCCTGGCGGTGTGAGACAGCCGCCCCGCCTCGTACTCCTCGCGGTAGTCGCGGGCCCGCTGGCGACCGCGCACGAGCGCGTAAAAGGCGGGGAAGACGTCGAGCGCGACGAGCATCGGTCGCGCCTTGAGGACCTTGCCGTAATAGACCTGGCGCGCCGCCGGCAGATCGTCCTTCAGCCGCCACGTCAGTCCGACGCCGTCGTCGTGATGCGAATGGCGCGGCCACCGCGGCCGCGCACGCCCGACGACCGCCTCCCAGAGACACGGCACGCCCTCGGGGAAACAGTAGAAGGTCGAGCAGAAGCCGACGTCGTTGACGAAGGCCAGCGCGCTCGCCGCGCTTCGCACGCGCAAGCCGGGCGCGCGGCGGAAGCGGCGGTCGCGTTGCGCCTCGAGATCGCGGCCTGGCGGCGTCACGGTGCTAGGATCGCGGCGTGGCACGCTGGTTCTGTTACCTCCTGGAGTGCGCCGACGGATCGCTGTACACCGGCATCACGCCCGCGCTGGAGCGCCGGGTGCGCCGGCACAACGACGGATCGGCGTCGAAGTATACGCGGGCGCGCCGTCCGGTGCGGCTGGTGTGGGCGGAACCGTGGCCCGATCGCGCCTCGGCCTCGCGTCGCGAGTGGCACGTGAAGCGACTGCCGCGCGTCGCCAAGCGGACGCTCGCGCTGCGCGGCGCCGAGACGCGCTAGCGTCCGCTATTCGCCTGCGACGCCCGCTTGATCGGCAGGTCGCGATCCGCCTGCAGGCCTTCCTGCTCCTTCGCGGCGAGCTTTTGCACCAGCGCCTTGTAACCCGCGGTCTGGATGATCTTGTTGAACTGAGCGCGGTAGTTGGCGATCAGGCTGACGCCCTCGATGCTGACGTCATAGGTCAGCCAGCGGTCGCCGGCGACGCGATGCATGCGGTAGTCGACGGGAATCTCACCGCTCTGCTTGGTGACCAGGCGCGTGCGGACGATGGCCTGATCGCCCTCGATGGTGTCACCGAGGAACTGGATTTTTTCGCCGCTGTACATCTCGATCTTGCCGATGTACGAGCGCTCGAGCAGATCGGCGAACAGCCGGGTGATCTCCTCGCGCTCCTCGCGCGTGCGGGCCTGCCAGTGGGGGCCGAGCGAGCGACGCGTCGTCTCGCTGAAGTCGAAGATGTCGTTGGCGATGCGACGAATCGTGGCGCGGCGCTCGACCGTCCGGCTCTCGGTGGCGAGCGAGGGATCTTCGAGCACCTTGACGGCGCGCTCGATCTGCGTGCGAAGCTGCTCGCTCGGCACTCCGGCCCACGCGTCGCGTCCCGCCGCCGTCAGCATCGTGAGGATCACCGCGATCACGACCACCAGCGCCCGCACGCCCATTCGCGCCTCCGTCTGTCCCGCGCCGGCCGCGCGCGCCTCCATCCCCTGATGGACCGCACGCGCCTGCCCGTCCGCGACGCGGACGGCCAAGTCTATGCGAAGCGCCACGCGGTTGTCACGCGGGCCGTCGGCTATACTTGAACGGTCGCCGACATGACGCTTACGAGCGACCGTCTGGATGAGCTTCGGCAGCGTCTCGCGGCGCTTCGAACCCGGTTCGGTGAGGTCGGGGCGCGTGCCGCGGCTGCCGCCGCCGAGCTCGGTGATAGCGTCGCCCCCACCGAGGCGTTCGTGGAGGCCCTGCGCGGGACCGCGAGCGAGTTCGACGCCCTTCGGCACGCCATCGTCCACGAGCTGTCCACGTTTCCGAACACGCCCGATCCCGCCAAGCTCAGCACGCTCAAAGCCCTCGACGCCGTCCTCACCGCGATGGAGCGTGTGCGGGCCGAGCACGCCCGACGGGCGGCGTGGGAGGCGGCGCGCGACGAGACGGTGAGCGTGCTGGATCGTGTGCTGGCGCTGACCCACCGCGAGGACAGCGACTCGGCGGCGCTGGCCGAGTGCCAGGCCAGGGCGCGCGAATTGCGTGACGCGATCGCCGCGGCGCCGGCCGGCGACGTCGCGCAGCTGGGCGCGCATCTGCGACCGTTCGACGAGCTCGTGACCCTCGCGGAGGGTTGGAACCAGCTCGACGACGAGCAGTGCGCCTCGCTACACGACTCGATCACGGAGAGCTTCGGCCGCCAGCTCGGGCTCGCGGCGCTCCGCGGCAAGCTCGGTCGCGGAGGCGAGGCGCCGGGCGCGCCGGAGCCTCCGCCTGCGCCCGTCGTCGCCGCGCCGTCACAGACGCCAGCCACCGTCGCGACTCCCGTCGCCTCGGCACCGGGCGCGGGCCGTACGAAGGCGCCGCCGGGCTCGCCGCTCGTCGTCGAGATCCGGATGAGCGGCCAGCAGGTCCAGGTCGAGACGCCCGAAGAGCAGCGCGAGCGCGAAGAGTTGCTCGAGCGACTGGCCGCCGACGGCGCGCGCTGGTGGGTGGGCGCGCGGGCGGGTTGGGAGTCGCTCGTCCAGCGCGGGGTGCCGGCCGCCGAGGCGATGCGCGAGACGCTCAAGCGCTTCCCGCACCTGTTCTCGGTGCCCCTCTCGCGCAGCGACGAGTACGAGAGCGGCCGGCTGTCGGAGGGCTACGGCATCTTGCTACAGCGACTCGAGAAGGAGGAGCCGGGATTCGTCCGCGGCGCGCTCACGCGCATCAACCCGCAGCTCGCCGGGCGCAAGATCGACGAGCGGTATCCGCTCGGCCAGGAGCTCTACCAGTACATCGTCGCCGAGGGCCGGCTCTACAAGACGTTTCCGGACCTGCTCCGCGACGTCCTCGTCCACGCGCTGCCGGAGCCCGGCCTGTGGCTGCAGGGCACGATCACCGAGACGGACGGCGCCACCACGATCGTGACGCATCCCGAAGAACCAGGCGGCCGGCGCGAGGAGGTGCGCACGCTCACGACGCTCGCCGAGCGCGTGGCGGCGCACACCTTCAGCATCACCACGGGCCCGCTCACCGCGCGCGTCTTCAGCGTGCAGGCGAGCGAGCTCACGCGCGCGGCCGACATCGAAATCCAGTTGAAGGAAAACGGCGCGCCGACCGATCGCGCCTGGATCGTCGTGACGCCCGTCACCGGCAAGGCCGAGCCGCCGCGCAAGCACCGCGCCGGCGGAACGAAGATCGAGTACCTCGGTACGCAGCAGCGGGCCGTGTGGATCGCCGCCTTCAACTCCGATCCCAACGCCGACAAGACTTATGAGCTAACGGTGTCGTTCAAGAACAGGCTGGGCATGCCCGCGCCGCCGCCGCCGCCCGCGCCGAAGAGCGAACCCGAGGCGGCGCCGTCGTCGTTCGGGAAATTCTTCCCGTTCAACAAGCGCTGAGGCGAGACCTCAGCGCGTCACTTGCCGCCAGACCAGGCGGGCCTTCGCCATCAGCCGCACGCGCAGGCTGCGGCGCGGGCCGAATTCAAGTGCCCAGGCCAGTCGCGGCGTGCCCGTCCGATTCGGGCCGGTGTAGTGCACCGTGCGGGGGAAGTGCACGGTGGCGTCGCCGGCACGAATCGGACAGGGCACGGCCTGCGAGGTGTCGAGGCCCACGAGCTCCAGCGCGTGGGCATCGCGGAGTCGATCGAGGCGGTGGTGGCGGCCGAGCGCGCCGCGATGGCTGCCCGGGATGAATTCCATGCAGCCCATGTCGCGCGTGACGTCCTGCAGCGGCACCCAGAAGTGCGCGCTGCGGATCCTGCGCTCGAGCGCATAGGCCTCGTCCTGGTGCCACGACGTCGCCGCGCCGTTGAACGGCGGCTTGTAGATCGCGTGATCGAATCGATGCTCGACCGGCTGACCGAGCAGGCGCTCCGCCAGCGCCGAGCAGCGTCTGAAGGTCAGCGTCTCCGCCAGCCGCGGCTCGAGGTCGACCGTCTGGTTGATCTCGAGAATCGGGCGGGCGTCGTTACGCTCGCTGCCCAGATCATGAGCGCGCCGCGCGTCCATCAGCTCGCGGAAGCGGCGATACAGGCCCGCCAGCAGACGCGCGACATCATCGAGATCCTCAGGCGTGGTGAGATCGGTGATGATCATGAAGCCGAGCTGGTGAAAATGCGCGATGGCCTCGTCGGTCAGGTCGGCGGGTGACGCCACGGTCGCGGTGGCTTCCATCACTCGCGAGATGTTGCAACGCGCGGGCCGAGCCTTGGCCGCCCGTCCCACTCGCGATCTCGCCTCGCGCCGCGCGCGCCGTCGATCGAGCGCACAGAGCATGGGACCGGCGTCGCCTCCGCAGCAAGCTCTACGGAGCGGCGCACGCGTCATTTCGTCACACGGTCATCCGTCGCGTGCGCAGCGATCTACCCACGGTTGCCGCCAGCGAGCGCGACTTCGTGCTGGCGTGCGCCAATGCGTCACGGTCTCGGCAGGCGCCTGCGCACCGCTGCGGCGAATCCGCAACGCCCGCGGCCGCCCACGGCGGCCCAACGTCGCGTTCGTGAGCGCCTCGCACAATGTACGTACGTGCGCGGCTCAGGCGGCAGGGAAATATCGTGGTGTGGCAAGAAGTGCAGGATGGGGACGCACGTTCACAAGAACGGCAAACGGCGTCAGGCCCGCGGTCGGAATGGACTCAGCGTCGGCCGACTTCGATCAGCATCTCGCGCAAGACACGATAGAACTCGTTGTTGTCCTCGAGCCCCTTGCGAATGATGGCGGGCAGATGCGGCAGGTCGTTGAGATTGACCACGACGTTGACCGACCGCACGAACGCCATCATGTTGTCGAAGGTCTTGAACTCGCGCCCCAGCAGCACCACGAAGACATGGCGCCGCAGGTTGATCGACATCGTGTTGAGGAATGCGAGCACGGGGTTGTCGAGCACGCCGTTGGATTCGAACCGCTCGTCCACGATCACGATCTCGAAGGCGTGGCGGCGCAGCCGCTCGCACCCCTCCTCGGCCGTGGCCGCCGGCAGCATCGTGAAGCCGAGCTGCTCGAGGGCGGCGCGGATGATGTGCTGGCGCTCCGGCGCGTTTTCGCACACGAGCACGAGCCGCTGGTCAGCGAACGCTCCCGAGTCGTTGTTGGGTGCCATCGTCTATTTCTTGATGCCGACCCGGCGGTTGTAGTCGGCGTCGAGCCGCAGCCCCTGGACGTCGCTCGTCTTCTCGCCGCGCTTCTGCTTGAGCTGGTCGATGCCGCGCTGCACGACGCTCTTGCGGGTGGAGTAGGCGATCGCCGTCTCCTCGATGATGATGCCTTGCTCGTAGGAGCGCAGCAGCGCCTGATCGAACGTCATCATGAGATACGGGTCGCCGACGTCCTGGATGTCGTAGAACGTCTTGCCTTCTTGCTCACCGTTCACGATCAGCTCGTTGGTGCGGATCGTGTTCGTCAGGATGTCGTGCACGGCCCAGCGGCCACCACCGATCTTCGGCACCAACCGCTGGCCGACGACCCACCGCACGGTCTCGCCCAGGCGCTGGCGGATCTGCTTTTCCTCTTCCTGGTCGAACATACCGACGATACGGCTGATGGCCTGTCCCGCGTTGACGGTGTGCAGCGTGGACAGCACGAGGTGGCCGGTCTCCGACGCCTTGAGCGCCAGCTCCGCGGTCTCGCGGTCGCGCATCTCACCGACGAGGATGATCTTGGGCGCCTGCCGGAGCGCCGCGCGCAGGCCGCTGGCGAAGGAGTCGTAGTCGAGGCCGAGCTCGCGCTGGTTGAACGTCGCCTTGCGGTTGGGATGCACGTACTCGACCGGATCCTCGAGCGTCACGACGTGCAGAGACTTGGTGCCGTTGATCTCGTTGAGCAGCGCGGCCAGCGACGTCGTCTTGCCGGAGCCGGTGGCGCCCGTGATGAGGATGAGCCCGTTCTTCTCGCTCGGCATCTTCTTGAAGGCTTCCGGCAGCTTCAGCTCCTCGATGCTCGGGATCTTCGTCTCGAGCTTCCGCAGCACGATCGAAAAGTTGCCGCGCTGCGAGAAGATGTTGACGCGGAAGCGGGCCTTGCCGGGCAGCGAATACGACGAGTCGCACGAGCCCTGGCGCAGCAGATGCTCGGTGAGCCGGCGGTCGTTGTGGATCAGATTCAGGGCGAAGATCTCGCTCTGGAACGGCGTGAGCGCCTCGATCGCGGGGTCGACGGGACCGGGCACCAGCTCGCCGGAGGCCTCGACCTGCAGCGGTCGGTCGCACGTGATGTTGAGGTCCGACACGTTGTCGTACGAGTCGAGCATCAGGCTCAGCAGATCGTCGATTTCCGATTTCCGCATTGGCCGCTCCCTACGGTTGGTTCAGCTCGTCCGGCGGCGTCTTCAGCAAGGGCTTGAACTTGTTCTTGTCGATGCCCTTGTCGTACGCCTCCTCCGCGCTGATCCATCCCTTCTGCAGCACCGCCATGATGGCGTCGTCGAGCGTCTGCATGCCGTACTGCTTGCCCGTCTGGATGGCCGAGGGGATCTGGACGGTCTTGCCCTCGCGGATCAGGTTGCCCACGGCCGCGGTGCACACGAGGATCTCGAGCGCCGCGCAACGGCCCTTCTTGTCGATGCGCTTGAAGAGGTTCTGCGCCACGACCAGCTTGAGACCGGTGGACAGGCCGTTGCGCACCTGCGCCTGCTCTTCCGCCGGGAACACCTCGATGATGCGGTCGATGGTCTTGGCGGCGTTGGTGGTGTGCAGGGTGCCGAGCACGAGGTGACCGGTGTTCGCGGCCTCCAGCGCCAGCCGGATCGTCTCCAGGTCCCGCATCTCGCCGACGAGGATGATGTCGGGGTCCTCGCGCAGTGCGCCGCGCAGCGCCGCCGCGAACGACCGCGTGTGCGTGCCGACCTCGCGGTGGTTGACGAGGCAGCCCTGGCTCTGGTGCACGAACTCGATCGGGTCTTCGATGGTGACGATGTGATCCTTACGCTGCTTGTTCGCGTGATCCAGGATGGCGGCCAGCGTCGTCGACTTGCCCGAGCCGGTGGGACCGGTGGCGAGCACGAGCCCCTTCGGCAGCATCGCGCACTTCTTGAGGATCGGCGGCAGGCCGAGGTCGTCGGCGGTGATGACCTTGGTCGGGATCTGGCGGAACACGGCGCCGCAGCCGTACTTCTGCATGAAGTAGTTGGCGCGGAAGCGGGCCACGCCGGGGATCTCGTAGCCGAAGTCGACGTCCCCCGTTTCCTCGAACTTCTTGATGATCTGTTCGGGCGCGATCTCATAGAGCATCGCCCGCAGCGTCTCGTCGTCCATCGGGTCGTACTTGATACTCTCGAGCTCGCCGTGCACGCGCAGGATCGGGGGCTGGCCCGATGTGATGTGCAAGTCCGAAGCGCCGGAGTCGAAGATGAGCTTGAAGAAGGCGTCGAGCCTGGCCATCTGTGGCTCCTGGTGACGACCACCGGGCACGCCCGGCCGCGAAAACAGGGGACTCAACCACCCTAAGGCGTCGCCGCGAGCGGCGTCAAGGTATTTTGGCCGAGACAGCGCGCGGCTACGCCGTATTTACGCGCGGTTACGGTTCGAGAACGGCTCCTCGCACGAACGCCGGATCTCGGAACAGGCGGTCGGCCATCAGGGTCAGCACGGGGCTCAGCGTGAAGACGTCGGCGAAGCGCGCGTGGAGCACGAAGCGCTGCTCGATCAGACGCACGGCGTCCCTGGCGTCGTCGAGCGTCACCCGCGAGCGACCGCGGCGCCGCGCGGTGAGCTTGGCGGCCCACTTCGTGAACGCGTAGAGCGCGAGCATGGTCTGGTAGCCGCGGAAGACTCCGTGCAGCGGCGTCAGCGTCTTGCGGAAGACGACGTGCCGCCAGTACTCGCGCAGGAACGCGCTGACGGCGGGATCGGTCGCGTCGAACGCGATGGCCTGCACCTCGGCGATGTCGAACGGCGGACCGCCGGTGATCCAGTCGGGCAGGCGGCCGCGACCGCGCCGGAATCGGAAGAAGTTGCGATACAGCGCGAGGACCAGCCCGACGCGTGACGGTCGGCGGCGCGAGAACTCCAGCCACGTGTACAGCGGCGCCAGCGCGGTCAGCCGCGGCCGGTGCGGCGCGCGCGCGCGCGCCGCGACCTCGATCACCTTGCGGTACCGGTCGGTCGCCAGCTGGGCGAGCCCACCGAGCAGCGTCTCGGTCGGCGCGCGGCCCTCGCGCTCCGCCATGGCTTCGACCTGCGAGAGGCCGACGCAGAGGCTGATCAGCACGCTGCCCGCGAGCAGCGCCGTCGGCAGCGTGCACTCCTCGTGCGCCAGGAGCGCCAGCAGCGCGGCCTCGATGGCGCAGTACTGCGCCCACGTGATGTCCACCGACGCGTAAAGCACGAGCGGATCGGGCAGCCGGCGCACGCGCGTGCTGCCCGCGAGCACCTCCCGGATTTCCGGCTGCTGCTCGGAGAGCGCGCGCCCCTGGTGCGCACGCACCGCCGTGCACGCGAACGACAGGCCCACGGCGACGCCGTCGGGCGTCTCGACGAACGAGTACGGGAATTCGCGGCAGACCTGCGGCTTCGCGCCGGCGCCGAGGCGCGTGTGAATGCCGCAGCGCTCGTTGGGCTCCAGGAACACGCACGCGCCGTCGGCTCGACGCGTGAAGGTCGCGCGCTCGCCCCCGGGCAGCGCGAACGGCAGCGGCCGGAACTTTGGCCCCGGCGGCAACGGCGGCTGAAGGCGTGTCCAGTCGACCGCCTCGAGCCGCGCCCGCGCCGGCTCGTCGACGCCGATGAGCCAATCGTTTCGGCAGCAGGCGCCGGACTGCTGACACGTGAAGACGACGTCGTCGGGCAGCACCAGGTGGGTCACTCCGCCACTGTGCGCGGCGTCGCGGCCGGAGGTCAAGTGACGAGCGCGGTAAGATGACCGCCATGAGCCGGTGGCGGATCGCATGCGCGCTCGCACTCGTCGCGCTGGCCCTCGCGCCACGAGCGGCGACGCCGGCGGCGATCCCATCGGAGCTCGCGGAGGCGGCGCGCGAATACCGGGCGAGCCTCGCCGACCTCCTGCCCTTCCGCGAGGCGGCGGTCACCCGCGCGCGCGAGGCGCTGGCGACGCGCCGGCAGCTCGCGGACCAAGGACTGATCGCCCGCCGCGACGCGGAGGCGGCCGAAGAGGCGCTCGCCGTCGCCGAAGCGGCGCTCGCCGCCACCCACGACGATATCGAGCAGGCCGAGCGGATGATGGCCGAAGCCGCGGCGGCCGCCCTGCTCGCGTCGCTGCCGCCGGCCAAGCCGGGCGCGGTGACGGTCACCCCGACGCTGACACGCTTCCACGGACCGCGCGAGTGGTCGCTCGGACAGGTCGCCGCGACGCTCGAGCGCTTCTTCGCCGAGACCTTCCATCGCGCGCTCCCCGTCAGCGCGTTCGGTCAGACGCCGGCGCACGATCGTCTCGGCTTCGATCACCGGAACGCGCTCGACGTGGCCGTACACCCCGACAGCCCGGAGGGGCAGGCGCTCGTCTCCTGGCTCCGCGCGCGCGGAGTCTCGTTCCTGGCCTTCCGCGGGCCCATCGCCGGCGAGGCAACCGGCGCGCACGTCCACATCGGCGAGCCGTCCCCGCGCCGCGCCTCGCGCGCCGATTAGCGCGATGCCGGGCACGCTCGACTGGCGGGCCATCGGCGACGAGGCCGTCGAGCTCTTGCGCGCGTATCTGGCGATCGACACCACCAATCCTCCGGGCAACGAGATCGCGGGCGCGCGCTTTCTTGCCGACGTGCTGACCCGCGGAGGCATCGAGAGCCGCACGGCCGAATCGGCACCCGGACGCGCCAACCTCGTCGCGCGTGTGCGCGGCGACAGCTCGCTCGGCGGGATCGTGCTGCACCACCACATCGACGTCGTGTATGCCGATCGCCGCTTCTGGACGGTCGATCCCTTCGGCGGCGAGCTCCGCGACGGCTTCGTCTACGGCCGCGGCGCGATCGACATGAAATCGACGGGCATCCTGCAGCTGGCGGCCGTGCTCGCGCTCAAGCGCGCCGGCGCGCGGCTCAAGCGCGACCTGATCTTCCTCGCGACGGCGGACGAGGAGGCGGGTAGCGCCTATGGCGCGCAGTACGTCGCGGCGACGCATCCCGACTGGCTCGCCGGCGCCGAATACGCGCTGTCGGAGCTGGCCGGCATCGAGACCGATCCACACAAGCGCGCGCCGTTCGCCTCGATCATCATCTCCGAGAAGACAGGACTGCCGTTGTCCCTGACCGCACGCGGCCGGCCCGGCCATGGCTCGATGCCGTGGCCGGACACCGCGCCGCATCGCCTCATCCGCGCGCTCGGCCGCCTGCTGGCCGCCGAGCGGCCGCCGCGCGTGCTGCCGGAGGTGCAGGAGTACTTCCGCGCGCTGGCCCGCGTGCTGCCGCCGGAGGAGGGCCGCGGCTTCGACGACCTCGGCGCGTCGCTTCGCGATCCCGCCTTTCGCACCGGGTTCTTCGCGCACCGCCAACACGCGGCGATGGTGCGCACGACGTTCGCGATCAACATGCTGCGCGCCAGCGAGAAGATCAACGTCATCCCGCCCGAGGCGGTGGCCGACATCGACTGCCGCATGCTGGCCGGCGACGATCCGGTCGAGATCCGGGACTGGGTGACGCGCGTCGTCGACGACGAGCACGTCCAGGTCGCCTTCGTGCGCGAGCCGAAGACGCCGAATCTCTCCCCGCCCGACACCGAGATGTACAAGGCGCTCGCCGACACGCTCGCGCGTCGCGCGCCCGGCGTGGTCGTCGCGCCCGAGATCCTCGTGGCCTTCACGGACAACTGGGTGTTCCGACGCATGGGGCTCGCCGCCTACGGTTGGAGTCCGTTCATCCTCGACGAGGAGGAATGGCGCCGCGTGCACGGCAACGACGAGCGGATCTCGGTCGACAATGTCCGCGAGGGCGCGCGCGCCTACACCGAGCTGTTGCTGACGATGGCCGGGGCGTGAGCGTGGCGCGGGCCCGGCGCCGCCGGCGCGGCGTGCTCAGCGTGAGACGCGGCACCGCGCGCGACGCGGGCGTGATCTGCGAGCTCATCCGCGGGCTCGCGCGCTACGAGCGTCTGGAGCGGCAGTGTGTGATCGGCCCCTCGGCTATTCGGCGCCACGGCTTCGGGCGGCGTCCGTACTTCGAAACGCTGCTCTGCCGTCGCAACGGCGCGCCGATCGGCCTGGCGCTCTACTTCTTCACGTACTCGACCTTCCTGGGACAGCCGACGCTCTACCTCGAGGACCTGTTCGTGCTCCCCGAAGCGCGCGGCGCCGGGGCCGGCCGCGCGCTGCTGCGAGCGCTCGCCCGCATCGCGCTGCGCCGCGGGTGCGGCCGGATGGAGTGGGCGGTGCTCGACTGGAACACGCCCTCGATCCGTTTCTACCGACGGCTCGGCGCCGGCCTGCGTAAGGAGTGGATTCTCACGCGCCTCACCGGCGCGCCGCTGCGCCGGCTCGCGCGAGGGTGAGCTACAGCTCGAGCCCCTCGATCTCCGCCACGCGCCAGCCGTCGCGCGCGGCGCGCGTGTGCACGGTCACGACCTTGGAAAACCGCTCGCCGTCGCCACGCTGCACGGTCACGCGGAACTGGTGCCAGGTCCTGGTCGTCGTCACGGGCGCCAGACGCTCCCAGCAGCCGGAGTCTTCCAGCTTGTAGTCGATCAGTCTCAGTCCCGCGATCTGCGTCCGCCACGCGTCGGCGACGCCCAGGTCATTCCACACGGCCACCGACGGGCGCTCGCCGTTTCGCCACGCGTCGAGCATCTGCGACGAGACCTGCACGCCGCGGTCGACGCCCATGCGCTCGGGACACGCGCGTTGCCCGATGACGTGGCTCATCGGCAGCGTGAGCAGCACGACCGCCAGGAGCGCACCGCCGGCGCCCGCGAGCGCGCGGGGCAGCGAGGCGCCGGCCGCGGCGCGCACGGCCGCGCCCATTACGACGAGGAAGAGCACGATCATCAGCGCCAGCGCCGGCGGCACGAGCAGCGCGACGGCGCTGTCGTCGATGAGGCGCAGGGCGAACAGCGCCACCGGTGCGAGGGCGACGGCCATCCACACCGCCATCCACGTGTGGCGCCTCCACCATCTGAAGAGTCGCTCATACCAGCGCACGACCCGCCGCGCCGCGCGCGGCGCGGGCGCCGGCGGCTGCCAGCGCGGGACGTGGTGAGAGGGACCGCTCAGTCCAGGCCCCAGGTGAAGACGTGCGTCGGCGTGACCTCCACGATGACGGAGTCCGCGGTGGAGAGCGCGGCCTCGCGGGGATACTGCGGATACTTCGCGTACAGTCGCTTGCGCGCGCGCACGAAGGCCGGGCCACGGCGCACGAGCTTCGCACTGCCCTGCACCATCACGCCCTTGATCTGCGACCAGTCTTCCGCGTAGAGGTCGACGGTGACGGTGACGTGCGGGTTCGCGCGGAGGTTGAGCACCTTGCGGGCGTCGTCGCCGGAGCCGAAGTACACGCGGTCGCCGATCACCGCATGGCACACGGGCACGAGATGCGGGATGCCGGCCTCGCCCACGGTGGCCACGCGACACACGCGCTCGGCGCCGAGCAGCTTCGCGACGCGCTTGGACAGCCGCGCTCGTTTGACCGCCATGTGAGGGTTACTGTAAATTGCGCGCCATGAAAAAGCGAGCAGGCACGAAGAAGCCGGTGAAGGCCAAGGCGTCCACGAAGACCGTCGCCAAACCCGCGGCGAAGACGGCGAAGGCGTACACGCCCACCCCCATCCAGGGAATCGGGCGGGCGCCGTTCCGTTACCCGCTCTCGTAGTCGCCGCGCTGCTCGTGGTCGCTCTCGCCGGCGGCACGGCCGCCGCTGGGGACGAGCGTCCGCCGGCGCTGCGCGTCGTCACTTTCAACCTGCTGCACGGCGGCCCGGCCTCGGGATGGCGCGGCGATGGCGAGCATCTCGAGGAGCGGCTCGCCATGGTCACTCGCGAGCTGCAGGAGCTCGCTCCCGACGTCGTGGGCCTGCAGGAGGCCTCGATCACGCGCGGTCGCGGCAACGTCGCCGCGCGGCTGGCGCAGGCGCTGGGCCTGAACTGGGCGCATGCCTCCGCCACGCGGCGCGTGTCCGGCCTCGGCTCGATCGATCGCCTGATCGTGTGGGGGATCAACTTCGAGGAGGGGCCGGCCATCCTCAGCCGGTTCCCCATCATCGAGACGGACGTCGTCGATCTCCCGCGCTGCCGCAAGTTCTACGATCCGCGGGTGCTGCTGCGCGCGACCGTGCAGACGCCCCGCGGCCAGCTCGACGTCTTCTCGACGCACACCGGCCACGATGCGTGCCAGGTCCGGCGCATCGCGGAGATCGTGGGCGCGCGACGTGGGGTCCTGCCCGCGCTGGTCATGGGTGACTTCAACGCCGCCGATACGGCGGAGTGGATGGTCGCGCTCGCCCGCGAGCACGGGTTCATCGACGCGTTTCGCGCGGCGACGCCCGCCGGGACCGGCGCCACCGTGTGGCAGCAGCCGGACGCGCCGACAGCGACGGTGAGGCGACGGGTCGACTTCATCTTCGTCGTCCCCAACGGCGGGCCCGCGCCGCGCGTGCGGCGCAGCGACATCGTGCTCGACACGCCGGCACGCCGCCCGGACGGGTCGACGCTGTGGCCCTCCGATCACTACGGCGTGCTCG
>QHSO01000028.1 GCA_003220475.1 Candidatus Rokuibacteriota bacterium | reverse complement strand
CGGCGGAAGAAGCAACTCGCGAACAACGGACCACTCGTCGGCGACCGGAGGGCAGACGAAGCGCCCCGCCGGTAGACTCGACGCGGCGAGGAAGTCGGTGAGGCAGAGGCCATAGCGAAGCGCGAAGCGACCGGTCGTGGCACCGCCGTGACCGCTGATGCCACTGGTTTCGTCGAGGAGGAGGTACGGCAACGTGCGGCGGGAGAGGATCGCCTCCGCGCTCTCGCCGCGCACGAGATAGCCGAACACCGCATCATTCTTTGGAAACACGAGCGCCAGGCGGCCGACCTTTGCCCGCTGCAGGATGCGATCGGTGATCGAGGCGTCGAGCCGCCCGGTCGCGCCCATGTCGCGAACGCCTGGCGCGAACGCGATCGCCGCGTCGATGTCCGGCGAGGTGTCCACGGCTTCCAGCGTCACGTAACCCCCGAATGACTGTCCCGCCAGCACGACCTTGCGATAGCCGGACTTCTTCAGGGTCGCCGCTTCCTGGAGCGTCCGCTGAACCGTGCGGGAGAGCGTATTGTTCTGCTCCGCGGCGTGGTGACGCTTGAGCATGAACACGTCCCAGCCGCGGCCCTGGAGCAATCGCAGTACCGGTGGCGCCGGCGCCATCCAGGATTGATTGGTGCCGGACATCCCGTGGTTCCAGATGACGACACCGTTCGCGCGGTCCGGTCCATTCAGGGCAAGGTCGCAAAAGGCCCGTTCCACCCAGAAGAACCTGTTGCCCGGCTGCTGGGCGCAGGCGAGATCATCAGCCTGGGCGCTGACCTCGTGCGGGATCGTGAGGAGCAACAATGTGGTCGCGAGGACCGCGTGACACACGCGTGCAACCAGCGAACGCCCCATTGGTAACGACTATTTCATGTTCACGACCGAAAGGTCAACCGGGCGCTGTGCCGGCGCGCGGATGTGTCTGCTGCGGCGCCGAAGAAGAGGAGCAGCCGAGCAGGAGCGCGAGCAGCGCGACGATCAGGAGGGCGCGGGTCACCGGGCGCTATCATAACCCGGCTCATGCCACGCGACTTCGCCCATCTGTCACCGCGCGCCGCCGTCGAGCGGCTGCGTCCCGGCATGAAGGTGCTGCTGCCGCCGGCGTGTGGTGAGCCGACCCGGTTGCTCGCCGAGATCTGTGCGCAGGCCGAGCGGCTGAACGACCTGACGCTGCTCGGCGGCATCCATCTCGACGATTTTCCCTACGCGCGGCCCGAGCACGCGGTGCTGCGCGCCGCCACCTGGCACATGTCGCCGCGCCTCGAGGACGCCCGGCGCCGGGGGCGGGTGGAGTTCGTGCCGGTGCGCTACTTCGACGTCGTCACCGAGTTCGCGCGCGGCGGTCACTGGGCGCCCGACTGCGTGATCGTGCACACGGCGCCGCCGGACGCCGGCGGCTATCTCTCGCTGGGGGTCGCGGTCGGCATCGCGCTACCCGCGGCACGCAGCGCGCCGCTGGTGATCGCGCAGGTCAATCCCAACATGCCCCGCACCCGCGGCAATTGCTGGCTGCACGCCACCCAGATCGACGCCTGGGTCGACGTCGACGAGCCGCTCGTGGAGTATCCACCGCCGGTCGTCGGCGAGGTCGAGCGCGCGATCGGCCGGCACGTCGCGGGCCTCGTGCCGGACGGCGCCGCCGTGCAGGTCGGCGTCGGCGCCATCCCGCAGGCGGTGCTGGAGGCGCTGGACGGCCACCGCGACCTCGCGCTGCACTCGCTGCTGGTCGACGCGGCCGTTGCCCTCGTCGAGCGCGGCGTCGTGACCTGCGCCGCCAAGCGCGTGCATCGCGGGCGCATGGACGTCGCGGAGGCGATGGGCACGCGGCGGCTCTTTGACTTCCTGCGCGACAACGATCGCGTGAACATGGAGTCCTCCGCCTTCGTGCACGATCCGGACATCGTCGCGCGCATGGACCGGTTCGTCTCGATCAACTCGGCGCTCGAGATCGATCTCACGGGGCAGGTGACGGCCGAGAGCCTCGGCGGCCGACAGGTGGCGGGCATCGGCGGGCAGTTCGACTTCGTGCTCGGCGCCAGCCGCTCGCGCGGCGGCGCCTCGATCATCGCGCTGCCGTCGACCAGCCGTGACGGCGCGGTCTCACGGATCGTGGCGCGCTTGGGCGCCGGCGCGGCGGTCACGACGCCGCGGTTTCTCGCGGATTGGGTCGTCACGGAGCACGGCGCGGCAAAGCTGAGGGGACGGGGTGAACGGGAGCGGGCCGCGGCCTTGATCGCCGTGGCCCACCCGCGGTTTCGGGAGGAGCTGGAGCGTGCGGCTACGCCTTCTTAGCGGCCTCGATCTTGTCGAAGATCTCCTCGTTATCGGGGAAGCGGTACGTCTCCTGGTTGGAGTAGGCGACCTTCTTGTCGATGAACACTTCGAAAATGCCGCCCGCGCCCTCGCGCAGCGTGGCGGTGATGCCGTACTTGTCTTTGATGGCGGCCTGCAAACTGGAGGCCTGAGGCAGGTAGTTTCACTCGCCGCAATAGAGGATCTCGATGTCCATGCAGGCTCCCCCTTTCCCGACGGGTTGACAGCCATTGTATAGGATGCCTCCGAAATGACCACCGATTCCCGGCGCTACGCGCTCATCGACACGGATCCCGGCATCGACGACGCGCTGGCGCTGCTGCTGGCGTGGAGCTCGCCGGAGTGGACGGTCGAGATCATCACGGTCGTCGCCGGCAACGTCTCGATGAAAGCCGGGACGCTCAACGTCTTCCGGCTCCTCGAGCTGCGGCGGCCGTCGCCCGCGCCGCTGGTGGCCTCCGGCGCCGCTGCGCCCCTGGCGCGCCCACTGCGGATCGCGCCTTATCACGGCACCGACGGGCTCGGTGACCTGCTCGACTGGCCGCCCGTCGAGCTACATGTCGGGTCTGCCGATGCGCCCGGCGTGATCGTCGACGCCGCGCGGCGCCGCGGCCGCAGCCTGACGATCGTCGCGCTCGGCCCGATGACGAACCTCGCGCTCGCCGTGGAGCGCGATGCGGCGGCGGTGCGCGGTGTCGGACGCGTCGTCGCCATGGGCGGCGCGGTGGACGTGCCCGGCAACGTCACGCCCGATGCCGAGTTCAACGCGCACGTCGATCCGGACGCGCTCGCGCGCGTGCTCGATGCCGGCGTGCGGCTCGACCTCGTGCCGCTCGATGCCACGCGGCAGGCGGTCCTCGAGCGCGCGGCGCTGCACGCGACGCTCGCGCGCACGCCGGGACCGCTGGCCGACGGCATCCGGCGCTTCACCGAATACGCGCTCCGACTCGACGAAAAGCACGGTCGGCGCGGGATGGATCTGCACGACCCGCTGGCCGTCGGCGTCGCGCTCGACCCGAGTCTCGTCGAGTGGGAGGCGGTTCGCCTGACGATCGGTCCGGAGGGCCAGACGCGCCGCACCGCCGGCGAGCCCAACGTTCGCTTCGCGCGCGTCGTGGACACGCCACGATTCCTGCGCCTGTTTCTGGAGCGGGTGTGTCCTGCGTCCTAGTGGTCGGCTCGGCGAACGTCGATTTCACGCTCGCGCTCGAGCGGCTGCCCGAGCCCGGCGAGACGGTCAGCGAGGGCACGCTTCTGGTCGCGCGCGGCGGCAAGGGAGCCAACCAGGCGGTGGCGGCGCGTCGGCTCGGTGCCGAGGTGCGGTTGATCGGCTGCGTCGGGGACGACGCATCGGGGAGGGAAGTGCGCGCGGCGCTGGCGGAGGAAGGCATCGGCGTGGCGGGTATCGCGAGCACGGCGCAGGCACCGACCGGCACCGCGCTGATCCTCGTCGACCGGGCGGGACGCAACCAGATCGGCGTCGCGCCCGGCGCCAATCGCGCGCTCACGGTGGCGCACGTGCACGCGCGCGGGGAGGACTTCGCGTGGGCGGAGGTCGTCGTCGCCTCCTGCGAGATCCCGCTCGAGTGCGTCGCCGCCGCGCTCGAGCTCGCGCGACGGCACGGTGCCACGACGATCCTCAACCCGGCGCCCGTTCCGCGCGCACCGATCGAGCGCCTGGATCTCGTCGACTATCTGACGCCCAACGCCGGCGAGGCGGCGCGCCTGAGCGGCGCCGCGGGTGAAGAGGCGGCGGCCGACGCGCTCGTCGCGCGCGGCGCCGGCACCGTGATCGTCACGCTCGGCGCGGCCGGCGCGCTGGCGCGTGGCCGCGTGGGGACGCACCGCGTGCCCGGCGTGAAGGTCGACGCGGTGGACACGACGGCGGCCGGCGACGCGTTCAACGGCGCGCTGGCGGTGGCGCTGGCGGAGCGGCGCGATGTCGGTTCGGCGCTGCGCTTCGCCAACGCGGCCGCCGCGCTCGCGTGCACGAAGCGTGGCGCCCAACCGTCGCTGCCGACGCGCGCCGAGGTGGAGCGTTAGCGCGACCTGCGCTGCTCGAGACCCTTCATCAGCCGCTCGGCCTGCTCGATGTTGCGCCGCGCGTTGACGTGCTGCGGCTCCATATCGAGCACGACCTTCCACTCGGCGATGGCCTCGGGCAGCTTCTCCTCGCGGAAGAAGCGGATGCCTTCCTGGTAGTGACGATCGATGACCTGCCGTCGCGCCTGCGGCAGCAGCCGCGCGACATCCTGGTAGTCGGGCTGCAGCCTGGCCAGGAGCGTCAGCGCGCGGTACGAGTCGTCGTACTTTTTTTCGTCGAGCGCGCTCTGGCCTTGGCGATACAGCGCGAGCTTCTTCAGCTCGGTGCCTTCGCGATCGCGCGGATTGTCCGCGAGGTACCGGTCGAGGTCCGCGAGTGCGGTCGCGAACTCCTTGCGCTCGACGGCGTCGCGCACGTCCGCCAGGAGCGGATTGACCTCCGGCGGCTCGTCCTGCGACGGAGTGGGGCGCTCACCCTGCGACGGGGCGGGCTGCTCACCCTGCGACGGGGCGGGGCGCTCACCGCGCGGCAGCACCGCCACCGCGGTGCCCGACGGCGGCGGTGTCCGACCCGGTGCGTAGAACGGCACGCCGGGAATCTCAGGAATGCGCAGGACGCTGCCCGCCACCAGCGGCTTGCCCGGGGGCAGGTTGTTGGTCTCCCAGATGACTTCGCCGCGTGCGCGGTCGCCGTAATAGCGCTCGGCCAGCGACGCGAGCGTGTCGCCGGCGCGCACGGTGTACGTGACGAACTCGATGTCACCGATGCTGCGCAGCAGCTCGGCCACGGTCGTATTCATCGGATCGAGCGCCAGCGCCGCCAGCAGAGCGCGGCGTGCCTGCAGCGGCGCGTTGCGCTGGTGCGCCCCGCGCGCCTCGGCCACCTTGGTCGCCACCAGCCCCTCGATGCGCGAGGTCAGACGCGCTTCGTTCGCGCGAGCCTCGGCGTCGTCGGGGTCGATGGCGCGCGCGACCTTCCATTCGACCAGCGCGGGACGCAGCTGGCCCTCGCGCTCGAGCGCCTTGGCGCGAGCGCGGGCAGGCCGGATCAGCTCGCTCTTGGTCGGCACCGTCACGCAGGCGCCGAGCATCAGCGCCGCGACCAGCACGATCACGTGCCTCATCGCAGGGTTTCGTGGTGGAACAGGTTCAGATTCCGCGCGAATTGTTCGAGCGTCATCTCCGAGTAGATCTGGCTGCGGCTGATGCGCAGCGGTCGCGCGAACGAGGGATTGCTCTCGCGGCGCACGGTGAAGGCGGCGGCGTAGCCCTGCTCGCGCACGCGGGTGAGCAGGTCGTCGTCGACGCGGCCATAGGGGTAGGCGAGGAACTGCACGCCCTGGCCGAGCTGGCGCTGGAACAGCCGCGGCGGCTCCGCGAGCTCGGCCTGCATGCGCTTGGCGTACTGCGCGTCGGTCTCGCCGGGCGCACGCCGCAGGTCGCCATGCGTCTTGCTGTGCGCCTGCACGTCGAAGCCCTCGGCGGCGAGACCCTTGAGCTGCTCCCACGACAGCGCGTTGCGGCTGGCACCGACGTAATCGGTGTACACGAAGAGCGTGGCCGGGAAGCCGAGCTTCTTCAAGACGGGATAGGCGTACTCGCGGAACGACTGATAGCCGTCGTCGAACGTGAGCACGACGGACTTCCGCGGCAGCTGCCGCTTGAGGCGCAGCCACTCGACGAACTCGGCCAGCGAGACCACGCGGTAGCCCTCGCGCTTGAGATAGTTCATCTGCTCCGCGAAGGCCTGCACGCCGAGCACGAGCCGCCCCGAGGACTGCGCGCCGAGGTTGTGGTAGACGAGGATCGGCACGAGCTGATAGCCGGTGGGATCGACGCCGGCCAGGTTCCATGGTCGCTTCGGGATCACGACGCGCTTTCCGCTTTTGAACTCTCGCGCGCCGTTGAAGTCCTCGATCATCCACGCCTTGGCCGGGTCGCGCAGATGGGTACGCGCGAGTGCCTCCGCCGTTTCACCGTCGTGGGTGGCGACGACGACGATGAAGTCGTCCGACTCGCCGACGACCGTCGAGGTGCCGCCGGCGCCCGGGACGAAGTCCAGCGCGGCGCACCCGCCGAGCAACAGCACCGCGACCACGAGCGTCAGCGCGCGCACAGGCCGCGCACCTCGTAGACCTCGACCTCTTCTTCCTTGCCCTTCACCTTCATCTTCCCGAGCGACTTGGCGTCGACGAGGTCGCGCACCGCCTCCCAGGTGCGGCGCGAGAGCAGGATGGACCCCGGCTTCGCGCGGTCTTGAAGGCGCGAGGCGACGTTCACGCTGTCGCCGATGACCGTGTACTCCATCCGCTCCTCGGTGCCGACGGTGCCGGCGACGACCTCACCGAGGCTGACGCCGATCCCGACCTCGAACGGCTCCTGCCCTATGGCGCGACGCCGCTTGCCGAGGTCGGCGACGGCCGCGCGCATGTCGAGCGCCGTCTTCACCGCGCGTGCGGCATGATCGGGATGCGCGATCGGCGCTCCGAAGACGGCCATCACTGCGTCCGCCGGTCAGCATGGCGTGTTCGGGATCCTTCAGCACCTCCTCGACGACCTCGCGCGCGACGTAGCGGGTGAAGGCGCGCTTGATCATCTCCTTCTCCCGCAGGCTGCGCGCCATGCGGTTGAACGACTCGGTCAACACGCCCAGCTCGTCGCGCGTCGTCACCGGGACCGATACGTTGAAGTCACCCTGGGCCACCGCATCGGTGGCATCCATCAGCCGGAAGATCGGCCGCGCGAGCAGCGTGGCCAGCGCGACGGCGCCCGCGAGGCCGAGGACCACCATGAACGCGGTGATGAGGAAGGCCTGGTTGCGCGCCTTGTCCACCGCCGTGCTGATCGCCCGCGTGCTGAACCCGACGTAGAGCATGCCCACCGGCGTCTTGCTGAACGTGAGCGGCACGGAGATGTCGATGATCTCGGCGTCCCCGCGCTTGTAGGTCTGCACGAGCGCCTGCTGGCTCGCCGGCTTGAGCGCGGGCGGCCGGACGACCGGACGGCCGATCGCCGTGACGTCGGAGTGCGCGTGCACGATGCCCTTCTCATCAGTGAAGACGACGTAGGCGACGTCTTCGTCGTGCATGGCCTCCTTGACGAAGATATTGAGCGCGAGGTCGTCGTTGGTGGCGAGCGCGCTCTTGCCGGCGGCGGCGAGGTTGGCGGCGATCGTCTTGCCGCGCTTGGTGACGGCGTCGGTGAGGGCCCGCTCCTGGCGGCTCAGGAGCGAAAAGCCGACGAGGAGAACCGCGAGCGCGACCAGCGTGGTGATGAGCAGGCTGAGCTTGACCTTGATCGGCAGCGGGAAGTCGCGCCTGACCCTCACTGGACGAGCCTAGCGGACCTCGGCGGGGACGGTCAATCTGGACCTCAACGCCGCGATTCGCGTCAGCGCTTCGTCCACCCGGGCGGCCGGCAGCCGGCCCCGCCGCAGGGCGCGGCGAATGGCCTTCAGCGCCTCGGCCGACGCGAAGCGATCCCCGGGCCGTCGATCGTCCGCGATGAGGACGAGGTCGACACCCGCCCGCAGCGCCCGCACCGCCGCGTCCCCCACGCCATAGTGGCGTTCGATCGCCCCCATGCGCATGTCGTCGCTCACGACGACGCCGCGCCAGCCCAGCTCGCCACGCAGCATCCCGTCGATGGTCGACCGCGACAGCGTGGCCGGCACCCAGGGATCGAGGTGGCGATTGAAGACGTGCGCCGTCATGACGGCGTCGACGAGGCCCTCGGCCAGCAGTAGCCGGTAGGGCACGAGCTCGACGTCGGGCCGCGCGGTCTCGGTGACGTCCACGAAGCCCGCGTGCGAGTCGTCGATGCTCGAGCCGTGTCCCGGGAAGTGCTTGAGCGCGGTCAGCACGCCCGCCGCGTGCATCCCGGTGATGTACGCGCGCGCCTGCGCGGCCACGATCTGGGGGTTGGCGCCGAACGAGCGGCCCACGCCGACGATGACCGGGTTGGCCGGGTTGTAGCCGACGTCGACCACGGGCGCGAGGTTCCAGTTGATGCCGGCCTCCCGCAGCATGCCGCCGATGCGCCGGGCCTCGAGCTCGGTCTGCACGAGATCGCCGGCCTCGCCGAGGTCCTGATGCGAGAGCGTCGCCGTCCAGCCGGCCGAGGGGCCCAGGCGCATCACGCGGCCGCCCTCGGCGTCCACCGCCACCAGCAACGCGCGGCCCGTGCAGGCGCGCGCGCGTGCGGTGATCTCGCGCGTGAGCCGCGCCGTCTGCTCGGCGTCCACGATGTTGCGCGCGAAGAGGATGACGCCGGCCACGCGCGTCTCGCACAGGAGGCTCTCGAGGTGCGCGTTGTCGTGCAGGGTGGTGCCGTCGAAGCCGACGAGCAGCAGCTCGCCGAGCCGCGGATTCAGCGCGCCGAAGCGCTCGGGCGCGAGGCTGCCGCAGCCGGCGATCAGGACGATGACGAGCGCGGCGCCGACGAGAAGGCCGCGCGGAAGCCTAGCGGCCACCGACGGCGTCGACCAGCCGTCGCACGCGCTCGGGATCGACGGGTTTGCTCACGTCGCCGTCGCGCTTGAGCGAGGTGCCGACGATCAGCGCGTCGGCGAGCGAGAGCAGATCGGCCGCCGTCTCCGGCGTGACGCCGCTGCCGACGAGGATCGGCACGTCCGGCACCGCGCTGCGCACGCGCTTGACGTCGTCGATCGGCGTGGCGTCGCCGGTGGCGCGGCCGGAGACGACGAGACCGTCGGCGAGCGAGCGTGAGGCGAGATCGCGGGCCTGCTGCTCGAGCTCGACGGGCGCGAGCGGCACGGCATGCTTGCCCTGCACGTCGGCGAAGATGGCGACCTCGACGCCGAGCAGACGACGGTCGCGGAGCAGGTCGTACGCGTCGGTCTGCACGATGCCTTGATCGGCGACCACGGCGCCCGCGAGCACGTTGACGCGGATGAAGCGCGCCCCGACGGCCGTGGCGACCGCCAGCGCCGAGCGCGGATCGCTCTTGAGGACGTTGACGCCGAGCGGGGTCGACGGCAGCGCGCGGCGAATCTCGTGCGCGATCACCGTCATGGCCGACACCGTCGAGGCGGCGACGCGGCCGGCGGTGAACGGCGCATCGCCATAGTTTTCGACGATGATCGCATCCATGCCGTTGTCGACCAGCGCGCGGGCGTCGGCGAGCGCGGCGGCGATCGCGCGCTCCATGGAGCCCTCCCAGCGAGGACTGCCGGGTAGGGGAGGCAGGTGCACCATGCCGATCAGGCGCATGACACCACGGCGATTGTAGCACGCAGCATGTGGACACCCTCCGCAGCCATCGCGATCATGGCGCCTCGATCTTGCGGGTCTGAAAGGAGTCGGCCGTGGGTTACCAGACGCTGATCTCCGAGCGCGACGGCGGCATCGCAACGATTACCCTGAATCGACCGCAGGCCCTCAACGCGCTCGATCTCGTGATGCGCCGCGAGCTGGCGAGCGTGCTCGACGAGGTCGAGGCCGACGAGGCGGCGCGCGTGATGATCCTCACCGGCGCCGGCGGAAACTTCTGCGCGGGCGGCGACGTCAAGACGATGCGCGCCAGGCGTCACACCGCCGCCGAGGGCCGCGCGCGCGTCGAGTCGCTCAATCGCATGGTCCTCCGGCTGGTGGACTTCCCCAAGCCGACGATCGCGATGGTGGACGGCTACGCCGTCGGCGCCGGCTCGAACCTGGCGCTGTGCTGCGATCTCATCGTCGCCTCCGACCGGGCCCGCTTCGGCGAGCTCTTCTGGAAGATCGGGCTCGTCCCCGACGGCGGCGGCACGTGGCTGCTGTCGCGCGTCGTCGGCCTGGCGCGCGCCAAGGAGCTGATCTTCACCGCAGACGTCATCGACGCCACCGAGGCGGCGCGCATCGGGCTCGTGAACCGCGTCGTGCCCGCGACGGAGCTCATGGCGACGACGCGCGCCCTCGCGGAGAAGATCGCGGCCGGCTCGCCGGCCGTGCTGAAGATGGCCAAGCACATGGTCAACCGCGCGGCGACGTCGGATCTCGCCGCCGCCCTCGACCTCGAGGCCTTCTCGCAGGGCATCGCGATCTCGTCGGAGGATCATCAGGAGGGCCTCGCCGCTTTCTTCGAAAAGCGGCCGGCGAAGTTCACCGGGCGCTGAGCGACGCGAGCTCGGCGAGCGTCGATGGCGCCGACGATTGCGGCGGCACCGGCGCCATGGGCGGCGCAGGCGGGATCGGCGGCACGCCGGACGGCGGCGCGGGCGTCGGTGTCCGCGGCACGACTGGGACCGGTGGCGGCGCGATAGGCGGCGCGCTGCTGGTCGGCGGCGGCGGCACCGGAGCCCGCTGCGGGGCGAGCGGCGGCACGGGAGCCGGCTGCGGCGTCGTCGGCGTCCCGGGCGGCGCGGTCGCCGGCGCTCGCGGCGCTTTGCGGACGGCGTCGTTCAGCTCGGGTGTCGCGCGGCGCATCTGGTCGGTGATCCGCTGAGCATCCACCGGCGTGCCGACCACGCGCGGCGTGATCAACAGGATCAGCTCGCTCTTCTCGATCAGGTTTTCCTTGAAGCCGAACAGGTAGCCGATGATCGGCAGCTTGTAGAACAACGGAATTCCGCGCTGGGTGATCGTGCGTCGGTCCTGGATCAGACCGCCGAGCACGAGCGTCTGGTTGTTGAGCAGGACGACGGAGGTCTCGGCTTCGCGCTTGAGAAAGGACGGTGAGTTCGTCGGGGCCACCGCGGGGCCCACCGAGTTGACCTCCTGCTTGACGTCGAGGGCGACGGTGCCGCGCTCGCCGATGCGCGGGGTGACCGTGAGGATCACGCCGGCATCGCGGTATTCGACCGTCTGGTTCAGGCTGCCGGTAACCTGCGTCGTCGTCGTCCCACCCGTGGTCGCCGGAACGGTCTGCGTGCCCGTCTGCTGGCCGGTGACGATCGGCACCGAGGTCGACACGTTGATGATCGCCTTCTTGTTCTCAGACGTCATCACGTGCGGGTTGCTGACGACGTTGATGCGGTTGTCCGAGGCGAACGCGTTCAGCATCGCGAAGAACTGATCGGTCGCGAAGGTGAACGCCGTGAGCCCCGAGGCGAGGCCGGCGATCGACGTGACGGCGCCGAGCGTCTCGAATCCGCTGGGCGGCGAAATCGTCTGGGAGCCCGACGTCGAGGTGGTGAGACTCTGCTGCGCGATATTGAACTTGCCTGTCTTGATGGCCCAATCGAGGCCGAGACGCGTGTCGTCGTTGAGCGTGATCTCGGCCACGAGCACCTCGATCAGCACCTGACGCGGCATCTTGTCGAGCGAGCGGATCGTCGGCTCGATGTCCGTCCACTGTCGCGGCGTCGTCGTGACGATGACGGAGTTCGTCGTCTCGTCGGCGATGAATCGGAACTGGCCCTCGGCCAGGCCGACGTCCGTGATGCCGAGCGGCGCGCCCGGAGCGGTCGTCGGGGCGGGGGACGGCGGAGGCGGTGGCTGGCCCGCCGGACGAGACGTCAGCGGCGGCGTCGGCTGCCCCGCCGGTACCGTTTCCTTGGCGCCGTAGATCGCGTTGAGCGTCGCGGCGAGGTCCTTGGACTTGGCGTTCTCCGCGAAGTAGATGAACACGCGCCGTCCGCCCGTCACGTTGATGTCCAGCTGGGCCAGGATGCGCCGGATCATCTCGATCTCGGACTTGCGGCCATGGACGATGAGCGAGTTCGAGCGCTTCTCGGCGATGACGAGCGGTTGGCGCTCGGTGCTGGTCGTGCCGCCGGCGCCCGGGGCGACGGCGCCGGGCGTAGGCGTCGTCGGAATACCGGGCACGCCGACGGACGCGCGGAGGCGGCCGCCCGCGAACAGCTGGTTGAGAATCGTCGCCACTTCCGCCGCGTCCGCGAAGCTCACCGGAATGATCTGCAGCTCGTCGAGCGAGACCTGCACGTCGACCAGCTTGATGATGTCGAGCACACGGCGGATGTTCGAGGCCGCGTCGGTGATGATGAGGACGTTCGTCTCGCGGTTGGCCACGAGCGTGCCGCGCGACGAGACGAACGGCCGCAGCAGCACGCCGAGGTCGTTGACCGACGCATAGCGGACGGGAACGATCTGCGTAATGATCTCGTCGCCGCTACGTTCGGCGATCGGCACGTCACCGATGATGGTCGGCACGGCGCGCTCGCGCGCGCCCTCGACGCGGACGATCTTGTAGAGGTTGCCCGACTTCACCGCGGTGAACCCGTGCACTTCCAGAATGCCGAGCAGCACGCCGAAGACGTCCTCCTGCGGAATGCGACCCGACGTCTGCACGGTGACCTTGCCGCGGACATCCGGCGACAGCACGTAGTTGAAGCCGACGATCTCGCTCGCCGCATGGATGACCGTCTCGATGTCGGCATTGTCGAAGTTCAGCACGATGTAGCGTCCGCTCGGCGGTGTCGCGGGCTGAACGGGCATCGGCGGCACGGTGGCAGGCGGCGGCGTCGGCGCCGGCGTCACGGGCGGAGGCTGCAGCTGCGCCGGCGGTCGGGGACCGATGGAGACGGGCGGCAGCGGCGTGGTTGGCTCCGTCTGAACGGTGACGGTCGGCGCCGGCACGGGGCCCACCGGCAGCGTGGTGATCTTCGGCGGTGTTGGACTCTTCGTCGCGCACCCCGCAACGAGTGAGAGCAGAACAGCGCTCGCGATGAAGCCGCCTACATGGTTACTGTTGCGGCGCATCGCCCATGCCGGGTGGCAGACGGCGCATCAGGTTGGGCGGCAGCGGACGGCGGCCCGGAACGGCCGGCGGCGTGACGACGGGCGGCTGGCCCGGTACGGCGACCGTCGGCGGCTGGGTCGGAATCATCGTCCCGGGGGGCTGACCCGGCTGCATCGGCGGCTGCCCCACCGCGTGGGGCGGCGTTGTCATGGGCGGCGCGGTCGTCGGCGGGATCACGCCTGGGAGGGCGGGTGCGACGCTCGGCTGCGGCGTTCCGGCGGCCGTGGCCGGCGTCGCGCGCGGCCTGCCCGGGTCGTGCAGCCGGACGTCCATCGCGCCGCCGGGCGCGTCGATGGTGACCGCGTCGACCTTGATCGACTGCACGGTGCCGCCGAGGATCCGATCGCCGACGCGATAACCCGCCACGCGCTTGGTCGTCGGGTCTTCGAGATACGCGATCGAGCCGCTGTCGCGCACGACGACGCCGAAGAGGTTGGGCCTCACGACCGGCGTCGCGGCGATCACGCCGCTGGAGGGGGCTTCTGTGCGCGTGGGGCTGAACAGGTTGCGACTGGCCACCACGTTGTACGCGCTCGCCGGCGAGCGCGCGGTCTCGATCGCAGCCGCGGATGCCGTGGGCGCTGCGGCGCGGCGGCCGCCGACCGGCAGCGATGTGGGGGCCACGAACTGACGACCGATATAGAGGACGAGCAACGCCGCGAGGGCGGCGAGCGCAAGGTTCACGGCGGCGAGTGTTCGCGGGATCATGTCTTTGCTTTGCCGGGCGGCAGAATGAAGCCCGATACCGTCAGCGTCGCCAACAGCTCCTTCGGCTGGCTGACGTTCACTACTCTTACCCGCAAGTCCTTTACGGTCAATAGCTTTTGCGCGCCTTCGACGCGGGCGAGCAGGTCCACGAGCTGGCGGATTTCCGCCGAAACGGCGATCTCCACCGGAATCTCGAGCAGGTCGCCGCGCTCCTCGGGCGGAAGGATCCGCTCGCTGCGAATGTCCGTCCTGGCCTCGGCCGCCATGTCCTTGACGAGCTTCTGCAATTCCGAAGCGGCGACGGCCGGCGCGGCGGCGGTCAGCAAGCGCGCGTTGAGGCGCTCGATGCGGGCGTTGGCGGACTCGAGCTCGGCGGCGATCTGCGTGCGACGCGCGAGCAAGTCCATACGACGCACGAGCAGCCGCTCGCGCTCGGGGACGAGATCCGCGGTGGCCGTGGTGCGGTCGCGCAGCGGTGTGATGACGAAGAGCCAGAGCAGCGCAACGGCAAGGATCGCCGTGCCGCCCACCACGATCGCGCGCTCGCGCGGCGAGAGCCGGCTGAGCCATCGCATCATGGCCGTGTCCCCGGCGGTGTCGGCGTCATGGCGGGTCGCCGCGGTTGAGCGGGCGTCGCCGGCGGTGCGCCTGGCGTCGGTGGAGCGGGAACGACGATGCCGGGCGGAGGCGCTGGCACCACTCCCGGCGGCGTCGCCGGCGCGCCCGCCGTGGGTGCCACCGCGCCACCCGCCTCCCACGCGGCGCGGATGCGGAACTGCTCGCGATTGTCGCGGCCGCGTGTGACCGGCGACGAGAACTCCACGCGCTCCAGCCGCGGCGAGTTTTCGAGCAACGGGATGAGCGTGCTCGCGGCGGCCGCCGCGCCCGTCAGCTCCACGCCCTTGGCGTCGAGTGAGAGCGTGGTCAGCCAGGCGTCGTTGGGCAGGATCTCGGTCAGCTCGCGCAGAACGGGCAGCGGGCGAATGCCGGCGGCCTCGGCGCCATCGACGGCGGCGAGCAGCTTGCGCTTGCGCTCGAGGTCGCGCAGCACACGGTCCACCGCCTTGACGTCCGGATCCATACGCGCGATCTCGGCGTCGATGCGGTTCAGATGACGCTGCTCGCGCCAGCCCGGGGCGAGCAGGGCGAGGATGCCGAGCACGGCCGTCGCCGCCGCGATGCCGACCGTGAACGTCTGCGCGCGCGTGAGGCGCCGCGGGCGAACGGTCGAGGGCAGCAGCTCGAGCGCTCGTACGCTGCGGCCGGAAGCGACGGCGAGCGCCAGCTGCAGCGCCCCGCGATGCTCGGCGGCGAGGCCGTCGAGCTGCTGCGCCGCGCGCGGCGTCCAGGCGGGCTCCGTCACCGGCGCGCCGAGCTCGGCCAGCGGACCGGCGCTGGGCGCCTGCGGCGCGGGGACGTCGCCCGAGACCCACACGGCATCGCAGCCGCGCCAGCGAAGCGCGAGCAGCGAGCGCTTGACCTCTTCGGCCACGAGCGCGTCGTCGGTGCCGGACAGGCTTCGGCTCAGCATCAACGTGTCGCCGACCACCAGCAGTAGGTCGGTGGCGCCCCCCGCGCGATGCACCCACGCCACGTGGGAGCCGCGCGGCACGCGCGCCAGCGTTGGCAGATTGTGCGCCGCGACCGTGAGCGACAACGGCCGCAGCCGCGCCTCTTCGGCCAGGCGAAGCGCAGTTTCGACCACGCGCCGGTCGGCGGCGGTGATCAGCACACGCTGCTCCGCGCCCGCGGGCCGGTCGGCGGCGGGCTCGCTGGGCAGCAGCGTGAAGTCGTACGACGCGTCGTCCGGCGGGAACGGCAGATGCCGCTCGAGCTCGAAGCCGACCATTTGCCGGACGTCGCCGGCCACGGGCGGGAGCTCGATCGGCTTGACGGTGACGGCGCTGCGCGATAGCGCCAGGAATGCGCTGCGCGCCGGCAGCCGGCGCGCGTCGAGCTCGGCGCGCAGCGCGGCGGCCGGATTCTCGACGTCGACGGTGAAGGCCTCGAGCCGTGTGCCGCTCAGGGCGGCGACGGCGAGCCGGTCACCGAGCAGAACGACGGCGAGCCGGAGCGGCTTGAAGTTCATTCACGTAGCCTACGGGACAACCCCGCGACCTGCAAAACTCTTCCGGCTACCGGATGCCCGACCATTCGAGCACCGTGACGTTGTCGCCGGCGGAGTCCGTGCGGCGCTGGATGATCGCGGTGAGCCGCGCCCGCGGCTGGCCGTCGATGATGCCCTCGGCCTCCACGCGGTACGTGCGAGTCGTAAGGCTGAGCCCGCGTCCACCGAACTGTCCGGGCACGGTCGTGTAGGGCCCATCGCGCCGCGCCTGCTCGACGGCGGAGCACTCGGCGTCGCCGAAGGCGAGCGCACGCAGCACGACGCAGGACGCGGTGTTGAGGTTCACCTGGCCGGGCGACTTCACCGTGACAAAGGCCTCGAGCCCCGGCTTGCCGGCCGTGCCGTAGTAGATGGCGGGGGTCACGCCCTTGATCTGCAGCAGCTCGGTGACGGAGTCGAGGTTTGAGTTCTTGGACCGGTACGGCAACGGCAGCTTCAGATAGTAGTCCTCGCTCTCGGCGCCGTTGAGCCGGTGCTCTTCGTTGGGGTCGCGCCAATCCTGAAGACTATCGTTGATCGTGTCGCGATCGGACTTCTCGAGCCCCAGCGCCTGTAGCAGCCGCTCGACGCGGTCGGGCGGCGAGGTGTTGAGGTTGAGGCGCGCCTCCTCGTCGGTGATCCGGTACGAGAACTGGCCGGCGCCGAGCGGCACATTCGTGCGCGGCAGGCGCTTGAGCTCCAGGCGCTCGCGATTGTAGAAGGTCAGGCTGCCGTCTTCGGCCAGCACCGCGTTCATCACGTCGCCGGCGATCTCGCGGATCGCCTGCTCGACGCCCGCCTCGGCGAGGTGCGCCGCTGTGAGCGTGTCCTTGTACGCGCGCACGGATGTGGCCTCGAGCCGCATCGAGTAGGCGAACTCGGCGCCGAGTATGCCGAGCATGGCCAGCACGAGCAGGACGGCGATCAGCGCGAAGCCGCGCTGGCGGCTCACCGGATGGCCCCCGTCGTTCGCAGCGTGACCGTGATCGGCGGCAGCTTCTGTGCCTTGCCGTTCAACGTCGTGCCGATCGTGAGCGAGATCGCGCGCGGGATCGCTTTCTGGTCCTGGCCGTCCCAGGTGTCGCCCCATTCGCCGTCGTCGTTCTGGAACTTGAAGGCGAGGGAGGTCACGGCGGGATCGCGCATCACGATGTCGCCCTTGGTGAACGGGTCGCGGTTCGGCAGCGCGCGCTCGCGCACGACGAGCCCCTGCTCTTCGCCCGACTCGAGCGAGATCACGACGGCGGTGAAGGCCACCGGCGCCTGCAGCGGCAGCGGGGGAGCCTGCGTGATGAACTCCAGCTTCTGCTCGGCGCCGTTGAACAGCGTGATGACCTCGGGCGCCTCGCCCTTGGCCCCGCGGTACGGATAGGCGGCGCCGAGCGCGCGCGCCATCGTGAACGCGATGGCGCGCACGTGCTGGTGCGCCTCCGCGCGATCCTCCCCGCGAGTCCATGCGGCCATGGCGACGCGCAGACCGCTGAAGGCGATGGTCATCAGCAGGCCGACGATCCCCAGCGCGATGAGCAGCTCGAGCAGCGTGAAGCCGCGCTCGCGCCTCATGGCCGCGGACGCGTCAATTTCGTGTCGCCGTCGCCGGCGACGGTGCGGAGCGTGGCGACCGAGACCTGGCGGTGATCGCCCCAGCGCACGTGCACGTCCACCTCCCACTGCCGCCACCTGCCGACACGTCCGTCGACCTCGAGATCGGGCGTCACGACCTGCTTGACCTCGCGCTCCCAGGTGAACGGTCCCTCCGTGCCGGTGTCACGGCCGGGCTCCGTGGGCGCGGCGATCTCGCGCGCTTTCAGGTCGGCGAGCAGCATCGCCTCCTGGTGCTCGCCCGACAGCTTCAGCAGCCGCAGCCCCGACGCGAACCCCTGAATCGACACGACGATCGCCAGTCCGAGAATCACCAGGGCCACCAACACCTCGAGCAGCGTGAATCCCGCCTCGCGCGGGCGGCGTTCCGATGTCCGCGCACTCATAGCCGCGTGTTCTTGACCCGGCCGGTGACCGGGTCGACCGTCACGCGGTACACGACGTCGCCCGTTTTGACTCGGTACTCGGCGCCGCTCGACATCCCCTGCGGCTCGAAGCGGACGCTGAACGCCGCCTGCGGCGTCGCCTCCACGGTCATGCGCTCGGGCAGCGGGCGAGTCTCGCGCACCTCGGCCTCGGGGCCGGCCAGCACGGTCATCGTACGGTGGGTCGGGTCGATCACGACGGTATGCGACACGCGGCTGGTGATCGCCCGCTCGCGGGCGTGGCGCAGGAACGCCGAGAAGCCGGCGACCTCGGCGCGGCTGCGGACGGCATCGCTGCTGCGGCCGACGACCGGCACGGAGAGGCCGACGAGGATCATCAGGATCAGCAAGGTCACGATCAGCTCGAGGAGCGTGAAACCTCGCTCCGATCGTGCGCGAGCGCGCCGCGCGCCTACTGCTGCGCCGCCTTTCGCGACTTCAAGGACTGCCACGACGTGACGTCCGCGTTCTCGCCCTCGCCGCCGGGGGCCTTGTCGGCGCCCTCGGACCAGAGATCGTAGTCGTCGTGCTGACCCGGGCAGCACGCGTACTTGTAGGCCGTGTCCCACGGATCGAGGGGGACCTCTCGCTTCTTCAGATACGGGCCGTTCCAATTCGGGACGTTCGGGTTCGTCACGAGCGACTGCAGGCCCTGCGCGGACGTCGGATACGAGCCGACGTCGAGCCGGTAGGCATCGAGCGCCGTCCCGAACAGCTCGATCTGCGCCTTGGCCGCCGCCTGTCGCGACGTACCGACGTGCCCGAACAGCCGCGGGCCGACGAGGCCGACGAGCAGGCCGAGCACGATGATGACGACGAGCAGCTCGATGAGCGTGAATCCGCGTTCGTTCCGGAGCCAATGACGTCTCACAGGGCCACCTCGTTGATCGAGAAGATCGCCATCAGCATGGCCACGACGATGAATGCGACGACCGCGCCCATCACCACGATGATCGTCGGCTCCAGTAGCCCGAGCGCCCGCTTCATGTCGACGCGAACGTCGGTCTCGAACGTGTCGGCGACCTTCAGCAGCATGTCTTCCATGCGACCTGTTTCCTCGCCCACGCGCACCATGTGGACGGCCAGCATGGGGAACATGCCTTGCTCCTGCATGCCGGAGGCGACGGTACCGCCGCGCTTGACGCCGTCCGACAGCCGCGACACCGCGACGCCGACGGCCTGATTGGACATCATCTCGCCGACCACGGCGAGGGCGCCCAGCATAGGCACGCCCGAGCGTAGCATGGTGCCGAGGGTGCGGGCGAAGCGTGCCGTCTCCACGTTCAGCGCGATAGGGCCGAAAAGCGGCGCTTTGAGGAGCGCGCGGTCCCACGACATGCGTCCCTCGGGCGTCCCCGTCCAGACGCGCCAGGCCAGCACGCCGCCCAGCACGACGACGAGGCCGATCCACCAGTACTGCTGCAGCCCACCGCTGACGCCGAGCAGGATCTGCGTCGGAAGCGGGATCGCTTGATTGAGATCCCTGAAGATCGTCGCGAAGCGCGGAATGACGAAGGTCATGAGGAACACGACCGCGCCGGCGCCGACGAGCGTGATGACGGCGGGATAGATCAGCGCGGAGACGACCGCCTCGTTGAAGGCGGCGCGCGCCTCGAGGAACTCCGCCAGCCGTCGCAGCGTCACTTCGAGTACGCCGCCCTTTTCGCCGGCGCGGACCATATTGATGTAGAGCCGCGAAAACGGCCGCGGATGATGCTTGGCGAGTGCCTCGCTGAACGACGCCCCCCCGCGCACGCTGCGCAGCAGGTCGCTGACGATCGCCTTGACGCGCGCGTTGAACGCGAGCTCCTCGAGAATCGTCAGCGCGCGGTCCAGCGGCAGCCCGGCCTCGAACAGCGTCGCCAGTTGCTGGGTCAGGGCGAGCAGGTCGCGCGGGCGGACGCGCGAGCCGCCCAGCCGCAAGAGCGGCGCGCGCTCGCCGTGGGCCGTGACCTTGATGGGATAGTACGCGTCCTTCTGCAGACGCTCGACGACGGCGCGCGCGTCGGGCGCGTCCATGACTCCGTCGATCGTCTGGCCGCGACGGTCGGCGGCCTTGTACACGAAGACGGGCATCGCCTCAGGCGTCTTCCTGCGTGACGCGCAGGATTTCCTCGACCGTCGTGAGCCCCTCGCACGCACGCCGCCATCCATCCAGGCGCAGCGTCACCATGCCGGCGGCGACGGCGTGCTGCCGGATGTCGCGGGACGACGCGCGACGCAGCATCAGGCTCCGCGCGTCTTCCGTAATCGGGAAGAGCTCGTAGATCCCCATGCGCCCGCGATAGCCGGTGCCGCGGCAGTCGTCGCAGCCCTTGCCGCGGAAGAGCCTGGTGTTGTCGGGCGCGACGACGCCCAGCGCGTCGAGGTCGGCCGCGCTCACCTCGTCCGGCACGCGACAGGCAGCGCAGACCCGGCGCACGAGCCGCTGCGCGAGGACGGCCTCCAGCACCGAGGCCACCAGGTAGGGCTCCACGCCCATATCTTGAAGCCGCGTGATCGCCGCCGGCGCGTCGTTCGTGTGCAGCGTCGAGAAGACGAGGTGACCGGTGAGCGAGGCCTGGATCGCGATCTCCGCGGTTTCCAGATCGCGAATCTCCCCGACGAGGATGACGTCGGGGTCCTGCCGCACGATGTGACGCAGGCCGGTCGCGAACGACAGCCCGATCTTCGGCTTCACGGCGATCTGGTTGACGCCCTTGAGCTGGTACTCGACGGGGTCCTCGACGGTGATGATCTTGCGGTCGGGCGAGTTGATCTTGTCGAGCGCGCCGTAGAGGGTCGTCGTCTTGCCTGAGCCCGTGGGGCCTGTGACGAGGAGGATGCCGTGCGGGCGCTTGATGAGCGACTCGAAGCGCTTGAGCGTATCGGCCGGGAAGCCCAGCTTCTCGAGCGGCAGGAACACGCTCGAGCGCTGGAGCAGCCGCATGACGATGGACTCGCCGTGCACGGTCGGAATCGTCGAGACGCGGATGTCGACGCGCGCGCCGTGCAGGTTGACGCGGATGCGCCCGTCCTGCGGCAGCCGGCGCTCCGCGATGTTCATTTCGGCCATGATCTTGATGCGGGAGGTGACGGCGGCCTGCAGGCGGCGCGGCGGCGCCTCCTGATCGTAGAGGATGCCGTCGATGCGATACCGGATGCGCAGCGTGTCCTCGAACGGCTCGATGTGGATGTCGGAGGCCTCGGCCGTGATCGCGTTCTCGATCAGCAAATTGACGAGCCGCACGACCGGCGCCTCGAAGGCCATGTCGCGCAGATGGTTGACGTCTTCGTCGCCCTCGGGACCGCGCTCCTCGTCGATGCCCTCGACGATGCGCTGCAGGGCGCTCGCGTTGGCGCCGTCGTAGTTGCGATCGATGGTCTCGAGGATGCCGGTGGCGGAGCTGACGACGAACTTCACGCTGAGTCCCGTGGCCTGACGAAGGTCGTCCTCGACGATCGCGTTGAGCGGGTCCGCCGAGGCGACCGTGAGCACGCCGCCCTCGATGCTGATCGGACACACGCGGTACTGACGCAGATACTTGGCCGAGACGGTCTTGAGCACCGGCACGGTGGACGGCAGCTCCTCACGCCAGACGTAGGGCAGGTCCTGCTGCACGGCGAGGGCGCGGGCGACGTCGTCCTCGTTCAGGGCGCCGATGGCGACGAGACACTCGCCGATGAGCTCACCGGTAGTCCGCTGCCGCGCAAGGGCGCGATCGATGGCGGCGGTGGTGGTGAGGCCTTCAGCAACGAGGATCTCGCCAAGGAGACGGGGAGGAGCTCCAATGGCCATGCTATGCTCGCGCCAATGTTAGCATACTTGGCGTTCGCGGCCGTGGCCGCCGCCGCGGACGTCGCCGGGGCCGCCATCGTCACCAGGGCCCATAAGCACGGCCACGCCCGCCTCAGGTACTTCGTCGCGGGGGGCGCGGGGTTCATGTTGGCTGCGGCCTTCGTGCGGATGTTGCCGGAAAGCACGCACGTGCCGCACGCGTTCCTGTTCGTGCTGCTCGGCTACTTCGGCGTCCACCTGTTCGAGCACACGGTCGCGCCGCATTTCCACTTCGGCGAAGAGGTGCACCGCGAGGCCCTGTTGCGTCCGTCCGCCGGTTGGCTCGCGGTCTTCGGCCTCGGCGTGCACACCGTGTTCGACGGGGTCGCGATCGCCGCCGGCTTCATGGTGAGCGCGTCGCTGGGCGCCGTCCTCTTCCTCGCCGTCATGCTGCACAAGCTGCCCGAGGGCTTCACGATCGCGTCCATCATGCTGGCGGGCGGGCATTCGCGCGGCGCCGCGCTGGCGGCGGGCACGGGGCTCGGCGTGCTGACGCTTGCCGGAGCGCTGGCGACGAGTCTCATCGCCCAGCATCACATCGCCTATGCGCTGGCGCTCTCCGCCGGCGTGACGATCTACGTCGCCGCGTCCGACCTCATTCCCGAGGTCAATCGCGAGGATGACGCACCGGGGCTCGCGTACACGGTCTTCGCCGGGCTGCTCTTCTTCGTCGCCGTCGACTGGGCGTTTTCGGAACTCCTCGGTCATTAGGCGTGGCGACCGCCGTCCTGGTCCTCCACGGGGTCAATCTCAATCTGCTCGGCACGCGCGAGCCCGCCGTGTACGGCCGTACCTCGCTGACGGCCGTCGACCGCGTGATCAAGGAGCACGCGCGCAGGCGCGGCGTGCGCGTCGAATGCCGTCAGTCGAATCACGAGGGGCAGCTGGTGGATTGGCTGCAGGGCGCGCGCGCGGAGGGGTTCGCCGGCGTGGTCTTCAACCCCGGCGCCTTCACGCACTACTCGATCGCGCTGCGCGACGCGGTGGCGGCGATCGACGTGCCGGTCGTCGAGGTCCATCTCTCCAACGTCCACGCGCGCGAGGAGTTTCGCAGCCGATCAGTCATCGCGGCCGTCGCACGGGGCCAGATCTCGGGTTTCGGCCCACAGAGCTATCTGCTCGGTCTCGATGCGCTCCTGAGCCTGCGTACGACCGCGACCCGCGCGCGAGCAGGCCGGTGACCCACACGGCCCCGCTACAATAAACACGGCGACCCGTGCGTCTAACCGCCTGAGCGCGCGGGGCGCCGCCCAGAGCACGTGAAAACCGACGATGCCGCCCTCATCGAGCGATGTCGCGCCGGCGACATTGCGGCCTTCGAGCCGTTGGTCGAGAAGTACCGCCAGCGTGTGTGGCGCCTCGCCTACAACGTGGTGCGCGATCGGGAGGAAGCGTGGGACGTAGCGCAGGAAGCCTTCGTGCGAGCGTGGCAGGCCTTGCCCAACTTCCGCGGCCAGTCGGCGTTCTACACGTGGCTGTTCCGGATCGTGATGAACGTGGCGGCCGATCGGCTGCGCGCACGCTCGGCGCGCGGTCGCGCGTTCGGCACCGAGCGGATCCCCGAGGAGGATTGGGACCGTGTGCTCGTCGACCAGCCCGACGACGCGAGGCCGGACGCGGCGGCCGCAGGCTCCGAGCAGCGCGCTCGGATCGAAAAGGCGCTGGCCACGCTCTCGGCCGACCACCGGCGTATCGTGGTCCTGAGTGACATCGAGGGGCTGTCGTACAAGGAGATCGCGGAAGTGTTGGAGATCCCCATGGGAACCGTGATGTCGCGACTGCACAACGCGCGCAAGCGCCTGAAGGCGGCGCTCGGCCCGCTGCTCGTCCTGCTCGTCGCCCTCGTCGCGTTGGCGGCGCCGTTGGTCGTCGATGCGCAGCAGGTCGTGCGCTTCGGGGCCCGCGTGTTGCTGGCGACCGACAAGCCGCCGGCGTCGACGTCGCTGCCGATGGCCCCGCCCGAACCCGACGAGCGCCTACGGGCGTTTCTGCCGCGACTCCGTCAGCTCACCGGGTATCGGGAGTACACGTCGCTCGAGCGCTATCGCGCGGAGGTGCCGATCGGCTCCGTCCAGCAGTGGCCGGTGCCGGGCGACCGCACGCTCGAAGTCGTTCCCGATCGCGTGAGCGGCGACACCGTGCACATGCACGTGCGCCTGCAACGCGGCGCCGTGAACGAGGTGACCACGAACATTCAAGCCGCGCGCGGTAACCCCGCCGTCATCGGTGGCCCCCGCTACGCGGATGGTGTACTCGTCATCATCGTCTGGGCGAACGCCAACCCCGAGCCTCGATAAACACCGCGCATCCCCGAGCGCCGAGAACGGTGCAGATGCGAGGCGACGAGGGAAGCGTTGCCCGAGGCAACGAAGCAGATGCGCCGTTATCGGCGCTCGTAGCTCAGGACGGGGTCGCGGCGGTGCCGGGGGCGGGATGCGGCGCGAATGTTGCGGTGACGAGCGCGCGCGCTTTGGCGGGGTCGACGCCGTTGGCCTCCATGCAGGGCGTGGCGTCCTCGAGGACGCGGTCGGGATCGCCCCAGAGGCGGTACTTCTTGAACTGATCCTCGAACTCGATGCCGAGGCCGCGCGCGAAGACCGAGAGGTAGTGCTCGATCGTGATGCGTCCCTCGGCCTCGAAGCCGCAGATCATCCGCTGGCAACCGTGGTAGATACCGGCGAGCGTGTCGGCGCCCGCGTCCCGCGCCCGCTCGATCTCGTCGCGCACGAGCCCGTCCCATACGTCCTGACCGAGGGCCAGCGGAATGGCGGGCGCGCACGAGCGGCCGAAGCGCGGCTCGGGCTCGAGCGGCACGATGCGCACGCCCGGCACGGCGGCGAGCAGCTCGCGACAGGCCTGCGCCTCGCGCTGCCGCGCCTCGCCGACGGCGTGCCCATGCACGGCCACCGCGCGCTCGACACGCCGGGTGAATGTGATGCGCGGCAGCTGCGCGAGAAGGAATTCGGTCGTGTGCCGCACCCGGTACGGAACCTGCGCGTGCATCACGTCGTCATAGAAGTAGATGCACGACGGACACCACATCACGACCTCGTCGGGCGCGTACCGCTCGAACAGCTGGAGCGTCCGCTTCGCCATGCCTTCGCCGGCGGCCGTGTCGCCCTCGCGGTGGTGCACGATGCCGCAGCAATACGTCGGGCCGCCGACGGTGACGTAGTCGAGCTCGAGCAGATCGAACACGGCGGTGACGGTGCGGATCATGTGTGACGTGCGCAGCACGTTGCAGCCGAGATAGAGGACGATCGACTTGCGCGCCGGGCGCGGCTCGGGCGCGGTCAGCCGCCACGTTCGCTCGTCAGCGCGTGTGGTCAGGTCGTGGATGAGCCGGATCTCGCCGAAGTACTTGCCGTAGTCGAAGGGCATCGCGCCTCCCGTGGTGTCCCTAGCCTACAATATGCCGCCATGATCGATCCGGCGGCGTTGCTGGCGAGCGCGCGCACGGAGCTCGCGCGGCTCCCACGCATCCTCGACGTCCTGCTCGCCGACGTCGACACGGGGACGTGGCGCGAACGTCCGGCGCCGACCGAGTGGTCGCCGATCGAGATCGTTTGCCATCTTCGCGACGAGGAGCTGGAAGATTTCGGCGCTCGCCTGCGCGTCGTCGTGGACGGCGGCACGACGTTCGCGCCGATCGATCCCGCCGGTTGGGCGGAAACGCGGCGCTACCGCGAGGCCGATCCCGGCGCCGCGCTCGCGACGTTCCGCGAGCGCCGGGCGGCGACGCTCGCGTTCGTCGACGGGCTCGCCCCCGAGCGCCTGCGCCGCGCGGTGAGCCATGAGCACCTCGGCACGCTGTCGGGGCTCGATCTGCTCGCTGCCTGGGTGACGCACGATCGCCTGCACCTCGCACAGCTGGCGGCGTCGCTCGCGCGTCTGGGAGCGCGCCGCTGGGCGCCGCTGCGCGCGGAGTACGCGGGGCCGATTCCGTACGCGGAAAGCCCCGTACAATAGCGCCATGAGTCAGGGCGAAGAGCGTTATCACGCCGAGCGCGCACGCATCGAGCAGGGACACGCGAAATACCGCGACAAGCTCCGGGCCGAAGGCAAGATGTTCGTGCGCGATCGCCTCAAGCTCCTGCTCGATCCCGGCACGGAGTTCCAGGAGGATTGGCTCTTCGCGCGCAACCAGGAGGCGGAGACGCCCGCCGACGGCGTCGTGACGGGCATCGGCAAGGTCGGCGGCAAGACCGTGTGCGTCATGGCCAACGACTACACGGTCAAGGCCGGCTCGTGGGGCGAGAAGACCGTCCTCAAGATCGTCCGCATCCAGGAGAAAGCCGCGCGGCTGCGCGTGCCGATGCTGTACCTCGTAGACGCGGCGGGCGGGCGGATCTCGGAGCAGATCAAGATCTTCCCCGGTCGCTTTCACGCCGGGCGGATCTTCTACAACGAGGTGCAGCTCTCCGGCGTCGTGCCGCAGATCTGCATCCTCTTCGGTCCCTCGCCGGCGGGCTCGGCGTATCTGCCCGCGCTGACCGACGTCGTGATCATGGTGGACGGCAAGGCCTCGCTCTACGTCGGCAGCCCACGCATGGTCGAGATGGCCATCGGCGAGAAGACGACACTGGAGGCGCTCGGCGGCGCGCGGATGCACTGCGAGGTCTCGGGCTGCGGCGACGTGCTCGCGGCCTCGGACGAGGACGCGATCGAGCTGGCGAAG
>QHSO01000193.1 GCA_003220475.1 Candidatus Rokuibacteriota bacterium | reverse complement strand
ATGGCCCCGTCCATCTGCGCCGCCCCCGTGATCATGTTCTTGATGTAGTCCGCATGCCCCGGACAGTCGATGTGCGCGTAGTGCCGCTTGTCCGTCTCGTACTCCACGTGCGCCACCGCGATCGTGATCCCCCGCTCCCGCTCTTCCGGCGCGTTGTCGATCGAGCCATACTCCCGCACCGCAATCTTGGCGTTCTTCGTGTGCAACACCTTCGTGATCGCCGCCGTCAGCGTCGTCTTGCCGTGGTCGATGTGCCCAATCGTCCACACGTTCACGTGCGGCTTCGTCCGCTCGTACTTGGCCTTGGCCATTCGCAGCTACCTCCCGTACGCGCTGTGCGTCAGCGAAAAAATTCTGGAGCCCATGTCCGGGATTGAACCGGAGACCTCGCCCTTACCAAGGGCGTGCTCTGCCAACTGAGCTACATGGGCGCAACCGTTATCGTTAGATCGCGCGCGGGTATTGCCCGGAGTGTCCACCAACGGAGCCACGCACCCGCCCCGGAATGTCCGCCAGCGCCGCCACGCGCGCCTCGCTCAGGCCACCCTCGACTCGAGCCGCACGCCGACGCTCCGATACAATGGAGCGGGAAACGGGATTCGAACCCGCGACCCCCAGCTTGGAAGGCTGGCGCTCTACCGCTGAGCTATTCCCGCCCGGATCGGTGGTGGGGAGGGGAGGATTTGAACCCCCGAAGGCGTACGCCAGCAGATTTACAGTCTGCCCCCTTTGGCCACTTGGGTACCTCCCCGAACCTGCCGGCATGCGATGCGAACCCCTCGTTGGCGAAAACGCGGCACAAAAGCTGGCGCTGGCGGGAGGATTTGAACCCCCGACCCACTGCTTACAAGGCAGTTGCTCTGCCCCTGAGCTACGCCAGCACGGACAAAGTTCCAATCTAGGGTTGCGGTTTTGATAAGTCAAGCACTTTGATGCCGTTGGCGGGCTACCTCATAGCAGAGGACCGCGGCGGCGGCCGCAACGTTGAGGGATTCCGCGCCGCCGGCCATCGGAATGGCGAGCACGGCGTCGCAGGCACGAGCCACGAGGGGACGTAACCCCTCGCCCTCACTGCCCAGCACCAAGCATACAGGGCCGCGCAAGTCCGCCGCCCACGGCGCGATGCCGTCGTGCGTCGCGGCACCGTACACCCAAGCCCCCGATTCCTTGATCGTTTCCAGCGCGGCGACGAGGTTCGTCGCCCTGGCCACGGGCACTCGCTCGAGGGCGCCCATCGCGGTCCTCGCGGCCGCGTCGGTGAGACCCACGGCGTGGTGCTTGGGGATCACCACACCGTGGACCCCGAAGGCCTCGGCCGTTCTCAGAATCGCGCCCAGGTTGCGCGGGTCCTGAACCTGGTCGAGCACGAGGAAAAACGGCGTCTGCCCGCGCTCCATCGGCTCGGCGAGCAGGTCCGCGACGTCAACGTATTCGGCCGAGCTGACGCGCGCGACCACACCCTGATGCTCCGAGGAACCCGCCATGGCGGTCAGCTGCTCGCGCGTGCGAAAGGACACCTTCACACCGGCGCGGCGCGCGAGCGCGACGACCTCGCCCAGCGGTCCGCGTCCCCCGGCCAGCACCGCGATCTCGTCGGCACGGCGGCCCCCGCTTCGCAGCAACGCCAGCACGGGGTTGCGGCCGTAGACGCGGCCCTCGGCCATCAGCCGCTCTTGCGCGTCAGCCGTGCACCTTCGGGCGTGTCCTCCACCAGCCAGCCGAGCCGCTGGATCTCTGCGCGCAGTTCATCCGACCGGCGGAAGTCGCGCTGCGCGCGCGCCGCCACACGCTCGTCCATCAGCCGGAGCACGTCGGGCGGTGCCGGCTGGGCGTCTCGTTGAAGCAGCCCGAGGACCCGGGCGAGGCGCTGCAATTCCGCGGCGCCCGTGACGAGCGCCTGAGGGCTCAGCGACTTCCCGAGCAGCGCGCTGCTGAAGTCGAACAGCGCGGCGAGCGCCTCCGGCGTGTTGAAATCGTCGTCCATCGCCTCGACGAACCGGCGCGAAAAAGCCGCGAATTCGGCGGGCACCGGGTGCTCGTGCGCGGCTCGGAACGTTTCGCTCGCCGCATAGGGCGCGGCGTACTCGATCGGTCGGCGCAGGCGGGCCAGGGCGACGGCGGCCTCGTGCACGCGTTCGTCCGACCACTCGAGCAGATGGCGATAGTGCGTGCCGAGAATCCACAGGCGCAGCGCTTCCGGATCGTGGCGCTTGACGATGTCGCGAATCGTCAGCGTATTGCCGAGCGACTTCGACATCTTTTCCTTACCCATGTTCACGAAGCCGTTGTGCACCCAGTAGCGGGCGAACGGCTGGTGCGTGACGGCCTCCGACTGCGCGATCTCGCACTCGTGGTGCGGAAAGATCAGATCCTCACCGCCTCCGTGGATATCGAACGACGGTCCGAGATAGCGCATGGCCATGGCCGAGCACTCGATGTGCCAGCCCGGGCGTCCCGGCCCCCACGGACTCGGCCACGACGGCTCGTCCGGCTTGGCCGCCTTCCACAACGCGAAGTCGCGCGGGTCGCGCTTGCGGTCGTCAACGTCGACGCGCGCGCCGGCGAGCAGCTCGTCGAGGTTCTTCCCGGAGAGCTTGCCGTACGCCGGGAAGCGACGAACCTCGAAATACACGTCGCCGTCCACGACATAGGCGAAGCCGCCGGCGACGAGGCGCTCGATGAGCGCCAGCATCTCTGGGACGTGGTCCGTCGCCTTCGGCTCGACGTCCGGCGCCTGCACGCCGAGCGCGGCGATATCCTCGCGGAAGGCGGCGATGTAACGCTCGGAGATCTCCCGAGCGGGCACACCCTCCTCATTGGCGCGCCGGATGATCTTGTCCTCGATGTCGGTGAAGTTCCGGACGAAGGTGACCCGATAGCCGGCGAAGCGCAGATAGCGCGCGATGACGTCGAAGACGATCATCATCTTCGCGTGGCCCACGTGCGACAGGTCGTACACGGTGACGCCGCACGAGTACATGCGGAGCTCGCCGGCCCTCATCGTCACGAGCGGCTCCTTCGTGCGGGACATCGTGTTGTAGACCATCAGCCCCACTCAGCCGACCTCCACAGAGACGACGGCCATCGCCGCGATACCCTCGCGGCGGCCGAGCAGTCCCAGCCCCTCGGGGCTTTTCGCTTTGACGCTGACGGCGTCGACGGCGATTCCGAGCGTGTCCGCCAGCCGCTTGGCCATCTCGGGCAGCAGCGACACGAGCCTGGGCGCCTGCGCCAGCACCGTGGCGTCGACGTTGATCAGCCGCGCTCCGCGGGCGGTGACGAGATCGAGCACGCCCTTGAGCAGGAGCAAGCTCGAGACGCCCAGCCAGCGCGGGTCGGTGTCGGGAAAGTGGCGGCCGAGGTCGCCGAGCGCCAACGCGCCCAGCAGCGCCTCGGCCACCGCATGCGAGAGCACGTCGGCGTCCGAGTGGCCGTCCAGTCCCAGGTCCGACGGCACCTGCACGCCGCCGAGCACGAGCGGCCGGCCCGCGACGAGCGGATGCAGATCGAATCCGAAGCCGACCCGTGTCACGCGCGCTCCCGCGCCGACCGTTTGACGCGGGCGCGTCGCAGATCGTCGAGCGTCGTGATCTTTACGTTGGCGGCGAGACCGGGGACGACACGCACGCGCTGGCCCAGCCGCTCGACCAGCATGGCATCGTCGGTCCCGACGACGCCGTCGCGACGCGCTTTGTCGTGCGCCTCGCGCAGGATCTCCGCACGGAACGCTTGCGGCGTCTGGACGGCCCATAGTCCTGCGCGGTCGATCGTCGCCTCCACAACGCCCTCGCGCACCCGCTTCACCGTCTCGGCAACCGGCAGCGCGCAGATGGCGGCCCCCTCCGCGCGCGCCGCCGCGAGCACCGCGTCGACGAGGCCGCGGGTGATGAACGGACGCACGGCATCGTGCACGAGGACGATGCGCACGCCGTGTGGCGCGCCGTCGAGCGCGAGCCGTACCGACTCTTGCCGCGTGGCGCCGCCGGTGACGACGCTCACCCCGGGTCCCAGCAATCGGCGCGCGCGCGGGACATGGGCCTCGGGCACGGCCACCACGATCGCGGCCAGGCGCGGGTGTCGGCGGAAATGGCGCACCGTCGCGGTCAGGATGGCCTCACCGCCCACGCGCAGGAACTGTTTCGGCGTACGCCGGCCGAGGCGCGCGCCGATGCCGCCGGCGGGAATGAGAACGGCGACGTCACGCATCGCGCGGCTCGTCGCCCTCGACCCGCGGACGCGCGAACACCATGCGTCCCGCCGACGTCTGCAGTGCGCTCGTCACCACCACCGCCACCTCCTGACCGAGAAGCCGGCGCCCCTGCTCGACGACGACCATCGTACCGTCCTCGAGGAAGCCCACGCCCTGGCCCGGCTCCTTGCCCTCGCGCAGCACCTGCACGCGGAGGCTCTCGCCCGGCAGGACCACCGGCTTCAGCGCGTTGGCGAGATCGTTGACGTTCAGCACGTTGACGCCGCTCAGCTCGGCCACGCGGTTGAGATTGTAGTCGGTGGTGACGACGCGCGCGCCGCGCTGGCGCGCCAGCTCCACGAGCTTGCCGTCGACGTCGGTGACGCCGGGAACGTCGGCCTCGACGATCTCCACGCGGTGAAGGTCTTGAAGCCGCTTGAGGATCTCGAAGCCGCGCTTGCCGCGGTTGCGCCGCAGCGGGTCGCCGCCGTCGGCGAGACGCTGCAGCTCGCGCAGCACGAAGCGCGGCACGAGCAGCGGCCCGTCCAGAAAGCCGGTGGTCACGACGTCCGCGATGCGGCCGTCGATGATCGCCGAGGTGTCGACCAGCTTCGCGCCCTCGCCCGTGGCCGCGCTCGCCACCGGCGCGGGCGCGCGTCGCAGCGCGACCGCGAGCTCGAGGCCGACGGCGGCGGCACCGAGCGCGGCGCCCGCGAGCGCGGATGCGCCGAGCGGCAGCCGCAGGGCGGCGGCAGCGGCCGCAGCCGCGACGGCTGCGCACACCACCACGAGGAGTCGCGTGAGGGTGAGCCTCAGGGCAGCAGCGCCTCGACCGCCTCGGTCACCGTGGCCACGCCACGGACCTTCAGCGGCGCCGCACCCGCCTCCGCGGCGCTGCTCTTCGGCACGACGGCGGAGTGAAACCCGAGCTGGGCGGCGGCGCGCAGGCGCGACTCCAGACCCGCCACCGCGCGGACCTCGCCGGTGAGGCCGACCTCGCCCAGCACCACGACATCCGCCGGCAGCGGACGTTCCATATAAGAGGATGCGGCGGCGAGCACGATCGCGAGGTCCGCCGCGGGCTCGAGGACGCGGCCCCCTCCCGCGACGTTGACGAAGACGTCCTGGTTGCCGATCGGCAGCTGCGCGCGCTTTTCGAGCACCGCGAGCAGCAGGCAGACGCGATTGTAGTCGGCGCCGAGCACGGTGCGCCGCGGCGTCCCGAACGAGGCGCGCGACACCAGCGCCTGCAGCTCGAGCAGCATCGGTCGTGTGCCCTCGAGACTCGCGACCACGACCGAGCCGGGCGCGTCCACCGGGCGCTCGGAGAGGAAGAAGCCGGAGGGATTCGGGACCTCGACGAGCCCGCGCGCCGCCATCTCGAAGACGCCGATCTCGTTGGTCGAGCCGAAGCGGTTTTTCACCGCGCGCAGGACGCGATAGGCGTGATGCTGCTCGCCCTCGAAGTAGAGGACCGTGTCGACCAGATGCTCGAGCACGCGGGGTCCGGCCAGCGCGCCTTCCTTGGTGACGTGCCCCACCAGGAACGTCGCGAGGCCACGCCCCTTCGCCTGGGTCATGAGCCGCGCGCCGCACTCACGCACCTGCGCGACGGAGCCGGGCGCGGACTCCAAATCTGGAAGGAAGACCGTCTGGATCGAATCGACGATCAGGGCCTGCGGCTTGACGTCGTCGAGCGCCGCCTGCACCACGTTGAGATCGTTCTCCGCCCACAGCAGCAGGCCGTCGCCGGCGATGCCGAGGCGGTCCGCGCGCATCTTCACCTGCGCCGCCGACTCCTCGGCGGAGACATACAGCACGGGCGGCCTGGCTTTGGCCAGCGCGCGCGCCGCTTGCAAAAGCAAGGTCGAGTTGTGAATGATCAGGTCATTCGCGACGAAATTGGGTTCGCCATCGACCGTGAGATCGAATACCGGTTCTTCGCCGGCATCCCGAATTTCGACAACTTCATCCCA
>QHSO01000027.1 GCA_003220475.1 Candidatus Rokuibacteriota bacterium | reverse complement strand
TCAGGTCCTTGGTGACCAGGCCCTCGACGGTGAGCGCGATCGGGTCCAGGTCGGTGGCGGTGCACGGACCGAGCGGACAGAACGTGTCGAACCCTTTGGCGCGCGCGGCCAGCCCGTCGCGCGCGCGCACGTCGCGCGCGGTCACGTCGTTGAGCGCGGTGTAGCCCAGCACGTAGTCGCGCGCGCGCACCGGGGATACCTTATGACAGCGTCGCTTGAGGACGATGGCCAGCTCGGCCTCGTGCTCGACGAAGTCGCTCTGCGGCGGCAGGACGATGGGATCGTCGGGACCGATCACCGCGCTGGGCGGCTTGAGCGCGAGCACCGGCAGGTCCGGCAGGGCTTCCGCCAGCTCCGCGGCGCGCGCGCGGTAATTCAACCCGACTGCGACGATCCTGGACGGCAGGGCGGGCGCCAGCAACACGACCTGATGCAGGGAGTGCCGTTTTCGGCCGCGCCGGAACGTGGTCCACGGCGTCCCGGCGTGCTCGATCACCGTGTTGCCCTCGAGGGCGCCGTAGCGCGTGGCGTCGCCGACGCGACAGCGGACGATCAGCATCACGCGATCCCCAGCACGTCGTGCATCGAGTAGAGGCCCGGTCCACGCCCGGCGATCCAGCGCACCGCCCGCAGCGCGCCGCGCGCGAACGTGTCGCGGCTGTGCGCGCGGTGGGTGAGCTCCAACCGCTCGCCGAGCGTGCCGAACGAGACGGTGTGCTCGCCCACCACGTCACCGGAGCGAAGCGACATCACGCCGATCTCCTTGCCGCTGCGCTCGCCCGGCAAGCCCTCGCGCCCGTACACGCCGACCTTGCGCAGATCGCGGCCCAGCGCCTCGGCGACAATCTCGGCCATCCGCACGGCGGTGCCGCTCGGCGCGTCCTTCTTGTAGCGGTGATGGACCTCGGTGATCTCCACGTCGTAGTCGTCGCCGAGCGCTTTCGCCATCGTCCTGAGCAGTGAGAAGGCGAGCGTGACCGCCACCGACATGTTGGGCGCCACCAGGATCGCCGCCTGGCGCGCGAGCGTCGCGATCTCTTCGCGCTGCGCGGCCGAGAAGCCCGTGGTGCCGATGACGGCGCGCGCGCCGGCGCGGGCGACCAGACGCAGGTGCTCGAGCGAAGCCTCCGGCACGGAGAACTCGATCAGGACGCGGTCACGCGTGATGGCGGCGGCGGCGTCCCCCGTGAGCGGCACGCCGAGCACGCCGGCGCCGGCGACTTCGCCCGCGTCGCGGCCGAGCGCACGATGGCCGGGCGCCTCCAGCGCGGCGGCCAGCCGCAACCCGGCCTCGCGGTGCAGGGCGACGATGCGCGAGCCCATCCGTCCGGCGGCGCCGCCGACTACTATATTTGCCGCCGGGGCGCCTTCGCCGGGCTCCGGCGCCGCGGCGGTCGGGCGGACGTCCGTCATCGCCGACTCAGATTTGCCGCCGGGGCGCCTTCGCTGGGCTCCGGCGCCGCGGCGGTCGGGCGGACGTCCGTCATCGCAGAATCGTGGCCGCCGCGGGCGCTACTTCACGAGGCCGTACTGCTTGAGCACCCCGCGCAGCGTTTCGCGATTCGCATCGCCCATGCGACACATCGGCAGCCGGAACTCCGGCTCGATCATTCCGGCCATCGCCATCGCTTCCTTGATGGGGATGGGATTGGTCTCGAGGAACGCCGCGCGCGCCAGCGGGAAGAGCCGATGATGCAGCTCTCGTGCGCGCTTGCCGTCGTTGTCGAGCGCCGCGTGGACCATCTCGGCGACGTCCTTCGGCACGATGTTGGCGATGACGGAGATCACGCCGTGACCGCCGACGGCCATCAGTGGCCACGTGAGGCTGTCGTCGCCCGACAGCACGGAGAAGCCAGGACCGCACGACAGCACCACCTGCGTCATCTGATCGAGGTTGCCGGAGGCTTCCTTGACGCCGCGCACGTTCTTCACGTCGCGGGCCAGTCGCGCCAGCGTGGCGGTTTCGACGTTCACAGCGGTGCGGCTCTGGATGTTGTACACGACGATCGGCATGGCCACCGACTCGGCGACGGCCCGGAAGTGCCGGTAGAGGCCCTCCTGCGTCGGCTTGTTGTAGTACGGATTCACGACCAGCGCGCCGTCGGCGCCCACGCGCTCGGCGTGCTTGGTGAGGTCGAGCGCCTCGGTCGTGCAGTTCGAGCCGGTGCCGGCGACCACCTTGATGCGCTTGCGTGTGGCCTCCACGACGACTTCGACCACGCGCTTGTGCTCGTCGTGCGAGAGCGTCGGCGACTCGCCGGTGGTGCCGCATGGCACCAAGCCGTCGGTGCCGTTGGCCACGTGCAGCTCGACGAGCTCGCGCAGCTTCGCCTCGTCCACCTTGCCGTTCTTGAACGGCGTGACCAGCGCGACGAACGAACCGGTGAAGATGGGGTTCATACGATCGTCTCCCCGGCCACCAGGTCTTCGAAGGTCTCCCGGCGGCGCACGATGGTGTAGCGATCACCGTCCACGAGCACCTCGACCGGGCGGGGTCTCGTGTTGTAGTTGGAGGCCATCGCGAAGCCGTAGGCGCCGGCGCTCAGAATGGCGAGCAGGTCGCCCTCCTCCGGCCGCGGCAGCGCGCGATCCTTGGCGAAGAAGTCGCCGGACTCGCAGATCGGTCCGACGACGTCGGCGGTTTCCACCGGTGCAGCGGCGCGCGCCTCCGCCACCGGCACGATGGCGTGATACGAGTCGTAGAACGCGGGCCGCACGAGATCGTTCATCGCCGCGTCGACGACGACGAACGTCTTGGCGTCGGTCGGCTGGTGGTAGAGCACGCGCGTGAGCAGCGCGCCGGCGTTGCCGACGATCGAGCGCCCGGGCTCCAGCAGTACCGTCACGCCGAGCTCCTTGAGCGCGGGCAGCAGCACCGTGGCGTACTCGGCGTGGGTCGGCGGCGTCTCGTCGCGATAGCGGATGCCGAGACCGCCGCCTACGTCGATGGTCGTGATCTCGACGCCCCGCTCGCGCAGCTGCTTGACGAGCGCGGCCACGCGGGCCACCGCGTCGCCCAGTGGCAGCGCCTTCGTGAGCTGCGAGCCGATGTGCATGTCGGCGCCGACGACCTGGAGGCCGCGCAGGCCGGCGGCCTCCTCGTAGGCGGCGAGCGCATGGGTGTGCGGGATGCCGAACTTCGCGCTCTTGAGGCCGGTGGCGATGTACTTGTGCGTCTGCGGGTCCACGTCGGGATTCACGCGCAGCGCGACCGGCGCGCGCGTGCCCAGCTCGCGCGCCACCTCGTCGAGCGCGCGCAGCTCGCCCACCGACTCCACGTTGAAGAGTAGGATCTCCGCCTTCAGCGCGTCGCGCATCTCGTCGCGCGTCTTGCCGACGCCGGAGAAGATGATTTTCTTCGCCGGCACGCCCGCGCGCAGCGCGCGCTGCAGCTCGCCGCCCGAGACGATATCGGCGCCGGCCCCGGCGCGCGCGAGCGTCGCGATCACCGCCAGGTTCGAATTGGCCTTGATCGAATAGCAGATGAGATGCGGCACGTCCTTGAAGGCGTGGTCGTACGCGCGATAGCTGTCGAGCAGCGCGGCTTTCGAGTACACGTACGCGGGCGTGCCGACGGCGTCGGCGAGCTTCGTCAGCGGCACCGACTCGCAGCAGAGCTGGCCGTGACGATAGGGGTAGTAGGTGGTGGGGATCATGTGCAGGAAATCGTTGCTCACGGCGGGCGCGAAGTCAAGGTACGGTGACGATCACCTCGTTCGAGGGACGGCTCTCGTTGGCGCGCGCGCTGGCGTCCTGTGCGGTGACCGTGTAGCGGTACGTGCCGGGCCGCAGATTGCGGTCGACGAAGGTCGTGGCCGGCGGCCGCACGGCGCCCACGCGCGCCGGCGGCGCACTGCCGGCGGCGCGATAGAGGATGTAGGTGGCGACGTCGGGCTCGCGGCTCGGCTGCCACGATAGCCGGACCTCACCGCGCGAGGGCACCGCGACGAGCCCGGCCACCGGCGCGGGCGCCGTCGTCTTCACGGGCGTCACGGCGATGCGCTCGCTGGCCGCACCGGCCGCGGTCATCTTGTCCGCCGACCGCACCGCGCGCACGGCGTAGTAGTACGTTCGGTCGTTCTCGAGTCCACGATCCTCGAACGCCGTGACCCCCGGGTTCGTGCGCCCGATCACCGTCGGCGCGGCGACCGGATCGGGCGCGCGCAGCACCTCGTACGTCAGCGGGTCGCGCACCGGCGAGCCATCCACGAGCGTCGCGGGCGCCTGCCAGCTCAGGCGCACGCCGCGATCGGTCGGCTCTCCGCGCAACGCGCCGGGGGCCTCGGGCGGCGCGATATAGGTCACGGACACGCGCGCCGATGGGGGGCCGGTGCGCCCCTGCGCGTCGGTCGTCAGCACCACATAGGTATAACGGCGGCCGAAGACGAGGCCGCTGCGGTCGATGTACGTGATGCGGCCGCCGCGCAGATATGGCGAGGGCGGTTCTTGCAGCCGAAAGGTCGCGATCTGGGTGTAGCCGCGGATGCGGTCTCCGTGCAGCAACGCGGGTCGCGGATCGCCCGTGCCTGCGTCGTCCACGCGAAACAGACGCGCGACCCCCGGCTCGAGGATGCGCGAGTTGTCGAAGCGGCGACGCGGCACCGTCCAGGTGAGCTCGATGCCCCCCTCACGCGCAACGGCCGTCAGATCGTTGACGGCCTGGGGGAAGCGCGTCTCGGGCGGCACGGGGTTGCCGCGGCGGCCGCAGGCGCCGAGCACGACGACGACGACGACGGCGACGACGGCGACGGCGTGCTGGCGCCGGCCGCCGCTCACGAGCCCAGGAGGGCGCGCGCCTCGGCCAGCGCCCGGGCGACGGCGGCGGGCGCGGTGCCGCCTGTCACGGCCCGCGCCCTGAGCGATGCGTCGACCGTCAGCGCCTCGAGGACGTCGGCCTCGATGAGCGGCGAGAAGCCGCGAAGTGCATCGAGCGGCAGCGCCTCGAGCGCCACGCCGCGCTCCAGTGCCAAGCGCACGATCTTGCCGACGATCTCGTGCGCCTGCCTGAACGGCAGCCCCTTGCGGACGAGGTAATCGGCGAGGTCGGTGGCCGTCGCGTAGTGCTCGCCCGCGGCGGCGCGCATGCGCTCCGTGCGAAACGTCAGCGAGGCCAGCAGCGGAGGCAGCACGCCGAGGACCGCCTCGAGCGTGTCCACCGAGTCGAAGAACGGCTGCTTGTCCTCCTGCATGTCGGAGTTGTACGCGAGGGGCAGGCCTTTCATCGTCGTGAGGACCGCGACGAGATTGCCGTACAGGCGCCCGCTCTTGCCGCGCACGAGCTCGGCCACGTCGGGATTCTTCTTCTGCGGCATGATCGACGAGCCGGTGGCGAACGCATCGGAGAACTCGACGAACCCGAATTCCGCGGTCGCCCACAGCGTGAGATCGGCGGCCAGACGCGAGAAGTGCATGCCTGTGATGGCCGCGGCCGCCAGGTATTCGAGGACGTAGTCGCGGTCGCTCACCGCGTCGAGGCTGTTCGACGTCACGCCGCCGAATCCCAGCTCGCGCGCGAGCGCCTCGCGATCGATCGGGAACGCCGTGCCGGCCAGCGCGGCGGCTCCGAGTGGCAGTCGGTCGGCGCGGGCCGCGCAGCCGGCGAGCCGCTCGCGATCGCGCTCGAGCATGAAGACGTAGGCGAGCAGGTGGTGCGCGAGCACGATCGGCTGCGCGCGCTGCAGGTGCGTGTAGCCGGGCATCGGCGCCGCCGACGTCTCGCCCGCGCGCGCGACGAGCGCTGCCTGCACGGCGCGCAGGCCGTCGCGAGCCCGCGCGACCGCGTCCTTGAGGTACATCCGCTCGTCCAGCGCGATCTGATCGTTGCGTGAGCGTCCGGTGTGGAGCTTGCCGCCCACCTCGCCGATCAGCTCCACGAGCCGACGCTCGATGTTGGTGTGGATGTCCTCGAGCTCCGGCCGAAACGAAAACGTGCCGGCCTCGAGCTCGCCGCGCACGGCCTCGAGCCCTTTCACGATCGCGTCGCGCTCAGCGTCGGTCAGCACGCGCGCCCGCGCCAGCGCGCGCGTCCACGCGATGCTGCCGGCGACGTCCTGCGGCCAGAGCCGACGATCGAAGGCGAGGGAGGCCGTGAACCGCTCGGCGGCGGCGTCGGTCCCTTGCGAGAACCGGCCGCCCCAGGTCTTACTCACGGCAGCAGGGCGGCGATGTCGGCCATGATGTGCTCGGTCACGTCGCGCCGGGCGGCGCGCGCCGAGCCGCCGTTGGACGAAAACCGTCGAGGACGACCGAAGCGCACGGTGATCGGTGTCGGACGCGGGATATAGAAGCGGCGGGCGCGCAGCGCTTCCCACGTGCCCTGGATCCCCACCGGCACCACCGGCGCGCCTGAGCGGAGCGCCAGCAGAGCGACGCCGGGCAGCCCGCGCTCGAGCCGGCCGCGCACGCTGAAGGGCCCTTCGGGAAAAATGCCGACGACGCGCCCCCGCTCGAGGGCGGCCAGGGCGCGGCGCAGCGCGCCGACGTCGGCACGATCGACCTGCAGCGGAATGGAGCCGACGTGCCGATGAAAGGCCGGATGCAGCGGCGTCGCACGCCAGACGCGTGGCATGACGAGGAACGCGATGGGGGCCGGGACACTCACGCCGAGCACGATGGCGTCGAGGTAGTTGTGATGATTCGCCGCCACGAGATAGGGGCCCCGGTCGGGAAGGTGCTCGGTGCCCTCCACGTGCAGGCCGAACCACCGCGCGAGCACGCCGCGCACGGGCGCTCGCAGCGCACGGTAGAGGAAGGGAAACTCGGACCACACGCGGCCGACGCGGGGGCTGGCGGGCAGCGCGGTCGAGCGCGACATTGCGGGATTTATAGCACGCTCCCCGAGGCCGTTCTACCGCCGACTAGCGACGCGAGAGACGGCGCGAGAGCCGGTAACGCGTGACCGCGGAGTTGTGCTCCTGCATGGTCGTCGAGAAGTGGTGGCGGCGATCGTCGCGCGCGACGAAGTAGAGGTACTTGACCGGCGCCGGCTCGAGCGCGGCGTGAATCGCGTCGAGCCCGGGACTGGCGATCGGTCCCGGCGGCAGCCCCGGACGCACGTACGTGTTGTACGGATGATCGACGGCGAGGTCCGCGCGGCTGAGCGCGCGTCGCTCTTTGGCCACCGCGTACTGCACGGTGGGATCGGCCTGCAGCGGCATGCCGATCTTCATCCGGTTCCAGAACACGGCCGCGATCAGACGCTGCTCGTCCTTGACGATCGCCTCGCGCTCGATGATCGAGGCGAGCGTGAGCAGCTGGTGCATGCTGAGCCCGAGCTCGCGCGCGCGGCCGTGGATCTCGGGGGTGAGCTTCGCGCGCATGCGCTGCGCCATCTTGCCGAGGATCTCCTCCGGCGTCATCCCGCGAACGAACTGATAGGTGTCGGGGAAGAGGTAGCCTTCCACGCTGGCCGCCTCGATGCCGTTGGCGTCGAGGAACTTGCGGTCCATGGCGGCCCGCGCGACCGCGTCGGCGCTCGCCAGATTCTCCGCCTCCAGCGCCCGCGCCAGCTCGGCCACCGTCGCGCCCTCGGGATGCAGGATGGCGTGCTGGCGCACCCGACCGCTCTCCAGCAGCACCACGATGTCCAGGGTGGTGGCATCGCGCGGGATCTCGTACTCGCCGGCCTTCAGGCTGCGCGGCACGCCGCGCACCAGCGCGGCCACGACGAACGCGGGCCGGCTGCGGATCACCTGGGCTCGCGCCAGGCGGTCGGCGATGCCCAGCAGTCCCTCGTGAGGCGGGATCGTGACCATGAGCGGCCCCTGGCGCACGGCCGCCGACGGGGTCAGCACGAGCCAGGCGAAACCGGCGGTCGCGAGGGCGAGCGCGACGACGAGCCATCGCAGGCGCATGATTCTTCGAGTCTACCGCGGGACTGGAGCGGGTCCGACACCGCCTACGGCAAGATCGCCATCGATACGTTCGAGCCGGGCTTCGCGCTCACCGTCGGCATCGCTTATCGCCGCGCCTTGCTCTCCGCGATCCACGGCGCCGCCCCGACCTGGGTGAAGATCGAGAACGTGCTGCACGAGTTCTCGCATCTGCCCGGCGTGCAGGAAGACACCCTCGACATCATGATGAACCTCCGCAAGGTCGTGTTCGCGCTCAACGTGAACCGGCCCAAGATCTTGCGGCTGAAGGCGCAGGGCACGCGCGTGGTGAAGGCCGGTGACTTCGAGCCCGACGCCGACGTGCAGATCCTGACGCCGGACGTGGTGCTGGCCACGCTCGACAAGGACGGCGTGCTCGAGATGGAGGTATGCATCGAGCGCGGGCGCGGCTACCAGTCGGCCGAGAAACGGGAGCCCGAGGCCCTGCCGATCAACGCGATCCTGCTCGACTCGGACTTCTCGCCCATCAAGCGCGTGAACTTTCACGTGGAGCCGGTGCCGGGCAGCGAGACGGCGGACGGCGCGCCGCGTGAGCGCCTCGCGCTCGAGGTGTGGACCGACGGCAGTGTGGCGCCGCAGGCGGCGGTGGGCGAGGCCTCGCGCATCCTGCAGGACCACTTCAATCTCCTGACCGACTTTCCGGAGACGACGACGCAGGAGGACGATGCCGACCACGCGGAGACGCGGCCCGGCGCCGAGCTCAACGACAATCTCTTCCGCAACGTCGACGAGCTCGAGCTCTCGGTGCGCGCGTCGAACTGCCTCAAGACGGCCAACATCCGGACGATCGCCGATCTCGTGCAGAAGACCGAGGCCGAGCTGCTCAAGACGAAGAACTTCGGCAAGAAGTCGCTGAACGAGATCAAGACCATCCTGGGCGAGATGGGGCTGTCGCTCGGCATGCGGCTGGACCCGGAGGAGTTGGAGCGGCTGCGCTCGCAGTACGAGCGCGCGTACGAGAGCTAGCCGCGTCTGATCGCGACGCCGGCGGAGGCCTCGCCGGCGCCCCGCCCAGCCGTCAGCGCTTCAGACGCGACTTGATGCGGGCGACGGCCTCTTCGGTCGAGGCGCGGTCGCCGAAGCCCGTGAGCCGGAAGTAGCCCTCGCCGCTGCGCCCGAAGCCCGCGCCCGGCGTGCCCACGACGTGCGCCTCGTTGAGCAGCTTGTCGAAAAATCCCCACGAGTCGAGTCCCGCCGGCGTCTTGACCCAGATGTATGGCGCGTTGCGACCGCCGTACACGCTGAGCCCCGCGGCCTCGAGCCCCTCGCGGATCAGCCGGGCGTTCTCCATATAGAAGTCGATCACCGCGCGGACCTGCTTCTGGGCCTCGGGCGTGTAGACCGCCGCCGCCGCGCGCTGGATGACGTAGGGCGCGCCGTTGAACTTGGTCGATTGACGACGGAACCACAGCCCGTGCAGCGCCACCCCTTCGCCGCTGGATGACCGCGCGGTCACGTCGCGCGGCACCACGGTGTACGCGCAGCGCGTGCCGGTGAAGCCGGCCGTCTTCGAGTACGAGCGGAACTCGACCGCGACCTGCCGCGCGCCCGGGACCTCGTAGATCGAGTGCGGAATGTCCGGATCCTGGATGTAGCTCTCGTATGCGGCGTCGTAGAGGAGCACGGCGCCGGCGTCGCGCGCCCAGTCCACCCAGCGCTTGAGGGCGCCGCGGTCGAGCACGGCGCCGGTCGGATTGTTCGGAAAGCAGAGATAGACCATGTCGGCGGGACGGTCGGGCAGCGGCGGATCGAAACCGTTTTCCGCGGTGCACGGCAGATAGACGATGCGCTCGTATCCGCCACGCGCGTCGGGCGCGCCGGCACGGCCCGCCATCACGTTGCTGTCGAGATAGACCGGATAGACCGGATCGGTCAGCGCGACGACGGCGTCGGGGCTGAAGAGCTCCTGGAAGTTCGCCGCGTCACTCTTGCTGCCATCGCTGACGAAGATCTCGTCGGGCGCGATCGTCACGCCGCGCGCGCCGTACTCATGCTTCGCGATGAGCTCGGTGAGGAAGTCGTAGCCCGTCTCGGGGCCGTAACCGCGGAACGTCTCGGCGCGCCCCATCTCGTCGACGGCCGCGTGCAGCGCCTGCACGATCGCCGGCGGCAGCGGCCGCGTCGCGTCGCCGATGCCGAGCCGGATCAGCTTCGCGTCGGAATGCGCCGCCTGGAATTCCTTCACGCGCCGCGCGATCTCGCTGAACAGATAACCGCTCTTGAGCCGCAGATAGTTGTCGTTGATCCTCGCCATGGCCCACGAATTCTAGCAGATCGTCTCGGGGTCGAGACACACGCGCTCGACGGATCGGTCGCGCCAGCGCATCACCGTGAGCGTCCGCCCGTCGGTCTCCATGAGCACCGCGCCGTCGCGGTCGGTGCGATAGACGCGTGCGCCGACCGCCGCCAGGCGCGCGAGCGTGCCGGCGTCGGGATGACCGTAGGGATTGCGCGCGCCGACGGAGACGATGGCCACCGCTGGCCGCACGGCGGCGAGAAATGGCAGCGTCGTCGATCCCGCCGCCCCGTGATGGCCGACCTTCAGCACCGTCGCGCCGAGCGGAACGTTCGCCGCGAGCAGCGCCCGCTCGCCGGCGGCCTCGACGTCGGAGGCGAGCAGCACGCTCGCGAGCCCCAGCTCGATGCGGAGCACGGTCGCGCGGTCGTTGCGGCGACCACCGGGAACGTCGGGCGCCATCGACGTGAGCAGGACGCCGCCGAGCGTGCGGGCGCCCGCCACGTCGTCCCACGTCTCCGCGGGCCGGAACAGACGGCGAAGTGCGGCCATCCCGCCCGCATGGTCGATATCGGAATGTGTCGTCAGCGTCGCGTGCAGCCTCAGCACGCCGCGATTCCACAGAAACGGCGCGACGGCGCGCTCGCCTGCGTCGAGCCGCCACGGCCCGCCGGCGCCGGCATCGACGACCACGGCACGCCCGTCGGGCGCCTCGACGACGATCGCGTCGCCCTGGCCGACGTCCAGCACCGCGATGCGTAGCTTGCCGTCGCCGCGTGTGAGCATCGGCAGCGCGGCCAGCACGACGGCGGTCAGCATCGCCACCGCGGCGCCGCCGCCGAGCGCCGCGCACCGACCGCGACGCGCACGCTGGTGCCACGCCACGAGCCCGCAGCCGAGGGCGCCGACGTACGCGACGATGGCCGCCGGGCCGGGCGCCGGCAGGTGAATCACCGCCCCTGGCACCGCCGCCGCCAGCGCGGCGACCGCGCGGAGCAGGAGTAGCAGTGGCCAGACGGCGCCGAAGACGGCCGCAGCCGCCACGTCGGCGGCGGCCGCCGCGACCACGGCGAGCAGACCGAGCACGGTGGCGCCGGCGGCGAGCGGGACCGCGGCAAGATTGGCGATGATGCCCACGGTCGAGACCTGATTGAAGTGCACGAGCGTCACGGGCAAGACCGCGAGCTGCGCGGCGAGACTGACGGCGAGCGCGGCCGCGAGCCCGTTGCGTGGCATCGGCGCCGCGACAATGCCGGCCGTGGCCGCGAAAGAGAGCTGGAAGCCCGGATCGAAAAGGTCGGCCGGGCGCGCCGCGAGGATCGCCACCGCTGCGAGCGCGAGGCCGTTCGTAACGGACGCCTCGCGGTCGAGGAGAACGGCGGCCAGCACGAGCACGGCCATGATCGTCGCGCGGACGACGGACGGCTCGGGGCCCACGACGGCGGCGAAACCGAGCACCGCGATGATTCCCGCGGCCGCGGCCGCGCGCCGTCCGCCGCCGGCGGCGCGGGTCACCGTCCACACGGCGGCCGCGAGCAACGCCACGTTGAATCCGGAGACGGCGAGGACGTGAAAGACGCCGGCGCCGCGGAAGGCGTCCTGTACGTCCGCCGGCAGCGCGGTCCGGCTGCCGAGCACGAGCCCGCTCAGCAGTCCGGCCGACACCGGCGGCAGCCGCTCGGCGAACGCGGCCAGCGCGAAGCGGCGCACGCGCGCCGGCCATGACGGCGCCGCCGGCTCGAGTGGGACGACGCGCGTGGACGGCGCGCTGCCCATCACGAAGACGCCCTCGCGCGCCATCCGCACCGTCGCGTCGAACACGCCTGGATCCCGGAAGCCGACGGGCCGGTCGAGTCGCGCCTCGACGGCGATGCGCTGACCGTCGGCCAGTGACGGCGGCGGACCGTAGACGGTCAGCGCCACGCGGCCGGTGCGCACAACGCCGTCGACGCGCTCGACATCGAGGACGAGCCGCGCCCGATCCGCCGCCCAGACGATCGGCTCCCCGTCGAGCCGCGCCTCGAGACGCGCGGTGAGCGGTAGCGGCAGCCGGCCGACGTGCTCGGGCGGCAGCGGCGGCGGCTCCGCGCGCAGCACGCCCAGCATCGCCACCGCGGCGAGCAGCGGGGCGAGTGCGTGCGCCGCCTGACCGAGCGCGAGCACCACGACGCCCGCGGCGAGCGCCGCCGCCAGCAGCGCCCACGCGGCGCGCGGCGCCATCCACGGGGCGAGCGCGATGCCAACCGCAAACGCCAGCGCCGGCGGCGCCAGCGGCATCGCGAGCCGACTCGTTTCAGTCGCGCCCGAGGTCACGGCGTGTTCACGGCCAGGCGCGGCCTGAGGCGCTCGAGGGTGGCCTCGCCGACGCCGCGCACGCGCCGGAGATCGTCGACCGAACCGAACGGTCCGTCGCGCGTACGCACGTCGACGATGCGTGCGGCGAGCGCGCGACCGACGCCCGGCAAGCGCGCGAAATCCGCGGCGCTCGCAAGATTGAGGTCGAGCGGCATGCCGTCGTCGACGCGGGCATGCGGCGAGCGCGCGCTCTCGGGGCGCGCCGCCGCCCGGCGTGACACGGGCGCGCTCGTGGGCGGCTCGGCGCGAGTGCGCGGCCGCGGTTGTTGTGCGACCGGCTCGTGCGCGGCCGCCGTCGCCGCCGGGGCGCGATCGAGCGACTCGAGATAGGCGACGACGTCGGGATTGCCGCGACGCCAGCGATCGATGGCGAGGCCGCCGGCACCAACCGCAACGACGACGAACAGCAGCACGATCTGGCGGCGCGTATACGCGAGCATGCGCCGACGATCGCACGCGCCCCGCGGCATCGCTAGAGTGGACGAATCCTGACGCGAAGACCGAGGAGCGCCCGGCTTCGCCGGGACGCGACGAACGCTGGGGGGTTTGGGGGGCCATTTCGGGCCCCCCAACCTCGAGTCGACGAATCGCGACGCTAGGACCGAGGAGCGTCCCGGCTTCGCCGGGACGCGACGAACGCTGGGGGGTTTGGGGGGCCATTTCGGGGCCCCCCAACCTAACGTCGAATCGCGACGCTAAGAGATGGACGCGCGAGCGGGAGCGATCCAGTCTGCGAGTGGGAGCGAAACGGTCAGCGTCGGGCCGGGGCCTTCGCTCACCGCCGTCAGCGTCCCGCCGTGGTACTCGACCAGCTGACGCGCCACGCTCAAGCGGAGCCCCACGGTCGGCGCGACACTGGCGCCGACCATGCTGACCGCGAGCACCGCGTGCGCGCCGGCCCGCGACAGCCGCGCCCGCACGCGGCCGCCGGCGGGCGTCGAGCGCACCGCCGTCTCGAGCAACCGCTGCGCGGCCTGACGTAGACGGCGACGATCGCCGGTGACCTCCACGATGTCGCGCTCGACGGCGCTCTCGACATCGACGCCTTTGGCACGCGCCTCGTCCGCGACGGCGTTGACCGCGGCGTCCACGAGGTGCCCGAGATCGACACGCCGTGCGTTGGCGTCGGGGGTGACGGCGACGAAACGCGCAGCCACGCGCGCATCGCGGGCAACCGCCGACAGCGCCCGCGCCGCGGTGCGCACCGCACCCGCTTTCGCCGGATCGGCGGTCGCGCGCAACGCGCGGCCGAGCGACGCCAGCGGGGCGCGCAATTCGCCGCCGACCATCTGCAGCAGCTCGCGCGTCAGGCCACGGCGACGCTCGGCGTCCAGGGCGAGCGCCGCGCGCCGTGCGAGATCTTGCGCCAGCCGCGCCTCGCTCTCACCGAGGTTACGGCCCGGCGCGGCCACGAACGTGATCGCCCCCAACACGCGGCCGCCGACGGCGAGGGGGGCGATGACATAGCCGTCGACACCCAGGCCCGCCACGGCGAGGCGCTCGTCGGGCTCGCCGCGCACGACGAGATCGGCGGCGTCGGCATCGGCGGCGACCCACTCGGATGCGCCGGTGTCGAGCGCGCGCGTCACACCCACGGCTGTCGGCGCGGCCACGGGCCCGAGCAGTACCGCCGCGCGCGCCTCGGCGGCCGGATCGCGATGCACGACGGCGACGCGCCGGAATCCGCCGTCAGGATCCCGCAGATCGACTGCGCACCAATCGGCGAGCAACGGCGCCGCCAGCCGTGCCACGGAGCGCAAGCCGTCGGCGGGGTCGACGGCGGCGGCGAGTGCCGTAACGGCGTCGGCCAGGAACGCGGCGCGCCGGGCGGCGGCTTCGAGGGCGAGCCGCGCGCGACGCTCGGCTTCGTAGAGGCGGACGTTGCGGATCGCGATACCCAGGCGGTCGCCGACCAGCTGGAGCAGGCGCGCATCGTCGGCGCTGAAGCGGCGGCGGGCCACGCGCGCGGCGTGCATGACGCCGATCATGCGGCCGTCGACCGAGAGCGGTACGCCAACGAGTGAGCGAACCTGGGCACGTCGCAGCGCGGGCAGGTCGACGTCGGCGCGCGTCGCGTCTTCCACGAGCAGCGCCCGGCGCGTGGTGGCGATGCGGCCGCTGAGGCTCGCGGCCATCGGCACGCGCATGTCGTCGTCGGTTTCGAGGCCGACCGCGCCGACCACTCTCAGATATTCCCCGTCCTCGGTCGGGAGCAGAATCAGCGTGATGTCGGCCTCCAGCACGTCACGGATGCGCTCGAGCACGCGGCGCAGGAGCGTCTCCTGCGAGAGGTCCGTCAGCGCGGCCTCGGTGATCCGCTCCAGCCGCTGCACCATCTCGGCGGCCGACTCCATTTCGTTGCGCGCGACCTGCTCGCGGAGCAGCAGCTCGTCCCGCTCCTGCTCCAGGCGCTTGTGCTCCGTGACGTCGATCATGAGGCCGCGCAGCCGCCCGCGCTCCGCGGGATGCACGCGATCGCGCAGCCAGACCTGGCGGCCGTCGGCGGTGTTCGCGCGGAACTCGTGCTCGAGCGGACGCTCGGCGGTGAGGGCGTCGGCGTATCGCGCGAGCACCCGATCGCGATCGCGCGGATCGATGATCTCCGTCCAGATGTCGGTGGAGCCGAGCCAGCGCTCGATGGGATAGCCGAGCAGCTCCTCGGCCCGCTGGCTCACGAACGTGCAGGCCAGCGAGACGGCATCGGCCTCCCAGACGATCGCGTCGACGCCGTGCACGAGATCACGGAACCGGCGCTCGGCAGCTTCTATTACTCCGGTGCGGTGCGGACCGTCGTCAGTCATGGGACCGTTGCCGGAGCGGAAATCGCAAGCCACGTGCCACGGATGCCATGGCGACACGTGCGATTGTAAAAGCGCCTGCGCTTTGTATCTCGCTATGAGACGAGGGTGGCGCGGACGTCGGCGTGCCGCTCACGCATCGCTGCCCTCACCATCCGTGCCCAGTCTGCGCACGTCGTTGCAGCAGGTGCGGCGCGCCGTCAGGGGACCAGCGCGGCCCGGCTGATCTTCGTCGTCTCCCGGTTGTGCCACTCCGAATCGGCGAACGCCTGATTGATCGCCTCGAGCGGATACTTGTGTGAGATCAGCCGATCGAACGGGAAGCGACGCTGGTTGCGCACGAGGAAGTCGAGCGCACGGGGAATGACCACGGCATCGTACATGATCACGCCGATGATCTTCTTCGCGCCCCACACCAGCGTGGCCGGCTCGAGCTCGACCTTCGCGCCGCGGCTGATGGTGCCGATCTCGAGATAGGTGCCGCCCGGCCGAAGCATCTCGATGCCCTCGGGAATCACCTGTGGAAAGCCGACGAAGTCGCACGCGATGTCGGCGCCCAGCCCGCCCGTCCACGTGCGCACGAGGGCGACGCGCTCTTTACGCTCGGTGACCTCCTTCACGTTGATCACGTGATCGGCGCCGAAGGCGCGGGCGAGCTCCAGCCGTCCCGGCAGCTGGTCGACGACGATCACACACGCCGCTCCCATGTCCTTGGCCACGGCCGCCGCCTGCACGCCGAGGCCGCCGGCGCCCTGGATCACGATGCTGCCGCCGAAGTGCAGTGCAGCCTCTTGCAGCCCGAAGATGACCTGCGACAGCGCGCAGTTCACCGGCGAGACCAGCTCATCGCTCAGTGCGTCGGGCACGGCGAAGAGGGCGCCACCCGGACGCAGGTAGTAGTACTCCGCGAAGGCGCCGTGGAAGTGCGGGAAGTCGCGCGGCCCACGCGGGCGCTCGATCTTGGCCGGGCACGCTGCCGGCTGCTTGTTGAGGCAGACGTAGCAGCGGCCGCACGGATAGAAATACGTGTAGGCGACACGGTCGCCCTCGCGCAGCGGCCGGCCGAGCGAGTCGGTCTTCACGTTGCGGCCCAGCTTGGCCACCCGCCCGGTCATCTCGTGGCCGAAGATCCAGCCGTCTTCCGGCAGGCGCAGGGGGGCATCGCCGCGCCAGAAGTGCAGGTCGGAGCCGCACACGTTGGCGAGGGTGACCTTGATGAGGACGGCGTCGGGCTCGATGTCGGGCAGCGGCAGCTCGCGGATCTCGAACGGTTTGCCCGGGCCGAAGAAGACCGCCGCCTTACCAGTTGAGGGCATGGAACTGGCTCCTTTATATATGCCGTCGGGGCGGCTTCGCAGGGCTCCGCCGCCCGACGGTCGGGCGATCACCGCAAGGCGGCGACTGCCGCGGCTCCGCGGACCGGTTACTCGCGTCCGAGCTCGAATGTGTCGTGCAGGGCGCGGACGGCGAGCTCGGCGTACTTGTCCTCGATCACGCAGGACACGGCGATCTCGGACGTCGAGATCATCTGGATGTTGATGCCTTCCTTCGATAGCGCGCCGAACATGAGCGCGGCGACGCCGGAGTGGCTGCGCATGCCCACGCCGACGATGGAGACCTTGGCCACCCGCTCGTCGTGCACGACCTTCTCGGCGCCGACCGTGTGGCCGATTTCCTGCAGCGCCGTCTGCGCGCGGAGGTGATCGCCCCGGGGGACGGTGAAGGAGATGTCGGTGAAGCCGTCGCGGCTGATGTTCTGCACGATCATGTCGACCACGATGTTCTTGGCGGCCACCGCGCCGAAGACCTGCGCGGCGATGCCGGGCCGGTCGGGCACGCGGAGCAGGGAGATCTTCGCCTGGCTCCGGTCGTGCGTGATGCCGGTGACGACCACCTCTTCCATGCCGCTCTCCTCCCTCGTCACGAGCGTGCCGGGGCCCGGCTTGAACGTCGAGCGTACGTGGACGGCTACCCCATACTTCTTGGCGAACTCCACGGAGCGGGCCTGGAGCACCTTGGCGCCGAGGCTGGCCATCTCGAGCATCTCGTCGTAGGCGACGCGCGGAAGCTTGCGCGCGTCGGGCACGATGTTGGGATCGGCCGTGTACACGCCGTCGACGTCGGTGTAGATCTCGCACACGTCGGCCTCGAGCGCGGCGGCCAGCGCCACCGCGGTGAGATCCGAGCCGCCGCGGCCGAGCGTGGTGAGCTCGTCGGCATCCGACAACCCCTGGAAGCCCGCGACGATCACGATCTCACCCGCGTCCAGCGCCGCGCGTGCGCGCTCCGGGGTGATGCGCGTGATGCGGGCCTTGGTGTGCGCGCGATCGGTGCGCAGCCCGGCCTGTGGTCCCGTCAGCGAGCGCGCCTTGAGCCCGAGCCCGTGCAGCGCCATGGCGAGCAACGCGATGGTGACCTGCTCACCCGTGGCGAGCAGCATGTCCACCTCGCGCGGGTCGGGGTTCGGCGTGATCTTCGAGGCGAGATTGACGAGGCTGTCGGTCGTCTTGCCCATCGCCGAGACGACGACGACCAGCTGGTGCTGCGCGGCACTCTCGGCCACGCGGCGCGCGACGTTCTTGATCTTCTCCGTGTCGGCGACCGACGAGCCGCCGTACTTTTGCACGATTAGCGCCATCGATTCCGCAATCTACATGAGCCGCGCGCGCTCAGGCAAGCGCGCGGCGCGGCCTCACGCGGCCGACGGCGCGCGGCGCACCTCGCCGAGCGAGACGTGCTCGCGCAGCAGGAAGAGCCAGCCGACGATCGTGAGCGGGACCACCGCGCTCGCGTGATAGAGCACCGCGTAGGCGAGCGCCGCCGAGCGTGCCACGCCGAAGACCTCGAGGGCCGCGGTGGCGGCGGCGTGAAACACGCCGACGTAGCCCGGCGCCGACGGCACGCTGATGCCGACGCCGACGAACGCGAGCACCGTCCAGCCGGCGCCGAACGACAGGTCGAGATGCACGGCGCGCAGCATCGCCCACGCCGCCGTCGCGGGCAGCAGCCACACGAGCGCGGTCCACAGTGCCAGTGGCGGCAGGTGGGAAGCGCTTCGGATGCCGTCGAGCCCGCGCAAACCAATATCGAAGACGGACCCGACCCGTCGCGCGGCCGCGGGCCAGCGACCGATCACGCGCAGCAGCAGCCGGCGGCATGTGTCGGGGGCGCGCGCGAGCGCGATGAGCATGGACACGCCGACGACGTCGATCGCGAACAGCACACCGGCCGCCCATTCGACGATGCGCGGCACCGGGATCGTGAGGACGAGCACACCCAGCATGAGCACGATCGCGAGGCTGTCGAGCACGCGCTCGACGACGAGCGTGGCCGTGACGAGCCAGAAGCTCTGCGCGCTGCTCATCCGCTCGGCTTCGCGTAGCTTGCGCGCGAGCACGTAGATGCGCACGAACTCGCCCGCGCGCAGCGGCAGCACGTTGTTGGCCATGTAGCCGATCATCGTGGCAGCGACGATGCCGGGCGGCTCCGGCCCCGGCGGAAACAGCCAGCGCCAGCGACGCGCGCGCGCCAAGACGCCGGCGAGACCGGCGACCACCGCGAGCGTCACCCACGCCCAGTTCGTCGCGAGCAGCTGGCGGCCGAGCTCACGCAGATCGACGCTGGCGAGCAGGTAGGCGACCAGCGCGGCGCTGATCGCGATGCCGATGCCGACGCGCAGCCGCTGGCTCAGAGGCCCAGCTGCGCCAGGACGGCGTCGAGCGAGGCAGGGACGGACGTCGGCCGCGACGCGGACTCGAGCGCGGTTTCGGGATCCTTGAGCCCGTGGCCCGTCAGCGTCAGCACGAGCGTCGAGCCCGATTCGATGCGGCCGGCCTTCACGATCTTGACGAGGCCCGCCACGGTGGCCGCCGACGCCGGCTCCATGAAGATGCCTTCCTCGCGAGCGAGCATCCGGTAGGCGCGGAGGATTTCCTCGTCGGTGACGATGTCGATCCAGCCGCGGCTGTCTTTCACCGCCTCCAGCGCCGGGCCCCACGAGGCGGGGTTGCCGATCTTGATCGCTGTCGCAACCGTGCGTGGCTCTTCGATGATGCGATTCTCGTACATCGGCGCCGCCCCCGCGGCCTGGAAGCCGACCATGCGCGGCAGGCTGTCGATCTTGCCGTCGCGGTGGTACTCGCGATAGCCGCGCCAGTACGCCGTGATGTTGCCCGCGTTGCCGACGGGGATCAGGTGATAGTCGGGCGCGCGACCGAGCTGATCCACGACCTCGAACGCGCCGGTCTTCTGCCCTTCGAGACGGAAGGGGTTCACGGAGTTCACCAGGGTGACCGGATGCGACTCCGCGATACGTCGCACGATGTCGAGGGCCTGGTCGAAGGTGCCTTCGACCATGAGCACGCGCGCGCCGTGGATCGCCGCCTGCGAGAGCTTGCCGAGGGCCACCGAGCCGCGCGGCACCATGACGAACGCGCGCAGTCCCGCCCTCGCGGCAAAGGCCGCCGCCGACGCCGAGGTGTTGCCGGTCGAGGCGCAGATGACCGCGCGCGAGCCCGCCTCGACGGCCTTGCTCATCGCCAGCGTCATCCCGCGGTCCTTGAAGGACCCGGTCGGGTTGAAGCCCTCGCACTTGAGATAGATGGACAGGCTCGGATCGGTCGCCTCGGCCAGCCGCGGCGCCGGCAGGAGCGGCGTATTCCCCTCGAGCAGCGTCACGACCGGCGTCTTGTCGGTCACGGGCAGGTATCGCCGGTAACGCTCGATGATTCCCGGCCACGCCGTTGGAAGGTCCTTTCGAGCGCCGGCTTCGCCGGCGCAATCCGCGGGGGCGGCTCGGAGGGGGGCGGAGCCCCCCTTCGAGGCATTCATGCCGGTCCGCCTTCGACGCGAATCATCGTGGTGGCGCCCGCGACGTCGCGCAGCCGATCGATCTTCGCCAGCGCCACGCGCATGTCGCGCTCGCGCGCCTCGTGGGTCACGATCACGACCGGCACCGCCTCGCGCGTGCCGCGACCCTTCTGGATGACGTTCGCGATCGAGATGTCGTTTTCGCCGAGGATGCCGGCCACGCGCGAGAGCACGCCGGGCTTGTCCTGCGCCATCACGCGCAGGTAGTAGCAGCAGCGGATGGCGTCCATCGGCCGCAGCGGCAGCGCGGCCGGCCCGACCGACGGCAGCTCGATTGCGAGCGACGGAATGCCGTGCGCGATGCGCCGCGCGATTTCGAGCGCATCGGACCAGACCGCGGACGCCGTCGGCATCTGGCCCGCGCCGCGCCCGTAGAACATGAGATCACCGACGGCGTCGCCGGTGATGAACACCGCGTTGAACACGCCGGAGACGGCGGCCAGCGGCGAGGTGGCGGGAATCATCGTGGGGTGCACCCGCACCTCCACGCCACCCTCGACCGCCTTGGCGATCGCCAGCAGCTTGATGCGATAGCCGAGCTCTCGCGCGTACGCGATGTCCGCGGCGGTGACGCGCGTGATGCCTTCGGTGTGGATGTCCTTCAGCTCGATGAACGTGCGGAATGCCAGCGAGACGAGGATCTGCAGCTTGTGGGCGGAGTCCATGCCCTCGATGTCGAGCGTCGGGTCGGTCTCCGCGTAGCCGTGGGTCTGCGCCTCCTTGAGGACGAGCGCGAAGTCGAGGTTCTCGTCGGTCATCTTCGACAGGATGTAGTTGCACGTCCCGTTGACGATGCCGGCCAGCGACAGGATGGAGTTGGCCGCGAGGCCTTCCTTCACCGAGCGGATGAGCGGAATGCCGCCGGCGACGGCCGCCTCGAACGCCAGCGTCACGCCGCGCCGGCGCGCCTCCTCGTAGAGCTCGGCGCCGTGATGCGCGAGCAGCGCCTTGTTGGCAGTGACGACGTGCTTACCGGCGGCGAGCGCGCGCAGGATGAAGGTGCGCGCCGGCTCGAGGCCGCCCATGAGCTCGATGACGACGTGGATCGCCGGGTCCGCCAGCACCTTCGCCGCGTCACCGACCATCGGCAGCGCCTTGAGATCCAGACCTTCACGCGCCCGGACGAGGTCGGTGTCGGCGATGGCCGCCAGGGTGAGCCGACACCCGGCGCGCTCTTCGAGCATCGGTCGCTGCGCGGCGAGAATCTTCACGACGCCGGCGCCGACGGTGCCCAGGCCCAGCAGTCCGATTCGAACGTCGTCGACGCGCGTCATCGAGGAGCGCCACGGCTACGCCGGAGCGCGACGAGCATAGGGGGTGCGGGGGCCATGTCGGGGCCCCCGCTCACCGGTGAACGTGCTTGAGGCCGCGCAGCGCTTGCTTGATCCGCTGCTCGTTCTCGACGAGCGCGAAGCGCACGTAGCCTTCGCCGTACTCGCCGAACCCGATGCCGGGTGACACCGCCACCTTCGCCTCCTGGATGCACAGCTTGGCGAACTCCAGGGAGCCCATGGCGCGGAACGGCTCGGGGATCGGGGCCCACACGAACATCGTGCCCTTTGGCTTGGCGACCTGCCAGCCGAGCTTGTTGAGGCCGTCCACCAGCACGTCGCGGCGCTTTCGGTGCACCTCGACGATCTGGTCGACGACTTTCTGGTCGCCCTCCAGCGCGATGATGCTCGCGATCTGGATCGGCTGGAACGCGCCGTAGTCGAGATAGGACTTGATCCGCGCCAGGGCCGCGATCATGCGCGCGTTGCCGCACACGAACCCCATGCGCCAGCCCGGCATGTTGTACGACTTCGAGAGCGAGAAGATCTCGACGCCGACCTCCTTGGCGCCAGGCACGGCGAGGAACGACGGCGGCTTGTAGCCGTCGAACGTGAAGTCCGCGTACGCGAAGTCGTGGACGACCATCAGGCGGTGCTCGCGCGCGAAGTCCACGACCTTCACGAAGAAATCGCGCTCGACGCACATCGTCGTCGGGTTGTGCGGGAACGAGAGGATCAGCAGCTTCGCTTTCGGCCACGCCAGCTTCGCGGTCTCTTGCAGTCGGGTGAAGAAGTCGCCATCGGGTGTGAGCGGCACGGAGCGCAGGTCGCCGTCGGCGATGACGACCGAGTACGAGTGGATGGGATACGTCGGATTCGGTACCAGCGCGCCGTCGCCGGGCTGCAGGACCGCCAGCGCGAGATGCGCCATGCCCTCTTTGGCCCCGATGGTCGCGATGACTTCGGAGTCCGGATCGACGTCGACGGCGTAGCGGTCGCGGTACCACGTGGACATCGCCCGGCGCAGTCGCGTGATGCCGCGGGACGCGGAGTAGCGGTGGTTCTTGGGGTTCTTGGCGGCTTCGACGAGCTTGTCGACGATGTGCTTGGGCGTCGGCATGTCCGGGTTGCCCATGCCGAGATCGATGACGTCCTCGCCCCGGGCGCGTGCCTTCGTCTTCAGATCGTTGACGATCGCGAAGACGTACGGCGGCAGGCGCTTGATCCGGTAGAACTCCTCCATCGCGCGACCCCCTCGGAGTGTTTCGCGATCATACCGAAGCGTCGCGGAGAGTGTCAACGAATCGAGCCGCGACGCGAACTTACGCGTCGTCATCGACGCGTGGTGCCCGGTCAGTTCTCCGACGTCGTGACGTCTTGCGTGTCGGACTGTCTCGGCGATGGATCGAAGTAGTTGATTCTATGTGTGCGGGCTTCGGCACGTCACTTGCGCAATAGGGCGCGTCATGAACGAGACTGCGCAGTCTGTCGGCGAGCCGCAAACCTCGGTTGACAGCGTCAGCAGTGCATCATTCATAGCGCCGAAGCCCGACGTGCGGCGTGGCTGGCTGCATCGCGGATCGGCGCCGGCGACGCCGGCCTATCCCGCCCCGCGCCGCCGCAGCGTGAACCGACGGCGTGGTCAGTTCAGCCTGCTCGTCGTGCGCGGCGATGGCGTGAGGGTCGTGCGATTCAACTTCGCGCGTCCGCTCGCCGTCGCAGGCTTCGTCGCGGTGGCCGCCTCCGTGTCGCTCGTCGGCGCCCTCGTCGGCGACTGGCTGCAGCTGCGCGAGCTCACCCGCGAGTCAACGACCTTCGCCTCGCAGATCGCCGAGCAGCGCAGGACGATCGACGACTTCAACCGCCGCGTGGCCGACCTTCGCAAGGAAGTGGGCGCGTGGCGTGAGATGCACGCCCGCATCCAGGAGCCGTTCGGTCCCGAGGCCGGCCGCGGCAGTCGCGATCGCGGCATGGGCGGCGCGACGACCCCGTCGGATCGGCCGACCCCCGGCATCTCCGCCAGCGACGAGCTGAATCGTTTGACCGACACGATCATGCAGGAGGGCGAGAACCTTCGCGCGCTCGACCGGCTGATGGGGCGCGCGGGCAAGGCCCTCGCCGCGCTGCCCTCGCGCTGGCCCGTGCGTGGCTCGGTGAACTCCGAATTCGGCAACCGCAAGTCGCCGTGGACGAACGAGCCCGAGTTCCATGCCGGCATGGACATCGGCGCCAACCGCGGCACGGCGGTGCAAGCGCCGGCCGCAGGCACGGTCGTCTTCGCGGGCACCGCGCCGGAGTACGGCACGACAGTGATCGTGGACCACGGCCAGGACATCAAGAGCCGGTACGGCCATCTCGCGCAGATCAACGTGAAAGCCGGTCAGAAGGTGGAGCGCGGCACGCTGCTCGCCTACACCGGCAATACGGGCCGCTCATCCGGTCCGCACCTGCACTACGAGATCCTCGTCAAGGGCCACGCGGTCAATCCGCGCGCGTATCTTTGGGATTAGAGGGGGCTGGACGGCCCCCTCTAATAACTCCCCGATTCACGTCGCGTAACGGCACCGTTTCGAACCTACAACCGTAACAGACCGCTCGTTTCGCTCGATCGTTACTCTCCTAGCTCTCGTCGACGCGGCGGCCGTCGATCTCGATGAAGACGAGTGAGCGGTCGCCGCCACGAACCCAGACGGCTGAAGCCACCGCGCCCGTCTGCGTGTTGAGTCCCTGCCACACACCGCCCGACTGCGCGTGGCTCGCAGGATGACGCGCGACCTCGCGCTTGCACTCCTGAAATCCCTCGCTCGCGAGCGCGTCGACGACTTCGTCGGGTTCGGCAAGCCAGCCTTCGCCACTCCATCTCATGCGGCCGCCGCGACAGAGCTCGAGCAGACGATCCGGTCCCTGCATGTGCCCCCTCCTGCATCCGCGCCTCGCCGGCGCGAACCGCGCGGAGGTGTGCAAGCGGGGCGCCAGTACCGGCACGCGCAGTGGTGTCGCCCAAGCGCGCGTCGCACGGTCCGTGCTCGGTCGGACCGATGCTGTCAGTGATGTTGGGCGCGGAAGAAGTTGCACGACGTCGTTGCGATTTGGAAAACGCGCGCCCGTCAGCCGCGGCGCGCGAGGAACTCGAGACACATCGCGTTGAATGCCTCCGGTTCCTCCCACAGGTAGGCGTGGCCGGCATTGGCGATCGTCTTGAACTCGGCGCCCGCCACGCGCTGCGCGATCGCGTGCGAGAAGCGCGGCGGCACGAGGATGTCCTGATCGGCCACGCTCACGAGCGTCGGGCAACGCAGCCGCTCGAGCCGCTCGAGCGTGTCATGGCCCAGCACGGCGTCGCCCTGGCGCAAGAAACCCGTCAGCGACTGCGGATACGGGTTGGCGATGGCGTTTTGCAGCACGAGCTCGACGAACTCCGCGCGCTCCTCGTACGTGCACGGCGCAAAGAGCCAGAGCGCGATCACGCGCAGCGCGTCCTCGCGGCCGAGCGCGATGCGCGTCTTGCGCCAACCTTCGACGAGCGCGCGCATGTACGCGTCGGGGCGCGCGAGCGTCGCGTGCAGCTGCAGCGTGCGCACGTGCGCGGGATGCCGGAGCGCGATCTCCTGCGCGATCATGCCGCCCATCGACACGCCGCAGACGTGCGCGCGGTCGATGCCGAGGGCGTCCATGAGGCCCACCGTGTCGTCGGCCATCATGGCCGTGCTGTACGGCACGTCCGGCGCGTCGCTCTGCCCGACGCCGCGATTGTCGAAGGCTATGACGCGATACTTCGCGGCGAGCGCCGGAATCTGCAGCCCCCACGCGAGATGGTCGCCGCCGAAGCCCATGACGAGCACCAGCGGGTCGCCGGCGCCCGCCTCGAGATAGAACATCTCGATGTCGCGGACGGGCAGCGTGGGCAGCGGTGGCCTCAGCGCATGGCGACGCCGGTGCGCACCTGGCAGGCGACCCAGTGGCCCGGCGACACTTGCTTCAGCACCTGCTCGTTCTGGGAGCACGACGGCACGCGCAGACTGCAGCGCGTGTGGAAGCGGCAGCCCGAGGGCGGATTGATCGGGCTCGGCACGTCGCCCTCGAGCAGGATGCGCTTGCGCTTCATGGTGGGATCAGGGATTGGCACCGCCGACAGCAATGCTTCCGTGTAGGGATGCTTGGGGTTGGTGTAGAGCTCCTTGGCCGGTGCGATCTCGACGATCTTGCCGAGGTACATGACGGCCACGCGCGTGCTGATGTGCTCGACCACCGAGAGGTCGTGGGCGATGAAGATGTAGGTGAGGCCGAACTTCGCCTGGAGGTCCTCGAGCAGGTTGATGATCTGCGCCTGGATCGACACGTCCAGCGCGGACACCGGCTCGTCGGCGATGATCAGCTTCGGGCTCACGGCGAGCGCGCGCGCGATGCCGATGCGCTGGCGCTGGCCGCCGGAGAACTCGTGCGGGTAACGCCGCAGATGCTCGGAGGAAAGACCCACCGTCTCGAGCAGCTGCACGACGCGCTCTTCGCGCGCACGGCGATTGGGCGCGAGCTTGTGGATCACCAGCGCCTCGCCGATGATCGACCCGACCGTCATCCGTGGATTCAGCGACGCGTACGGGTCCTGGAAGATGATCTGCATCTCCTTGCGGAGGGCGCGCAGCGAGCGCTTGTCGAGCGTGGTGACGTTCTTGCCCTCGAAGGAGACTTCGAGAGGCCGCCGCGGATCGGGAAGTACTTCTTGAGGTTACGGACCTTGAGGAGCGGCTCTGCCATGGGTGGCCTCTCAGTACAGGAAGCAGGCCACCTTGTGGCCCGGCCGCACTTCCTTGAGCGGCGGCGTGTTCTCGAAGTGCATGGGTTTGGCCAGCGCGCAGCGCGGCGCGAAGCGGCAGCCCGGCTTCTCGGGACCACGCAGGGTCGGGACCGTCCCCGGAATCGGCTCGAGCTTCTTCTTGCTCGTCGCGGCCACGTCGATTCTCGGAATCGAGCGCAGCAGGCCCTGCGTGTAGGGATGCAGCGGCTCCTTGAACAGCTCGCCGACGGGCGCTTCCTCGACCACCTGCGCGCCGTACATGACGACCACGCGCTGCGCGGTCTCGGCAATGACGCCCATGTCGTGGGTGATCAGCATGATCGCCATGCCGAGCTTGGCCTTCAGCTCGTTCAGCAGCTCGAGGATCTGCGCCTGGATGGTGACGTCGAGGGCGGTGGTGGGCTCGTCGGCGATGAGAAGGTTCGGATTGCACGACAGCGCCATCGCGATCATCACGCGCTGCCGCATGCCACCCGAGAGCTGATGCGGATACTCCTTCACGCGGCGCTCGGCGTTCGGGATGTGCACGATCTTCAGCATCTCGACGGTCTTGTCCATGGCGTCGCGGCGGCCGAGGCCCTCGTGCAGCCGGATGGCCTCCGCGATCTGCTCGCCGACGGTGAAGACCGGATTCAGCGAGGTCATGGGCTCCTGGAAGATCATCGCGATCTCTTTGCCGCGGATCTTCCGCATCTGCGAGGGCGACAGGCTGAGGAGGTTCTTGCCGTTGTAGATGATCTCGCCCTGCACGATGCGCCCGGGCGGCTGCGGAATGAGCCGCATGACGCTGAGCGCGGTGACCGACTTGCCGGAGCCCGACTCGCCCACGATGCCGAGCGTCTCGCCCTTGTTGATATAGAGACTGATCCCGTCGACGGCGCGCACGACGCCCTCGTCGGTGAAGAAGTGCGTCTTGAGTCCTTTGACCTCGAGGAGCCGTTCGGCCATTGAGCCTCCCGTCCGACCTACCAGCGACTCGTCAGCTCGCGGAACGCTTGCAGCGCCCGCGAGATATCTTCGGCGTCCACGTCCTTGTGGGTGACGCAGCGCATGGCGGCGGGGCCCATCGCGTGCACCTTGACCTTGCGGGCCGCGCATCCCGCGACCAGCTCGGCGGTGGCGGCCGCGCCCCGCTCGACACGCAGGATCACGATGTTGGTCTGCACGCTCGCGAGATCGACGCGCAGTCCCGGCAGCTTCGCCAGGCCCTCACCGAGACGCCGCGCGTTCGCGTGATCCTCGGCCAGTCGCTCGACCATGCGCTCCAGCGCGACGATGCCCGCCGCCGCCAGCACGCCGACCTGCCGCATGCCGCCGCCGAGCAGCTTGCGCCAGCGGCGCGCGCGCTCGATGAATTCCGCCGAGCCACAGATTACGGAGCCGACGGGTGCGGACAGGCCCTTCGAGACGCAGAAGGTGACCGAATCGACCGGACGCGCGAAATCCGCCGCGGGACGTCCCAGCGCGACGGCCGCGTTGAAGAGCCGCGCGCCGTCGAGATGCACGGGCACACCGGCCTCGTGGGCGACGGCGGCCACCGCGGCCGTCTCCTCGGGCGTGCAGCACGTGCCGCCGTGACGATTGTGTGTGTTCTCGATGCAGACGAGCCCCGTGGGCGGCACGTGGATGTTCGCCGGGCGGATCGCGTCGCGCACCTGCTCGGGCGTGAGGAACCCGCGCTCGGTTTTCGTCGGCCGCATCTGCACCTGGCCGATGATGGGCGCGCCCGCGACCTCGTTGTTGAAGACGTGCGAGTCGTAGTCGACCACGACTTCCTGGCCGGGCCGCGTGTGCGTCAGCACCGAAATCAGGTTGCCCTGCGTGCCCGAGGTCACGAACAGGCCCGCGGCCTTGCCCAGGCGCTCGGCGGACAGCGCTTCGAGCCGCTGGACGGTGGGGTCCTCGCCCCAGACGTCGTCGCCGACCTCGGCGCGCGCCATCGCCTCGCGCATCTCGGGCGTGGGCTGCGTGAGGGTGTCGGAGCGCAGATCGACGAAGTCGTGCATCAGCGTTGCGCGCGCAGCCGCTGCGCGGCGCGCTTGCCCCACTCGGTGTACGAGTAGTCGGTGGCGACCTGGCGCAGCAGCTCGACGGCTTCCTTGTCGCGTCCCTCGCTGAAGTTCACGTCGGCGAGCAGCGAGAGCGCCTCCGGCATGACCGGCGCGCGCGGATAATCCTTGATGACCTTCTCCAGCCGTTGCCGCGCTCCACTCCGGTTGCCCTGGTTCATGTAATACGCGGCGACCCACACCTCTTTTTGCGCGAGGCGTCCGCGGCACACCTCGAGCTTCGCGAGCGCGTCGGTGGCGTAGCGCGACTCCGGATACTCCTTCACGAGCTTCTTGAACTGCTCCATCGCCTTCTGCGCGAACGCCTGCTCCTGCTCGATGGGTTTGATCTGATCGTAGTAAGACATCGCGAGGCGGAATTGCACGAGGTCCGCGATCTGGTGCCGCGGATAGAAGGCGAGGAACGCCTCGAACTCCTTCGCGGCCTTGTCGAAGTCGGGCTCGCGATAGTACGACTCGCCGATCAGGAAGCGCGCGCGCGGCGCGTAGGACGAGTTGGGATGCCGCTCGACGACCTTGCGGAACTGCTCCCGCGCCTCCGCGTAGCGTTTCTTGTCGAGCTCGGACTCGCCGAGCTGATAGAGCTCTTCGGCGGGAAGAATCGGGGTTGGCTGCGGCTTGAGCCACGAGCAGCCGGTTGCGATCAGGAGGAGCACGATGAGGAGCGCCCGGAACATCGTGGGCAAAGGATATAGCACATTTTCCAGCGGAAAAATCCTTTGACTTCGGAGGCCTGGGCCGGTATGACCATGGTGGCTCCGCCGGACCCGTGCGCCCGGCGGTCGGGTAACAACCGCTGGAGGCCTGAAGATGCTGCCCCGGATGATCCGCGTTCGTCAGACGTTCCCCCGGCCCCGCGTCGCGGACATTCCCCGCGCCGTCGCCGCCACCCTGGGCGAGGCCGCGCTGCAGATCAAGCCCGGCGACACGGTCGCCGTCGGCGCTGGCAGCCGCGGCATCGCGAACATCGACACGATCGTCGGCGCTACCGTGCGCTGGCTCAAGGATCTCGGCGCTCGGCCGTTCGTCTTTCCCGCGATGGGCAGCCACGGCGGCGGAACCGCGGACGGGCAGCTGTCGGTGCTCGAGCACTACGGCATCACCGAGGCCACCATGGGGTGCCCGATCCGCGCCACGATGGAGGTCGTGCAGGTCGGCGAGGCGCTCGGGCTGCCGGTGTGGCTCGACGCCTATGCCGCGGAGGCGACCTGGATCGGAGTCGTCAACCGCGTGAAGCTGCACACCGACTTCAAGGGCTCGATCGAGTCGGGACTCTTCAAGATGATGACGATCGGGCTCGGCAAGTGGAAGGGCGCGGTGCAGTACCACCGCGCCAACGTCAACCACGGCTACGAGACGGTCATCACCGCCGTCGGACGCGAGATGTTGTCAAAAGCGCGCATCGGCTTCGGTCTCGGCATCGTCGAGAACGGCCACGACGAGACGGCGCACGTCGAGGCGTTCTCGCCAGAGGCCCTCGAGTCCGGAGAGCGTCGGCTTCTCAAGAACGCGCGCGAGTGGATGGCGCGCCTGCCCTTCTCGCCGATCGACGTGCTGATCGTCGAGGAGATGGGCAAGAACATCTCAGGCGCCGGGATGGACACCAACGTCATCGGCCGACCGTCGAATCCGCACGAGCCGTTCCCGGCGGATCCGAAGATCCTCTGGATCGTCGCGCTCGATCTCACCGAGGACAGCTACGGCAACGCCGTCGGCATCGGCAACGCGGATTTCACCACGCGACGCCTGGTCGAGAAGATCGACATGAAGCCCACCCTGATCAACGCGATCACCGCCTGCGCGCCCAACGGCGCCAAGATCCCGCCGACCTACGATACCGAGCGCGAGGCGATCGAGACGGCGCTGTCGTGCATCGGCCTCACGCCGCCCGAGCGCGCGCGGGTGATCCGCATCAAGAACACGCTCATGCTCGGTGAGATCGAGGTGTCCGAGGCGTTTTCGCCGGACCTGGCCAAGCGCCCCGATCTGACGCCGCTCGGCGAGCCGGTCCCGCTGACGTTCGACGCCGCGGGTCGACTGGCGTCGCGCTGAGGCGCGGCGTCCGGCCGTGCCGCGCGTAGCGGCGGTCGTCCCGTGAACCTCGGAGGCCGGCGCCTCGTTCTCGTTCTCGCGGGCGTGGCCGCCCTCGCCGCCATCGTCTGGGGGGCGGCCGTCTGGTACCGCAGCTCCACGCGCATCAGCACCGACGACGCCTATGTCGAGGGCGTGATCGCGCCGGTCAGCGCCAAGGTGAGCGGTCACATCGTCGAGATGAACGTGCGCGACAACCAGGCCGTCAAGCGCGGCGACCTGCTGTTGCGCGTGGACCCGCGCGACTTCGAGGCGCGCGGGGCGCAGGCGCGGGCGGCGGTGGCGGTGGCCGAGGCCAATCTGAGGGCCGCGCGGTCCGAGGTGCCGCTGGCTCGCGACGTCACGCGGGCGCAAACGGACGAGGCGCGCGCCAACTTCGAGGGCTCCGTCGTGTCCGTGAAATCCGGCGAGGCCAATGTGGCCGAGTCGCGCGCGCGTCTCGAGGCGCGACGCGCTGCGGTGGGCGCCGTCACCGCGGAGGTGGCGGCCGCCGAGTCCACCGTGCGCAAGACGCGCCTCGAGATCGAGCGCATGCGCCAGCTCATGAAGAACGACTACGTGTCGCGCCGCGAGCACGACGATGCGCAGGCGGCCTACGAGAACGCGGTGGCCATGCACGAGGCGACCCGGCGGCGGCTCGCCCAAACCGAGCAGGAAGTCCAGCAGGCGGACGCGGAGCTCGCGGCGCGCCTGCACGCGGTGGACGTCGCCAAGCAGAAGGTGGTCGAAGCGCGCGGGACCGTCGCGCGCGCCGAGGGCCAGCAGGGGCAGGTGACGGTGAAGCAGGCGGAGGTTGCGCGGGCCGAGGCGACGCTCAAGCAGGCGCAGGCCGAGCTCGCGGTGGCCGAGCTGCAGCTCGCCTACACGGAAGTGCGAGCGCCCGCCGACGGCGTGGTCTCCAAGCGCACCGTCGAGATCGGACAGGTCGTGCAGCCCGGCCAGCCGCTGCTCGCGATCGTGCCGCTGCACGAGGTGTGGGTGCTCGCGAACTTCAAAGAGACGCAGCTGGCGCGTGTGCATCCCGGCATGCGCGCCGACGTCGAGATCGACGGCTTTCCGGGCAAGATCTTCCACGGAACCGTGGACTCGCTCAGCGCCGGCACCGGCGCCCGCTTCTCGCTGCTGCCGCCCGAGAACGCGACGGGCAACTGGGTGAAGGTCGTGCAGCGCGTGCCCGTCAAGATCCTTCTCGAGCAGAAGGAGGTCGGCAACCCGCAGCCGCTGCGCGCGGGCATGTCGGCGGTCGTCACCATCCGCCTGCGCTGATGTCCCCGCCGCCGACGGCGGAGCTGTCCAGCGCCCGCAAATGGGCCATTACGGTCTCGGTCATGCTCGTGACGGTGATGCAGGTCGTCGACACGAGCGTCACCAACGTCGCCCTGCCGCACATGCAGGGTTCGCTCTCGGCCAGCGTGGACGAGATCGCGTGGGTGCTGACCTCGTACCTCGCCGCGAACGCCGTGATCATCCCGGCCACCGGATGGCTCTCGGGTCTGCTCGGCCGCAAGCGTTTCTTTCTGATCTGCACGCTGCTCTTCACGCTGTCGTCGTTTCTCTCCGGGATCGCGCCGAGCCTCGAGTTCCTGGTGGCCATGCGGATCTTTCAGGGCATCGGCGGCGGGCCGATGATTCCGATCTCGCAGGCGATCATGTGGGAGATCTTTCCGCTGCGGCAGCGCGGGATGGCGATGGCGGTGTGGGGCATCGGCATCATGATGGGGCCGATCTTCGGGCCCACGCTCGGCGGCTGGATCGCCGACAACTGGTCGTGGCGCTGGATCTTCTATATCAACCTGCCGATCGGCGTGCTCGGGTTCCTCGCCGCCAGCGCGTTCCTGTTCGACCCCGCGCACATCCGCCGCCCCGCGCGCATCGACGGGCTGGGGCTCGCTCTGATGGTGGTGGGCTTCAGCGCCATGCAGTACGTGCTCGACCGCGGCGAGCGAGAAGACTGGTTCGAGTCCGGCTGGATGGTGACCCTCGCGGTGATCGCGGTGTGCGCGCTGGCCGGTTTCGTCGCGCGTGAGGTGACCACCGACCATCCGATCCTCGACTTCTCGGTGTTCGGCGACCGCAACTTCACGCTGGGCGCCGCGCTGGTCTCGCTGAGCGCCTTCGGTCTCTACGCGAGCATGCTGCTGGTGGCGCTCTACACGCAGCAGGTCCTCGGCTACGACGCCTGGAACGCCGGCCTCGTGCTCGCGCCGGGCGGTGTGGGGAACATGATCTCACTCGTCATCGCCGGCCGGCTCATCGCCCACGTCGACCAGCGCTGGCTGCTGGCGATCGGGCTCGTGCTCAACGGCGTCGGGCTCTTCATGATGTCGTCGCTCACGCTGTCGGTCGATTACTGGTCGCTCGTCTGGCCGCGGTTCGTGCAGGGCCTCGGCCTGGGCTTCACGTTCGTGCCGCTCACCACGCTGGCGCTCGCCACGGTGGCGAAGGACCGCCTCGGCAACGCCACCGCCGCCTTCAACGTGGTGCGCAACATCGGCGGCTCGATCGGCATCGCGCTGGCGACGACGTACCTGGTGCGTCGCAGTCAGCATCACCAGGCCACGCTCGTCGGCCACGTGGACGTCTGGAGCCCGGAGACGACGCAGCGGCTCTCGGACTGGGCGCGTCACTTCACGGAGCACGGCGCCGATACGTACACCGCGAGCCGCCGCGCGACCGCCATGCTCTATCACGACACGGTCACGCAGGCGCAGGTTCTCGCCTACGCCGACGAGTTCTGGATTCTCTCGACGTTCTTCTTCGTGGTGCTGGTCGTGCTGCCGCTCATGCGGCGCGTGCGCTCGGAGCCGGGCCCCGCCGGCGGCGAGCGCGTGGAAGGTCTGCCCTCCGCGGTGGAGTAGCGGCTAGTACCCCTTGCGCTTGTCGATCAGCGCCAAGAGAGGCCGGCCGTCGGCGAGACGTCGCAAGTTCTCACACAATGTGGCGATCGCACGGCCGGCCCGCCGCGGGGAGCCGCCGGCGGTGTGCGGTGTGACCACCACCCGCGGATGACGCCAGAGTGGATGCCCGGCTCGCGTGGCGCTGCATGCGGCGGAAGAGGTCGCGCGTGAAGAGGTGGTGCGTGGCCTTGGTGAGCGGCAGCGCGATGACCACGACGTCGGAGGCGGCGAGCAGGTCGTGGAGTCGGTCTGCCTTCCACAGCGTGACCTCGGGCTCGGGGGGGACGTTCTCGATGTCCACCGCGAGCACCTTCATCCCGAAGCCGAGCGCGCGCCGGGCGACGGCGCGCCCGGTGCCGCCGAAGCCGACGATCCCCATCGTCTGCTCCCACAGCTCGCGCTGCTCGCGGCGGATCGGCTCGCGCAGTCGGAAGTCGGGCTCGCGCAGCGCCGTGTGCACGCCGCGGGTGAGGGCCAGCAGCAGCGCGAACGCGTGCTCGGCCAGATGGATGCCGACCTCGCCCTTCTCGGAGGCCAGGATCACGTCGCTCTCGATCAGCTCGGGCGTGAGGATGGAGTCCACGCCAGCGCCGAGACAGTGGTAATAGCGGAGCCGGTGCGCCTGGGTGAAGGTCTCGGGGCTCACGCGCCCGAACAGCACGTCGGCGTCGACGATCTCCTCGCGCTGGCGCTCCGGCGTCTTCGCCACGACCAGCACCGACTCCTTGCCGGCCGCCGCGAGAATCTCCGCGCTCTGCTCGGGCGTGAGGGAGGCGACGAGCGTCGAGATCGGCGTGTAGAGGATCTTCATGGTTTCAGCCCCTGACGTTGAAGAAGATTTCGCGCGCGGCCGCTCGTCGCGAGTCGATGCTCGCCCGGCCCGTGGCGACGAGCACGTAGAGCATGTTGAGCGCCACGAGCGCAGAGGGCACGCCGCGCCGGGACCGCTCGTAGACGATGCGCGCGGTGAGATTGCGACGCCCGCGCAGCCGCCGGTGCAGCCGCTCCACCGCCGTCTTGCCCACGAGATTGAAGTTGCCGGCGCCCCGCTTGCTGCGCGATAGCGACATGACGAAGTACTGGCGCGGGCTGGACAGCACGAAATACCGCTGCCGCTTGCCCTGAACCTCGCCGTGGAACTGCAGGCCCTTTGTCAGCGTGGTGACGTCGAGCTTCATGCCGTCGTCGTTTTCGAGTCCGCCCCGGCGCGCACGAACGCTATCACCAGCGGATGTGGCCGCTCGGGCGTCGAGCGCGTCTGCGGCACGAACAACGTGCCGAGAAAGAACGGATGGCTCGGCAGCTCGAGCACCCGCACCTCGCCCTCGGCGTCGGATCCCGTGATGCGCAGCGGGCCGCCCGCGAGCAGCGGCACACACTCCGGATTCACCCCGAAGTCGCAGTAGTACTGCTCGATCGCTGCCGTCGCTCCGTAGATGCTCGCCACGCGGGAGCCGGGCGTGAACGTCAGCCGCATCTCCCGGCCGGCCAGCGAGCAGGCGAGCGGCGTGACGAAGAGGCGCGAGGCATACGGATCGTACTCGGCGTGCTGCGCGTCGCGGAAGCCGAGCACGTTGCGTGCGTACTCGAGCACCATGTGCTGGAATCCGCCGCATGTGCCCAAGCACGGCACACCGCGCTCGCGCGCCGCGCGGATCGCCCAGAGTGTGAGCTCGAGGTCCTTGTAGGGGCTGCCGGGGGCGACCCACACGGCGTCGAAGCGCTCGAAGAGGCGCTCGTCGACGGCGGCCGTGGAGACCCACGTTGCCTCGACGGCGATGCCCAGTCGCGCGCGCGCGTGCGCGATGGCTGCCGTCGTCGCCCGATGGGGGGCGAACGTCGCGCTGTATTCGCCGAGAATCGCGATGGCCGTCATGTCGCGGGTCGCGTAGATTGTGGCACAGGAGGGGCCGGACCATGAGCGTGCGCAAGCGCATCGGCGTGATGGTGCCGTCGACGAACACGACCTGCGAGGCCGACTTCGCCATGGTCGTGCCCCGTGGCGTCACCGTGCACGGGCAGCGGCTGTGGATGACGAACGATGCCAACGGGGACGGCGCCTATGCCCGCATGAACGGCGAGATCGAGACGGGCGCGCGCTATCTGGCCACCGCGCGGGTGGACGTCATCGCGTACGGCTGCACGACGGGGTCCTTCTATAAAGGACCGGGCTGGGACCGCGAGATGCTCGCGCTCATCGAGCGCGCCGCCGGCGTTCCGGCGGTGGCGACGACGCCGTCCGTCGTGGCCGCGCTGCGCGCGTTCGGCGTACGTCGCATCTCGGTGGCGACGCCGTACCCCGACTGGAACAACCAGCGACTGCGCGCGTATCTCGAGGCCGAGGGCTTCGACGTGCTCAACGTCGACGGCGAGCCGGACGCGGCGGCGTCGGGCAATCAAGGCATCAACGACCAGAGCCCGGAATCCGTCGTCGCGTTTGCGTCCCGGGTCTGCCGCGCCGAGGCCGACGCGCTGCTCTGCTCGTGTACCGCGTGGCGCGCCGTCGAGGCCGTCGACGCACTCGAGCGGCGCACGGGCAAGCCGGTGGTCACCTCCAACCAGGCCACGATCTGGATGGCGCTTGGAGCGATCGGCGTCAGCGAGCCGGTCCGCGGCTTCGGCCGACTCTTCGAGCTTGCCGCGCCGGCGGCGGTGGGGGCGGCGCGATGAACGTCACGAGTTTCACCCCGCGATTTCACGAGCTGGCGACCGGTCTGCGCTTTCCCGAAGGCCCGGTGGCCATGCCCGACGGCTCGGTCGTGCTCGTCGAGATCGAGCGCCGCACGCTGTCGCGCGTGACGCCTGACGGTAAGATCCACGTCATCGCACGCCTCGGCGGCGGCCCCAACGGCGCGGCGATGGGCCCCGGCGGCAAGATGTACGTCACCAACAACGGCGGGCTGAAGTTCATCGAGCGGCCGGGCAAACTCTTTCCGGTGGCGCAGGCCGACGACTACACGACCGGCAGCATCCAGGTAGTCGATCCCGAGAGCGGGAAATTCGAGACGCTGTACGACCGCTGCGACGGCCGCCGTCTCTGCGGCCCGAACGATCTCGTGTTCGACGATGCGGGCGGGTTCTGGTTCACCGACCTCGGCAAGACGCGCGAGCGTGATGCCGACCGCGGCGCCGTCTACTATGCCAAGGCCGACGGCTCGTCGATCCGCGAGGCGATTTTCCCGCTGGAGCGGCCCAACGGCATCGGGCTGTCGCCCGACGGCCGCACGCTCTATGTTGTGGAAACGCCGACCGCGCGCTGCTGGTCGTTCAGTCTCTCGGCGCCCGGTCAGATCGAGTCGGCCAACGGGGCCTACCGCGGCGAGAAGGGTCGCGTCGTCATCGGCCTCGGCGGATATCAGATGTTCGACTCACTCGCCGTCGACGCCGAGGGGCACGTGTGCGTGGCCACGCTCATCACCGGCGCCGTCACCGACATCTGGCCCGACGGCAGGCGTGTCGATCAGTACGTGCTGCCCGATATGATGGTGACGAACGTGTGCTTCGGCGGGCGCGAGCTGACGACGGCGTTCGCGACGCTCTCGATGAGCGGCCGGCTGGTGTCGTTCGACTGGCCGCGCCCCGGCCTGGCGCTGGCCCATCTCAACCGCTGAGGACTAGAGCAGCTTCTCCATCACGATCGTGTCGACCCAGCGGCCGTCGAGCAGTCCCTGCTCCTTGAAGATGCCGACGGTGCGGAAGCCCTGGCGCACGTAGAGCGCCATGCCCGCGGCGTTGAACGGAAACGCGGAGAGCACCAGCTTGTGATAGCCGAGCTCGCGCGCGAGCTCGATCAGACGCGTGAGCACCAGCTTGCCGACGCCGCGGCCGCGATACGCACGCTCGACGTAGATCGAGAAGTCGGCGACGTGACGGTACGCCTCGCGCGGGTTGTACGGGTTGAGGCTGCCCCAGCCTACTGTAACGGGTGCCGCGAGGCCGGCTTGGGCCGTGGGTGGCCTGTTCGAGATGGGATCCGGCTGCGTCGTTTCGGCGACGATCACGGGATGGCGCGGGGCGCGCGACTTGAGCCACTGCCGCCGCTCCTCGGGCGTGCGTAGCTCGGTTTCGAGCGTGGCCAGTCGATCCTCGATGCCCTGGTTGTAGATCTCGCAGATCGCCGCGGCATCCGCCTCGGCGGCGGCGCGCACTCGGTACGCGCTTACGAACGCCGGCGCGCCGCCGACACGAGCGTGCTCATGCAGCGACTATAATAGCCGCGGTGTTCCAGAGCGAACGCTTCTTCCGCGAAACGTGGCCGACGATCTCGCAGGCGCTCGAGCCCGAGGCGGGCGCGCGCGGCGCCGTGCGCTGGATGATCGGCGTCACCGGCCTCAAGCCGGGCGCGCGCGTGCTGGACTCGCCGTGCGGCTTCGGCCGCCACGCCGTCGCGTTCGCGCGCCTCGGCTACAAGGTGACCGGCGTCGACTTCAACGAGACCGAGCTCGGCCGCGCGCACGACGCCGCGCGTGGGGCCGGCGTGGTCGCCGAGTTCGTGGGCGCCGACATGCGCGACACGGATTTCGCGTCGGAGTTCGATCTGGCCGTCAACCTCGAGCAGTCGATCGGCTACTTCACCGACGACGAGGACCGCCAGCTCATCGACCGCTTCTGGCGCGCGCTGGTGCCGGGCGGCGCCTTCGTGCTGGACACGAAGAACCGCGACCAGTGTGTGAAGTCCCTGCCCGCGGAGGAGCGCCGTCAGTTCGACGACTGGACGCTGCGGATCGAGAACCTCTTCGATCCGGCCACCAGTCGCTGGCGCGCGCGCTGGTTCCGTGTGGCCTCGCCCGTGCCGGCGCCGCTCGATGCCGGCGAGTTCCTCGGCGAGACCGATATCCGTCTCTACTCCGCGCACGAGCTGTCCGCCATGCTGCGGCCCGAGCGCTGGAGCCACGTCGACCTCTACGGCGGTCTCGACGGCACGCCGTTCTCGCTCGATGCGCCACGGCTGGTGCTCGTGGCGCGCAAGTAATCCGGCACCCCAAAGGAGAGCGTTCGTCATGGCCATCGATCGTCCCCTCGTCGTCCTCGCCGGCCCCATCCATCCCGCCGGCCGCGCCAACCTCGAGACCGAAGCGCGCGTGGTCGTGTGCGACGACGAGACCGAAGCCGGATTTCTGAAGATGGCCGCGGAGGCCGATGGGTTGCTGTTCCGGACCAAGCCGATGTGCACGGCGAGCCTGATGGTTGCCTGCAAGCGGCTCAAGGTCGTCGGGCGACATGGAGTTGGCCTCGACACGGTCGACATTCCGGCCGCAACGAAGCTCGGGGTGGCGGTGGTGCACGCACCCGGCAGCAACTCGCAGTCCGTCGCCGAGCACGCGCTGATGCTCATGCTCATGTGCGCCAAGCGCGCGCGCCAGGTCGACCGCTGGACGCGCGAGGGCAACTGGAGCGCGCGGCAGGGCGGCAACGCCGAGCTGAAGGGCAAGACGCTCGGCATCGTCGGCATCGGCAATATCGGGCGCCTCGTGGCGAAGTTCGCCGGCGCGCTGGGCATGCGCGTGCTCGCCTTCGACCCGTATGTCGCCGACGATGAGATCCGCCGGCGCGGCGCCGAGCCGGTGCGCAGCCTGGACGCGTTGCTGCCGCAGGCCGATCTGCTCACGTGCCACACGCCGCTCACCGACGAGACGCGCGGCATGATCAACGAGCGCACGCTCGGCCTCATGAAGCGCGGCGCGATCTTCGTGAACACGTCGCGCGGCGGCGTGCAGCAGGAGCGCGCAGTCTTCGAGGCGCTCGTCAAGGGTCAGCTCGGCGCGGCCGGTCTCGACGTCTTCGAGCAGGAGCCGACGCCCCGCGACAACCCGCTGCTCAACCTCGACAACGTCGTCGTCTCGTCGCACGTGGCCGGCGTCACCGCCGAGGCCACGCACACGGCGACGATCCAGGTGACGAGCGAGATGCTGCGCGTGCTGCGCGGCGAGCGGCCGCACGTGCTCGCCAACCCCGAGGTCTGGCCGCGGGTGGGAATCAGGTAGAATCCCCCCATGGCGATCGATCGACGCCATCCGCGCGAGATTCGCGCCGATATCCGCAGCAGCAAGCTCAGCAGCGTGACGGCCGGATTGGGCGAGGGCTACGTGCAGGCCAACCTCGCCGTGCTGCCGAAGGACTATGCGAGGTCACGGATGCGACGCCGTACTGGCGCGACGACTTCGTCGCGTTTCTCCTCGGCTGCTCGTTCACGTTCGAATGGGCGCTGCTGGAGGCGGGCATCGATCTCTGGCACGTCAAGCACGGCAAGAACGTCGCCATGTGGAAGACGTCCACGCCGTGCCGACCGGCCGGCGTGTTCCACGGTCCGATGGTGGTCTCGATGCGGCCGATCCCGTCGACGCAGCTGTCCAAGGCCGTCACGGCGAGCGCGCGCTTTCCGAACGCCCACGGCGCGCCGGTGCACATCGGCGATCCGGCCGCGCTCGGCATCAAGGACATCAGCAAGCCCGACTGGGGCGACGCGCAGCCGTTCCGCGCCGGCGACGTGCCGGTGTTCTGGGCGTGCGGTGTGACGCCGCAGGCGGTGGCCCTCGCGAGCAAGCCGCCCTTCATGCTCACGCACAGCCCCGGTCACATGTTCATCACCGATCTCCCCAACTCCGCGCTCGCCGCGTTCTAGGCCGTTGAGGTTTCTCCCCGCCGGCGACCTCGCGGTGTCCATCGAGCTCGGCGAGGAGATCAGCGTGCAGGTCAACACGCGCGTCCGCGCCCTCGAGTACCTGATCGAGCACAAGGCGCTGCCCGGCGTCGTCGAGACCGTCCCCACGTACCGCTCGCTGCTCGTCTACTACGATCCGTCGGTCGTCGGCTACGAGGCGCTCTGCGCGCAGCTCGCGACGCTCTCCGAGCAGACGACGACGACGGCCATGCCGCCCGCGCGCGAGGTGGAGTTGCCGTGCTGTTACGGCGGCGAGCTCGGGCTCGACCTCGAGGCCGCCGCGCGGCGGCTCGAGCTGTCGATGGACGAGCTCGTGCGGTTGCACGCGGGCGCGGAGTACCTCGTGTACTTCATCGGCTTCACGCCGGGCCTGCCGTACATGACCGGCGCGCCCGAGCGCTTGACGATCCCGCGCCTGGACACACCGCGGGTGAAGGTCCCCGCGGGTAGCGTGGCCATCGGCGGCATCCAGTGCTGCGTCTACTCCGTGGACAGTCCCGGCGGCTTCTGGCTGCTCGGACGCACGCCGGTGCGGCTCTACGATCCCGAGGCTGCTGAGCCCATTCTGTTGAAGCCCGGTGATCGCGTTCGCTTTCGTCGGATCGAGCGCGGCGAGTTCGACGATATCGCTTCGCGTGTGGCGGCCGGCCGCTTTTCGCCGGTGATCCGATGATTCGGGTGGCGCGATCCCGAGGCGCGACACGGCTACGCCGGGGCGCGTCCGAGAGTTGGGGGTCTGGGGGCCATGTCGGGGCCCCCAGTTACAGATGATCCGCGTCCTCGAGCCCGGCCCGCAGACGACGGTGCAGGACGTCGGTCGCACCGGCCAGATGCGTTACGGCATCCCGCCCTCCGGTCCCGTCGACCGCTCGTCGTTCGTCCTGGCCAATCGGCTCGTGGGGAACCTCGATGGCGCGGCCGCGCTCGAATTCACGCTGATGGGCCCGCGGCTGCGCGCGGAGACGCCGTGCACGCTCGCGGTCAGCGGCGCCGACGCGCCCGTGACCATCAACGACGCGCCGGCGCCGACGTGGACGACGCTCGCCCTCGAGGCCGGCGACGTCATGAAGATCGGCGCCGCGCGCGCCGGCGTGCGCGGCTACATCGCCGTCGCGGGCGGCATCGACGTGGCGCCGGTCCTCGGCTCGCGCGCCACGTACCTGCGCGGGCGGATGGGTGGCGTGCACGGCCGCGCGCTGGCGCGCGACGACCGCCTGCCGCTCGGACATGCGCGCACGGCCAGGCCGCGCACCGTGCCCGAGGCCGCGCGTCCGCGCTGGGGCGGCGAAACCGTCCTGCGCGTCGTGCTGGGTCCGCAGGCCGATCGCTTCACCAATGAAGGCGTGGTCACGTTCCTCGACTCGGCGTACGAGGTGCTGCCGCAGTCGGACCGCATGGGCGCGCGACTGAACGGCCCGCGCATCGCCCACGCCGGCGGGCACGACATCATCTCCGACGGCATCGCGCTCGGCGCCGTGCAGGTGCCGGGCGATGGCCAGCCCATCGTGCTGCTGGTGGACCGCCAGTCCACCGGTGGCTATACGAAGATCGCCACCGTATGCTCCTTCGACATCGCGCGCGTCGGCCAGGCCAAGCCCGGCCAGCGACTGCGCTTCACAGCCGTGGACGTCGCCGCCGCCCACCGCCTGCTCAGAGAGTCCGACGCCGCCCTCGCGGCCGTCGAGCTACAGGAGATCGCCTGATGAGTCTGGATAAGGAACTCACCGAGTACGCGTCGAAGACCGCCCGCTCGCGGACGTTGCACGAAGAAGCGCTGGCCGTCATGCCGGGCGGCAACAGCCGCACCACGACCTTCTTCGACCCATACCCGTTCTACTTCCAGCGCGGCCAGGGCGCGCACATCTGGGATGCCGACGGGATCGAGCGGCTGGATTTCAACGGCAACTACACCAGCCTCGTGCTGGGCCACGCGCACGGCGACGTCGTGAAGGCCGTGCAGGGCGTCGCCGAGAACGGCCTGTCGTTCCCCGGACCGACGGAGCACGAGATTCGTCTGGCCGAGGCGCTGACGCGACGCATGCCGTCGCTCGAGAGCATCCGCTTCACGAATTCCGGCACGGAAGCCACGATGAACGCCGTGCGGCTGGCGCGCGCGTTCACCGGTCGCGCGAAGATCGCAAAGTTCGAGGGCGCCTTCCACGGCACGCACGACTGGGTGATGGTGAGCGTCTCGCCGGATCCCAAGGCCGCTGGCAATCGCAAGCGGCCCAAGCCGATCGCGGGGTCGGCGGGCATCCCGCCCGCGGTGCTCAAGCACGTCGTCGTCCTGCCGTGGAACGACCAGGAGGCGTGCGGCGAGATCCTCGCGCGCGACGGCGAGCAGATCGCCGCGCTGATCGTCGATCCGATCCTGTGCAACGCTGGCCTCATTCCGCCCGCCGACGGCTTTCTGGCGTGGCTGCGCGAGGAGACGCAGCGCCGCGGGATCGTGCTGATCTTCGACGAGGTGATCTCTTTCCGCGTGGCGTGGGGCGGTGCGCAAGAGCTGTTCGGCGTGCGGCCCGATCTCACCACGCTCGGCAAGATCATCGGCGGCGGGCTGCCTGTCGGCGCGTTCGGCGGGCGACGCGACATCATGGCGTTCTACGATCCGCGGCAGGGCGCAGCCCGCATCAGCCAGGGCGGGACGTTCAACGCGAATCCCGTCACGATGGCCGCCGGGCTCGCCACGCTCAACGCGCTCACGCCCGAGGCCTACGGGCGGCTGGATGCGCTCGGCGAGCGGTTGCGCGGCGGCATCTCGCGTCTGCTCGCCGCCACGCGTCGCCGCGGACAGGTGAGCGGCGTGGGGTCGCTGTTCTGGCTGCACTGGACGACGGAGAAGCTCACCGACTATCGCTCCGCGCGTCCAAAAGATCTCGAGGTCCCGCTGCGCGTGTTCATGGGGCTGCTCAACGAAGGCATCCTAATGACCCAGCGCGGGCTCGGCGCCATCGCGCTGGCGACCAGCGATGACGACGTGGATCGCTTCGTGAACGCGCTCGCGCGCGTGCTCGCGCGCCAGTAGATGCGGCTCGGGCTCGGGCTGTCGGTCCAGCACCCGCCCGAGGACCCGCAGGCCACGCGGTTCGCGGAGCATCTCGCGCAGGTGCGGGCGGCGCGCGCGGCCGGCTTCTCCCACGTCTGGGCCAGCCAGCACTATGTGGCCGCGCCCTACACCTACTTCCAGCCGTTGCCGACGCTGGGGCGGGTGGCGGCGGAGGCGGGCGAGATGTCGCTCGGCACCGGCGTGTTGCTGCTGCCGCTGCACGCGCCGGTGGACGTGGCCGAGCAGATCGCGACGCTCGACGTCATCACGGGCGGGCGCTTCATCTTCGGTGTCGGGCTCGGGTATCGCGACGTCGAGAACGCGGCGCTCGGCGTCGATCCGCGCGCGCGGGTTGGACGGCTCGAGGAGGGGATCGAGGTGCTCGAGCGGCTCTGGAGCGGCGAGCCTGTGGTCTACCAGGGCAAGCACTTCCAGCTGCGCGACGTGCGCATCTCGCTGCGGCCGTTGCAGCAGCCGCGACCGCCGATCTGGCTCGCCGCGAACGCCGACGCCGGCGTCAAGCGCGCGGCGCGGCTGGCCGACGCATGGCTGATGAATCCGCACTCGACGCTGTCGACCCTCGAGCGGCAGCTGGCGCGCTTCCACGAGACCCGCGACGCGCTCGGGCGTCCGCCCGCGCGCGCGATCCCGCTGATCCGCGAGTGCTACGTGGCGCCCGACGCGAAGACGGCGCTTGCGGAGGCGCGGCCATTCCTCGAGGGCAAGTACGCCGCGTATCGCGCGTGGGAGCAGGACAAGGCGCTGCCCGCGGGCGAGAGCTTCGCGCACGACTTCGACACGCTCACGCGCGACCGCTTCCTCATCGGCGACCCTGAGCGCGTGCGCGAGGAGATCGCCCGCTATCAAGAGCGGCTCGGCATTACCGATCTGATCGTGCGCGTGCAGTGGCCGGGCATGGATCCGGCGCGCGTGCTCCGTAGCATCCGGCTGCTCGGCGACGAGGTCTTGCCGTTCCTCATGGCATAATGCCGCGCCGTTAGCACCCTTCCGGGAGGGCGACCCCGGCTCGCGGTTCACACCGGATGTCCAGAGGAGACGTCGGATGAAGCGAGCGGTTGGAGTCGTCCTGGTGATGCTCGCAGTGTCCGCCTGTGCCACGTCGGAGCCGCCGCGGCCCTCGACGTTCACCACGCCAGTCCAGGGTCAGAGCGCCGAGCAGCATGCGCGCGACACGAACGAGTGCCAGTTCGCGGCAAAGCAACAGACTGGCTATGACCCGGCCACGGAGACCGCGAAAGGCGCCGGCATCGGGGCCGCGCTCGGCGCGCTCGGCGGCGCGGCGGCAGGCGCCGCGATCGGTGCCGCGACGGGTAGCGCGGGAACCGGCGCGGCTATCGGCGCCGCCACAGGCGCGGTCGGCGGCGCGGCGGTCGGCGGAGGGTACAAGTATTCAAAGTCGAAAGAAGGGTACGAGCAGGCGTATGCGACCTGCATGTCGCACAAGGGTTACCAGGTGCGCTGAGGCTTCCCGGCAACGGGAAGAACTTACAACCTAGGCGGCGGCGAAGTGGTCGGCGCCTTGCTGTTTGCGCGCCGTCTCGGCCAGCGCGCGGGCGAGCGTCGACCAGACGATCGGCTTGTTGAAGACAACGTCCGCGCCGGCCTCGCGCGCGCGGCTCTTGAACGGCTCGTCATAGCCCGTCACGACGATGATGCGCGGACGTCGCCGGGAGTTCGCGAGGACGCGGCGGATCACCGTATCGCCGGGGATATCGGGCAGCCCGAGGTCCGTCAGCACGACGTCGAAGTCGCGCTTCGCGGTCTGCTCGATGGCCTCCCGCCCGCTCGCCGTCGCGACCACCTCGGCCCCCTCGGCGCGGAGCAGGAGCGTAAAGACTTCACGGATGTCCTGTGAATCCTCGACGAGGAGAACCCGCAACCGATTGCGTCCCGGCCGCATCGCATCGCTCATGCCCCTCAGGAATAGCAAGCGGGATGCCGGGTATGCGCTTGCGAGGCGGAGGCCCGGGCCTTGACCCGTCCGGAGACCCGGTGGTCTACTGGGTCGCTCGTGAATACGTCCCTGAAGCGCACCCCGCTCTACGATGCGCACGTCAAAGCCGGCGCCCGCATGGTGCCGTTCGGCGGCTGGGAGATGCCCGTGCAGTACGCGGGCATCGTCGAGGAGCATCGCGCGGTACGCGCCGCCGTCGGCTGCTTCGACGTCAGTCACATGGGCGAGTTCGAGGTCGAGGGACGCGACGCGCGCGCCGCGCTGCAGCGGCTCACCACCAACGACGTCGCCGCGCTCGAGGTCGGCCAGGTGCAGTACTCGCTGCTCTGTTATCCCGACGGCGGGATCGTCGACGATCTCACCGTCTATCGGCTCGCGTCCGACCGCTACATGCTGACGGTGAACGCCTCGAACATCGACAAGGACTGGCGCTGGGTGACCGAGCACGGCGGTGGCGCGCAGTGGCGCAACGTCTCGGATGCCACGGGCCTCGTGGCCGTGCAGGGGCCGAAGGCCGAGGCGCTCGTCGGTCGGCTCGCCGACGCGGACGTCACGCGCATCGCCTACTACCACGTCACCGAGGCGCGCGTGGCCGGAACCCGGGCGCTGATCTCGCGCACCGGCTACACCGGCGAGGACGGCTTCGAGATCTACGCGCCGGCGGCCGACACGCCGCGGCTCTGGTCGGCGCTGCTCGAGGCCGGGCGCGGCGACGGCGCGGTGCCGATCGGACTCGGCGCGCGCGACACGCTGCGCCTCGAGATGCGCTACGCGCTCTACGGCAACGACATCGATGCGACGACGAATCCGCTCGAAGCCGGCCTCGGCTGGATCGTCAAGCCGGCCAAGGGTGACTTCATCGGCCGCGACGCGATCGAAAAGGTGCGCGGCACCGGGCCGGCGCGCAAGCTCATCGGGCTCGAGATGGCCGACCGCTCGATCGCGCGCCATGGCTACCGCGTGATGAAGGACGACCGCGAGACCGGCGTCGTCACGTCGGGGTCCTATGGTCCCTCGGTGGATCGTTCGATCGCGCTGGCCTACGTGGCGAGTGCCCACGCGCCCATCGGCACGGAGCTCGGCGTCGAGATCCGCGGCCAGATCAGGCCCGCCCGCGTCGTGAAGACGCCCTTCCATCCATCCCGTGTGAAGAAATGAGGACCTAGCGCATGGCCAACGTTCCAGGCGACCTCAAGTACACGCGCGAGCACGAGTGGGCCAAGCGCGAGGGCGACCGCGTGCGCGTCGGGATCACGCACTTCGCGCAGGAGCAGCTGGGCGACGTGGTGTTCGTGGAGCTCCCGAAGGTCGGCGCAAAGGTCACCGCACACCAGGCGTTCGGCGTCGTCGAGTCGGTCAAGGCCGTGTCCGACCTGTTCGCGCCGATCTCGGGCGAGGTCCTCGAGATCAACGCCGAGCTGCCGCAGAAGCCCGAAACGGTCAACAAGGATCCCTATGGCAAGGGCTGGATGATCGTGGTCAAACCCTCGAACGCCGGCGAGCTCGACCAGCTCCTGACGTCGCAGCAGTACGAGGAGTTCGTGGCGCAGGGCGCGCATTGATGACGAGTCGCTACATCGCGAATACGTCGGCCGAGCAGCGCGACATGCTGCGGACGATCGGCGCCGCTTCGATCGAGGACCTGCTCGTCAGGATTCCACCGAAGGCGCGGCTCTCGCGGCCGCTCGCGCTGGCGCCGGCGCTGGCCGAGGCGGACCTGATCCGTCACCTGCGCGCGCTCGCCGCCAGGAACGCCGACGCGGACCGCTACGCGTGCTTCCAGGGCGGCGGCTCCTACGACCATTACGTGCCGAGCCCGATCAACCATCTGATCTCGCGGGGCGAGTTCTTCACCGCGTACACGCCGTACCAGCCGGAGGCGAGCCAGGGCACGCTGCGGACCATCTACGAGTACCAGACGATGATCGCCGAGCTCACCGGCATGGACGTGGCCAACGCGTCGATCTACGATGGCGCCAGCTCGCTGGCCGAGGCCGCGCTGATGGCGCACGCCGTCACCGAGCGCACGGAGGTCGTGCTGGCCCGCGGCGTCCATCCGCTCTACCGCCGGGTGACCGCGACCTACTGTGACGGCCCGGCGATCCGTCTGCGCGACGTGCCCGCGCCGGAGGGCGTGCTCGACGTCGAGGCGGCGACGAAGCTCATCGGCAAGAAGACGGCCGCGCTCGTCGTCCAGTCGCCGAACTTCTACGGGTGCCTCGAGGACGTGGCGGCCGCCGCCGAGATCGCGCACGCGGCGGGTGCGCTGCTGATCGTCGTCGCCGACCCCGTGAACCTCGGCGTGTTGGAGGCGCCGGGACGCCTGGGCGCGGACATCGTGGTCGGCGAGGGGCAGGGGCTCGGCGTGCCGATGTCGTTCGGCGGCCCGAACCTCGGCGTGTTCGCCGCCAAGAACGAGCTCGTGCGCCGGATGCCGGGTCGACTGGTCGGCGCGACGGTCGACCGCGACGGCCAGCGTGGCTTCGTGCTGACGCTGCAGACGCGCGAGCAGCATATCCGCCGCGCCAAGGCGACGTCGAACATCTGCACCAACGTGGCGCTCTGTGCGCTGATGGCGACCATCTACATGGCGACGCTCGGCAAGCAGGGGCTGCAGCGCGTGGGCGAGCTGTCCGCCGCCAAGGCGCACTACGCGGCCGAGCAGCTGACGAAGGTGCCGGGCGTGTCGCTGCGCTTCGCGAGTCCGTTCTTCAAGGAGTTCACGCTCAGGCTGCCGAAGTCACCGACGACCGTCGTGGGCAAGCTGGCGCGCAAGCGGATCCTGCCGGGCGTGCCGCTCAGGACCTACGACCGCGCGCTCGCCGATTGCCTGCTGGTGGCCGTGACCGAGCAGCGCACGCGCGAGGAGATCGACGCCTACGCCGCGGCGCTCGCTGAGGTGCTCAAATGAGCGCCTACGACAAGCTGGTCTTCGAGCTGTCGTCGCCGGGGCGCATCGGCTTCTCGCTGCCGGAGAGCGACGTGCCGGGCCGGCCGCTGGCCGATGTGCTGCCCAAGAAATTCCTGCGCGGCGCCGCCCCCGCGCTGCCCGAGGTCTCGGAGTTCGACGTCGTGCGCCACTACTCGCGCCTGTCGCGCATGAACTACGGCGTCGACACGCACTTCTATCCGCTGGGCTCGTGCACGATGAAGTACAACCCGAAGATCAACGAGGACATGGCGCGCGTGCCGGGCTTCGCCCGGCTGCACCCGCTGACCCGGCCGGAGGACGCGCAGGGCGCGCTCCAGCTGATGCACGAGCTCGCGCAGATGCTGGCCGAGATCGCCGGCATGGACGCGGTCTCGCTGCAGCCGGCGGCCGGCGCGCAGGGCGAGTTCGCCGGCGTCCTGATGATCCGCGCCTACCACGCCTCGCGCAGCGAGAAGCGCACGAAGGTCCTCATCCCCGACTCCGCGCACGGCACGAATCCGGCGTCCACCGCGATCGCCGGGTACGAGGTCGTGGAGGTGAAGTCGCTGCCGAACGGCGAGGTCGACCTGGAGGCGCTCGCGCGCGAAGTGGGGCCGGACGTCGCCGCCTTCATGATCACGGTGCCGAACACACTGGGAATGTTCGAGCCGCGCATCATGGAGATCACCGAGATCTGTCACGCCAAGGGCGTGCAGGTCTACATGGACGGGGCCAACCTCAACGCCATCCTCGGCATCACGCGGCCGGGCGACCTCGGCTTCGACGTCTGCCACTTCAACCTGCACAAGACGTTCACGACGCCGCACGGCGGCGGCGGGCCGGGGGCGGGGCCGGTCGGCATCAAGGCGCACCTCGAGCCGTTCCTGCCGACGCCCGTGGTGGTCAAGAACGGCGACGCCTACGCGCTCGACGACAAGCGGCCGAAGTCGATCGGCAAGCTGCAGGCCTTCTGGGGCAACTTCGGCATGCTCGTGCGCGCCTACACCTATATCCGCACGATGGGCGCTGACGGCCTGCGCAGCGTCTCGGACAATGCCGTGCTCAACGCCAACTACATCATGAAGCGGCTCGAGGCGGACTACGACGTCTCGGTGCCCGGCCCCTGCATGCACGAGTGCGTGTTGTCGGCGCGGCGGCAGAAGAAGCAGGGCGTCACGGCCACGGACATCGCCAAGCGACTGCTCGACCTTGGCTTCTACGCGCCCTCGACGTACTTCCCGCTGATCGTCGAGGAGGCGCTGATGATCGAGCCGACGGAAACCGAGTCCAAGGAGACGCTCGACGCGTTCTGCGATGCGATGATCCAGATCGCCCGCGAAGCGCAGGAGAACCCCGCCATCGCCACCGCGGCGCCGGTGACGACGCCCGTACGACGTCTCGACCAGACGCGCGCCGCCCGCGAGCCGAACCTCACGTGGAGCCCCAAGCGCTAGCGCGAGACCGAGGGGCGCCACGGGTTTCCCGGGGCGTCCCGAGCGTTGGGGGTTTGGGGGCCATTTCGGGGCCCCCAACATGAATTGGCGGCTTCTCATCACCGAGCCGTGCGACGGGGCCACCAACATGGCGATTGACGAGACGCTGTGGCGCGGCCGCCACGCCGGCACTTCGCCGCCCACCGTGCGCTTCTTCGCCTGGGATCCGCCGACGGTGTCGATCGGCTACGGCCAGCCGCTCGATCGCCACGTGGACGTCGACGCGTGCCGCCGCTTCGGCGTCGGCCTCGTGCGCCGGCCGACGGGCGGCAGCGCGATTTACCACGACGGCCCGGAGCGTGAGCTCACGTATTGCGTGACGGCGACCGCCGACGACCTCGGCGTCGGCGCCGATCTGCTCGAGACGTATCGCTGGATCGCGCGTGCGCTCGTGCGCGGGATCAATGCCCTGGGCGCGAACGCGGAGATGGTCCCGACGGGCCGCGGGCTCGGCCCCGATCCGGCGTTCTGTTTCGCGCGCACCGGCGCCTTCGAGATCGAGGTCGGCGGCCGCAAGCTGGTCGGCAGCGCGCAGCGGCGGCTCGGCACGTCGTTCCTGCAGCACGGCGCCGTGCTGCTCGGCGCGGATGCCGCGCGCCTGCGCGCGCTGTTTCCGACCACCCGTGATCCGCTCGCGACACTCACCACGCTCGAGGCCGCCCTCGGGAGTCGGCCGACGTTCGACGCGGTCGCCGATGCGCTTGCGCGCGCGTTCGAGGACGAGCACGGACTGACGCTGGAGCCGGGTGGGCTGACGGCGGACGAGAGCGCGCGCGTGGAGACACTGGTCGCCGAGCGCTATGGGCGCGAGACGTTCCTCGCTGCGCCCGCGCACCCATAGGGGCCGTCGCGTGAGCCGTGAGTATCCCGACTATCCCCGCGTCGGTGTGGGCGCCGTCGTGCTCTCGCGCGAGCGCGTGCTGCTCGTGCGCCGGGGCAAGCCGCCGGCGGAAGGACGCTGGAGCCTGCCCGGCGGGCTCGTGGAGCTCGGCGAGACGTCGGTGGCCGCCGCGCGCCGGGAGGTCGAGGAGGAGTGTGGCATCAAGGTGCGCGTCGTGGGACTCGCGGGCGTGGTCGATCGCGTCACGCACGATGCCGACGGACGCGTTCGCTATCATTGGGTGCTGGTGGATTACCTGGCCTTCCCGGAGTCCGATGACGACACGATCACGGCCGGCGACGACGCGGCGGAGGTGCGCTGGGTGCCGATCGACGAGGTGGAGCGGCTGCTCACGACGGACGGGCTCATGGACATGATCCGGCGCGCCGCCGCGCTCGCCGCGGGAGGTGCGTCGTGAAGATCGACGTTGTTGCGGGACCGCTCGAGACGTGCCGGACCGACGCGATCGTCATCGGTGTGTACGCGGAGGAGGGCAAGCTGCGCGACGTCGCCGCGCGCGTCGACCGCGCGCTCGACGGGCAGGTGTCCAACGTTCTCGAGGCCGAGCGCTTCGGGGCCAAGCCCGCGCACGTCACGCATCTGCACACCGCCGGCCGCATTCCCGCCGGCCGTGTCGTCGTGGTCGGCCTCGGCAAGCGCACGGACCTGACGCTCGAGACCGTGCGTCGCGCGGCGTCGGGCGGGCTGCGCCGTGCGCGCGACCTCGGCGCGAAGGCCGTCGCCATCGACGTGCTGGGTGACCGACTGCCCGCCCGCTCGCGCGCGCACTCGGTGACCGAAGGCGCGCTGCTCGGCGCGTACACGTTCGACCGCTACAAGCGCGAGAAGGCCGAAAAACGCGTCGAGTCGCTGAGCGTCGTGGAACCCGACGCCCGCCGGCGGCGCGAGGTCACCGACGGCGCGCGCACCGGCGAGGTCTTCGCGGACGCCACGTGCTTCGCGCGCGATCTGATCAACAGCCCCGCCAACGACGTGCATCCCACATATCTCGCGAAGGTGGCGGCCGACATCGCGAAAGAGGCGAAGCTCGGGCTCAAGGTGTTCGACCGCGCCGAATGCCAGAAGATGGGCATGGGGCTGTTCCTCGGCGTGGCCGCGGGCAGCGAGCAGCCGCCGAAGTTCATCCACCTCTCGTACACGCCCTCGGGCCGCCGGCGCCGGCGCGTGGCCGTGATCGGCAAGGGCATCACGTTCGACTCGGGGGGCCTCGACCTCAAGTCGGCCGAGGGGATGCTGCGGATGAAGAACGACATGTCGGGCGCCGCCGCCGTCCTCGCGATCATGCGCGCGCTGCCTCGATTGTCGCCGCCGGTCGAGGTGCACGGTCTCATCGCGGCCACCGAGAACATGCCCTCAGGTGGGGCCGTCCGCCCCGGCGACGTGCTGCGCGCGATGAACGGCACCACCGTGGAGATCGGCAACACCGACGCCGAGGGACGCCTGACGCTCGCCGACGCGATGTGCTATGCGGCCGAGAAGGTCGACGCCGAGGAGATGGTCGACATGGCGACGCTCACCGGTGCCTGCGTCGTCGCCCTCGGCCCGTTGTGCTCCGGCCTCTTCGCGAACGATCAGGCGCTCGCGGACCGTATCCTGGCCGCGGCCGAGAACGCCGGCGAGCGGGTCTGGCAGCTGCCGCTCATCGACGAGTATCGCGAGAACCTCAAGAGCGACGTCGCCGACTTCAACAACGTCGGCCCGCGCGGCGGCGGCGCCATCACCGCGGGACTCTTCCTCAAGGAGTTCGCGGCCGACCGGCCGTGGGTGCACCTGGACATCGCGGGCCCCGCGTTCGTCGAGAAGGACACGGCGATGGGCCCCAAGGGCGCCACCGGCGCGCCTGTGCGCACGATGCTCTGCTATCTGATGTCGCGGGAATGATACGTCCGGCCTCAGCCCGAGCCGCGCCACGGCTGCGCACGGGCGCAACACACCGTGACCGAGGACCGCGACGGCTGCGCCGGCGCGGTTCCGAGCAGTGGGGGGTCTGGGGGCCATTTCGGGGCCCCCGATGTCGCGCACGCCGTGACCGAGGACCGCGACGGCTGCGCCGGCGCGGTTCCGAGCGTCTGGGGGTCTGGGGGCCATTTCGGGGCCCCCAGTACACATGACCGGCGGCGTAGACCTGCACTCGCACACGACGGCGTCCGACGGCACACTGACGCCGCGCGAGCTGGTGCGGGCGGCCGCGCAGCGCGGCGTGCGCGTGCTCGCGGTGACGGATCACGATTCGACCGACGGGCTGCGCGACGCCATCGACGAGGCCACGCGGCACCCGCCGCTGACCATCGTGCCGGGCCTCGAGATCAATTGCGACGTGCCCGGCGCCGAGGTGCACATCCTCGGCTACTACGTCGACACCGAGGCGGCCTGGTTTCAGGACTTCCTGCGTGAGCAGCGTGTCGAGCGCGCGGCGCGCGTGCATCGCATCGCCGCGCGGCTCGCCGAGCTCGGCATGCCGATCGATCCCGCCGAAGTGTTCGCGCTCGTGAAGGAGGGTTCGGCCGGACGGCCGCACGTGGCGCAGGTGATGGTGCAGCGCGGCTATGTGACGTCCGTGCGAGAAGCGTTCGACCGCTATCTGCACACCAACGGCCCCGCGAACGTTCCCCGCAGGCGGCTCACGCCCGCGGACGCGGTTCGGCTGATTCGCCGCGCGCGCGGCGTTCCGGTCTTCGCGCATCCCGGGCTGGCGGATCGCGACGCGCTCATTCCCGAGCTGATCGAGGCGGGGCTGCTGGGCATCGAGGCGATCTACGCCGAGCACTCGGCGGCGCAGACGGCGCACTACAAGGACCTCTGCCGCGCCCATCGTCTCGTCGCCACCGGCGGCTCGGATTATCACGGCGAGCGCAGTGGCCGAACGAACCAGCTCGGTCATCCGCCGGTCCCGATGAGCGTGTGGGAAGAATTGAAAGCCGCCGCCCAGCGAGCGAGCGAGCAGCAACCCGGACACACGCCGAAGCGCACGGAGCCGGGTCGTGCCTAGAACAGGCCACCCACGGTCAAAGCCGGCCTCGCCGACCCCGCTACAATGAACATTCAGATTTTCGGGTTTCACGACTGTCAGGACACCCGCAAAGCGCAGCGCTTTTTCGCGGAGCGCCGGATCGCCGTGCATTTCGTCGATCTCGACGAGCGCCCCGCCTCGAAGGGCGAGCTGCGGCGCTTCGCCGAACGCTTCGGGCCGGCCGCGGTCGTCGACAAGGAGAGCGCTCCCTACGTGGCGATGGGGCTGCGCGTCGCGCTCGACTCACCCCAGCGCCTGCTCGAGCGCGCGCTGACGGCGCCGCGCCTGCTGCGCACGCCGCTCATCCGCAACGGCGCGAAGGTCACGATCGGTCACACGCCGGAAGAGTGGCAGGCCTGGGTGGACGCCGAGAAATGCAAGCGCTCGACGGGCTGACCGTGCTCGACTGCGCGACGTTCGTCGCCGCGCCGTTCTGCTGCACGCTGCTCGGCGAGTTCGGCGCCTCCGTGATCAAGATCGAGCAGCCCGGGATCGGCGACGATCTGCGTCGCCTCGGCCGGCGCGCGGCGAGCGGACAGCCGGACTGGTGGCTGGTCGAGTCGCGCAACAAGCAGTCGATCACCTGCAACCTCCGCGTGCCCGAGGGCCAGGCGCTGCTGAAGCGTCTCGCCGCCTCCGCCGACGTGCTCGCCGAGAATTTCCGTCCCGGAACAATGGAGCGCTGGGGCCTCGGGTGGGACGAGCTCCACGCGGTGAACCGCGGCCTCGTGATGGTCCGCATCTCCGCATTCGGCCAGTCGGGGCCGGCGCGAGAACGCCCGGGCTTCGGCCGCATCGCCGCCGCGGTGAGCGGCGCGTCCTATCTGTCCGGCCATCCCGATCGACCACCGGTGAGCCCGGGCACCCCGACGATTCCCGACTATCTCGCGGGCGCGTTCGGGGCCTTCGGCACGCTGACGGCGCTGCGCCATCGCGACCGCACGGGCGAGGGGCAGGTGGTCGACATCGGCCTCTATGAGCCGATGCTGCGCATGCTGGACGAGCTCATCCCCGTCTACGGCGCGACCGGCTACGTGCGCGAGCGGATCGGCTCGGCCACGGAGTACGTCGTGCCCCACAATCACTACGCCACGCGCGACGCCGGCTGGATCGCGATCGCGTGCACCAACGATCGCATGTTCGAGCGGCTGGCCGTCAAGGCCATGGGTCAGCCGGCGCTCGTCACGGAGTTTCCGACGATGGCGGCACGGCTGGCGCGGCGCGACGAGGTCGACGCGACGGTCGGACGCTGGGTCGGGGCCCTCGACGCGAGCGAGGCGCTGGCGCGTCTCGACGCCGCCGAGGTGCCATGCTCGCGCGTCGCGAGCGTGCGCGACATCTTCGAGGACGCGCAGGTGCGCGCGCGCGGCAATATTCTCACACTGCCGAGCCCGCTCGGCGGCATGCTCGCCATGGTCGGCGTCGTGCCGCGCCTGTCGCTGACGCCGGGCGAGGTGCGCCACGCCGGGGCGCTCGAGGTCGGCGCCGACAACGAGGAGATCTACTGCGGGCGGCTGGGGCTGACTCGCGACGAGCTGGCGGCCCTGCGCGCGCGCGGCGTCGTGTAGCGCGTCCTCTTCCGTCTCACGGCGCCTTCCACGCCGCGCCGCCGCGCGCGTCGAACAGGCGCACGCTCGGCTGGCCTTCACGGATGACCCCGAGCTCGAGGCGCGCGCGTCCGGTGGTGTCGTAGAGCGTGAGGCCCGGGACGCCCTGCGCCAGCGTCACGAGACCCGCGCGCGGGCGGCCCGTTTTGTCCGCGAGCACGAGCACCGCGGTCTCGTCCTCCATGCCGAGCGTGACGCGCGGCGACCCCGTCAGATCCCGAAAGCGCAGCGCGAGCTGCCTGTCGCTGTCGCTCGGGCCGAGCTCCGCACGGATGCGACCGGCGAGATCCCTGACCACGAACTTCTGCGCCTCCACCACGCGGCCCCGCGTGCCGCCGGCCGCGACGGTCGCGAGCCCGACGGCGCCCACCGCCAACACGGTGGCGACGCGGCGCCAGCGGCGCAGATCGCGCTCGACTCGCTCGACCCGCCGCACGATCGCCTCGTATCGCTCGTCCTCCATCGTGGCCTCCCCGCACGGCGCAGGCGCCGCGCCTCGTTCGAGCGTAGCAAGCGCAGCCGTGGAGTCGGAGCTTTTGCGCCGGGCCGGGCGGCGCGTGCGCTTACGCGCAGTAGGCGGGAAAGACGCGGCGCACGACGTCCGGCGGGTTGAGCGCGAGCAGGCCGGTGACGAGCCGACGGGCGGCGCCCCTCATGGCCGCGAAGGTGATCGCGGCCGTCGCGAGCGGCCGTCCCGCCTGGTCGCGCGCGTGCAGACGCGTCTCCCAGTAGCGCGGGTCGTCCGCGCGTGGCCGCGTGGCGGCGCGCTCACCGACCACGACGATGGCGCCGGCGGCGATCGGATCTCCGTGGAGCGTCACCGTCAGCTCCGTCGTCATGCCGGACTCGCCGCTGGCAAGGGCGCCGAGCCAGAACGCTGCCTCGTCGAGCAGCGTCGTGAGCGCGATCGTGGCGAGCCCGCCGTCGTGATCCCGGAACTCCGCGGGCGGCGTCCACGCGCCGCCGACGGCGCGCGCATCGAACGTCAGCCGCGCCCGCAGACCGTGGGGATTGTCGATGCCGCACGCGAAGCAGGTCAGCGAGACGGGCAGCGGGGCCGCGTCGGCTCCCGGCGCATCAGACGATTTGCCGTCGGTCCTCTCGGCGGCGCCGACGCGACCGGTCACGAGCACGGCGCCGGTGTGATCCGCGACACGGCAGCCGAGCGCATCCGCCTCGTGCGTCAGCGTGAGCACCAGCGGAACGCCGAGCGGCACGCGGCGCAGATAATGGCCGCGTACCGTGCGCGCGCCGCGTCGCGACGCGAGCGTCTCGAACAGCGCGAGCACCGAGCCGCCGTGGGCGGCGTCGGGGAGGCCCTGGAAGGCAGGATCGAGCGTGAGCGTGAGGTCGTCGCCGGCACCGGCGACGGCGCCGCGCAGCGTGGCGTCGATGGTCCTCATGCGATAATCGGCCGCGTGCCGTCGCCGATTCTCGCACACAACGCCTTCGTGCGGGCGACGCTGACCAATTTCTTCTTCAGTCTCAGCCTGAACGGCTATGTCCTGCTGCCCCTGCACATCCACGCGCTCGGCGGCACCGAGATCGCGATCGGCATCGTCATGGGGGTGTTCAGCGCGGTCGGCATCGTGTGCCAGCCGCTGGTCGGCCCGTGGGTCGACGCGCTGGGCCGGCGCGCGTTCATGATCGCCGGGACCACGCTCGTGCTCATGGCCTCCTTGCTGCCGCTGTTCTTCGACTCCATCGGCGTCTTCGCGCTCGTGCGCGCGCTGCACGGCGTCGGCTTCTCCGTGTACTTCGTCGCGATGTTCTCGTTCGTCGTCGATCTCGTGCCCGCGACGCAGCGTGGCTGGGCGCTCGGCATCTTCGGCGTCTCCGGCTTCGTGGCGACTGCGGTGGCGCCGCTCTTCGGTGAGTGGATCGTGCGCCGGCTCGGGTTCCGGACGCTGTTCGCGATCTCCGCGCTGCTGGGGGCCGTGCCGCTGGCGCTCGTCCTGCGGCTCGGCCGCGGCCGGCGCGCCGCCGCCACCGCGCCCGCGCCCGGCTGGATGCTCGCCGGGCTCGAGGACGTCGTGCAGCGCCACATGGTCGTGAGCGTGTTCTTCGGCCTCGGCTCCGGCACGATTTTCGCGTTCCTGCCGACGTTCGCCCAGAGCCTCGCCGTCACCACGCTGTCGCTCTTCTACACGGCGTACGCGGGCGCCGCCGTCGCCGTGCGCGTGTTCGGCGGGCGCCTCATCGACACGCATGGCCGACGCGCCGTCATCGTCCCGTCGATGTTCCTGCAGGCGAGCGCGCCGGCCCTGCTGGCGGTCGTCGGCATCCTGGTCACGCGGACCAGCACGGTGCCGGTGGTGCCCGTGCTGTTTCTTGCCGGCCTGCTGTCGGGCGGCGCCCACGGCTTCCTCTATCCCGGCCTCGCCGCGCTCGTGACCGACCTGGCGCCCGCGCGGCGGCGCGCGACGGCCGTCGGCGTGTTCAGCGCGATGTTCCTGGTGGGTCAGGCGGCCGGCGCGTTCACATTCGGCTGGATCGCGCACGCGCTCGGCTACGCCTCGATGTGGACGATCCTGGCCTCCTCGCTGCTCGCCGGCGCCGCCCTGTCGATGGGACTGCCGCGCCCGGCGCCCGCGCGCGCCTGAGGCGGCCGGGTATACTGGCGAGCGATGTCCAAGCTCGAAACCGACGATCTCCGCTGGGCGCTGCAGCGCCGGATCGAGGACGTCTTTGCCAAGCTCGGCGAGAAGTTCGGCGATCTCACGGGCCGCGTCGAGACCGACATCCAGCCCAGCGTGTCCTTCGACGACGTCGGCGGCCTCACGCAGGCCAAGGCCACGCTGCGGGGCTTCGCCTACGCGCTGACCAAGCCCGAGCTCTATCAGCAGTGGGGGATCACCCCGCCCAAGGGCGTCCTGCTGTACGGACCGCCCGGCACCGGCAAGTCCAAGCTCGCGCGCGCGCTCGCGGCCTCGGCGGGAGCGATCTTCTATCACGTCAAGCTCTTCAACCTGACCTCGAAGTTCGCCGCCAACACCGGCGAGCTGCTCCAGGAGATCCTGCGTATCGCCGCCGGGGAGGGCAAGGCGGTGCTCTTCCTGGACGAGGCGGAGGCGCTCTCGCTCGAGCATCTGCTGCCACCGCCCCAGGCCCGCGAGGCGAGTGCCCGATTGGTGGCCACGCTGTGCGAGCGGCTGGATGGCTTGGCCGAGAGCGCGCGCGTTCTCGTGATCGCCTCGACGAGCCGCACCGACGCCGTCGACTCGGCGCTCGTCGCGCCCGGGCGGCTCGATCATCTGGTGGAGGTGGCACTGCCGGATGCCGACGAGCAGCGCGAGATTCTCGAGCTGCTCAAGACGCGGATGGAAAAGACGGCCGGCCGCGAGCTGTTCGAGCCGATCGACTATCGCAAGGCGCTGCCGATGATGGGCGGCATGAGCGGCGCCGACATCACCGAGATCCTGCGCCGCGCGCTCGAAGAGAAGGTGCACCGCGCGGCCGACGGAGCCGAGGCCTCGCTCGTGAGCACGCAGGATCTCCTCGAGGCCATCGACCGCTACAAGCGCGTCCGCGGCGTGGTCGAGAAGATCCGCTACGGCCAGTACCTGTGATCGCCACGACGAAGATCCGGGTGCGCTACGCCGAGACCGACTGCATGAAGGTCGTCTATTACGGCAACTACCTGACGTACTTCGAGGTGGCGCGCGTGGAGTTCCTGCGTCAACAGGGCCAGGCGATGTCCGACGTCGACCAGAAGGTCCACATGCCCGTCGTCGAGGCCGTCGTGCGCTACCACAAGCCCGCGCTCCTCGACGACCTGCTCGAGGCGCGCTGCTGGATCGCCGAGCGCAAGCGGGCATCGTTCCGCTTCGGCTACGAGCTGGTGAACGAGCGCGGTGAGCGCGTGGCGTCGGGCTCGACGCTGCACGCCTGCTGGGACCCGGCGACCTCGAAGATGATCGCCGTCCCCGACTGGCTGGCGGCAATCATGCCTGTGACGTTGCTCTCGTCGCCGTCGGCGGTATAATCCCGAGTCGGCCGGATGATCGAAGTTCACAACCTCACGAAACACTACGGTCCCATCACCGCGATCCGTGACGTGTCGTTCACCGTCGCCAAGGTCGCCGGCTACGACGTCTTCGCCGAGTCGCTCGAGGTGCGGCGACGCATCGGCTACCTGCCGGAGAACGTGCCGCTCTACACGGACCTGCGCGTGGGGCCGTACCTGGAATTCGTCGCGGAGATCAAAGGCGTGCCGCGCAGCGACCGCAAGAGGCGCGTGGTCGAGGCCATGGAGCGCTGCCGCATCCTCGACGTCCAGAACCGCCTGATCGGAAAGCTGTCGAAGGGCTACCGTCAGCGGGTGGGCCTGGCGCAGGCGATCGTGAGCGATCCGGCGGTGCTCATCCTGGACGAGCCGACCATCGGGCTCGATCCCAAGCAGATCACCGAGATCCGCGACCTGATCAAGTCACTGGCCGGCGACCACACGGTGATCCTGTCGACGCACATCCTGCCCGAGGTCTCGATGGTCTGCTCCTCGGTGGTCATCATCAACCAGGGTGTGATCGTCGCCCAGGGGCCGATCGACTCGCTGGTCGAGCAGTTCTTCCCAACAGCGCGCGTGGAGGTGGAGATCGCCGGCCCGTCGCCGGACGCCGTGCGCGAGGCGCTGGGCGTGATCCCCGGCGTCGTCTCGGTGACGGACGTGCCGGGCTCCGACGGGATCGGGCGGTACATCGTCGAGTCCTCGCGTGGGCGCGACGTGCGCGGTGAGGTGTTCCAGCTCGCGGCCCAGCGTCGGTGGGACCTGCGCGAGCTGCGCCGCATCGGCATGACGCTGGAGGAGGTCTTCCTGCACGTCGTGGCGGGCGAGCAGAGCCACACCGGAGAGAGCGCGTGAAGGTCTGGCCGATCTTCAAGAAGGAGATGCGGCTCTACTTCACCTCGCCTGTGGCGTGGGTGATCATGGCCGTCTTCATCTTCATCGCCGGCTACTTCTTCCACTCGATCTTCAACTATTACGCGCGCGTGTCGATGCAGTCGGCGATGAACCCGATGGGCGGCGGCCTCAACGTGACCGACGGCGTGTTGCGGCCGCTCTTCTCGAACTTCAGCGTGATCCTGCTCTTGATGATGCCGTTGCTCACCATGCGGCTGTTCGCGGAGGAGCGGCGCAGCGGAACCATCGAGCTGCTGCTGACCTATCCCGTGCGCGACGGCGCCGTGCTGCTCGGCAAGTTCCTGGCGGCCTTCGCGCTGTATGCGCTGATGATCGCCCTGACGCTGGTCTTCCCGGCCATCATCTGGTACTTCGCGCCGCTCGAGGGGGGGCCGATCCTCACGGGCTACGTCGGACTGCTGCTGATGGGCGCGACGTTCATCGCCGTCGGCGTGTTCGCCTCGTCGCTGACCGAGAACCAGATCGTCGCCGCGCTCGTGAGCTTCCTCATCCTCTTGATGTTCTGGGTGGTCGGCTGGTCGGCCGACTTCGCGGACCCGGCGCTGGGCAGGGTGCTCCAGCACCTGTCGCTGACCGAGCACAACGAGAGCTTCGCCAAGGGCGTGTTCGAGACGAAGGACATCATCTTCTACATGGACTTCACGCTCGTTGCGCTGTTTCTCGCCCTGCGCTCGCTCGAAGCGCGGCGGTGGAAGGGCTAGGCCGATGCGCCGTCTCGCTGACGCGGCGTTCTATCTGGGGCTGATCGCGCTGGCCGCGGCCACCGCGCTCACGCTGACCGGGACGTACGGTCGGCAGGTGTGGGCGGTGCGCCTGACCGCAATGCTCTGGTGGCCGCTAGTCGCCGCGGGCATCGTGCTCGTGGTGCTGTCCGCGCTGCCGTGGCTGGCCGGCGCGCGGCGCAAGGTCGGTGCCCGGACGATGTCCTATGGCCTCAATGCCCTCGTGTCGATCCTGCTCGTGCTTGGCGTGGTCGGCTTCGTCGAGGCGCTGTCCGCGCGCCACAGCTATCGTGTCGACCTGACGGAGAACAAGCGGCGCAGCCTCTCGCCGCAGACCGTCTCCGTGCTGCGAGGCCTCAAGAGCGACGTGAACATGGTCGGCTTCTTCCGCGCCGATCAGCCCGGCAAGCGCGTGGCCGAGGACCTGTTCAAGCAGTACGCGGGTTATGCCGGCAAGAAGCTCACGTGGAAGATCGTCGATCCCGACAGCGATCCCGCGCTGGCGCGCCGCTACGGCATCGAGTCGTACGGCACGATCGTGCTCGAGACGAAGGCGCGCTCGGAGAAAGTGCTCGACGCCGAGGAGGAGAAGCTCACCAACGGCCTGCTGAAGGTGACCCGCGAGGGCAAGCGGTCCGTCTACGTCGTGCAGGGTCACGGCGAGCACGAGCTGGGCAACACCGAGCGCGCCGGGTTCTCCGAGGCCAAGGGCGCCCTCGAGAAGTCCAACTACGAGGTCAAGCCGCTGGTGCTCGCGCGCGCGACGACGATTCCCGCGGACGCCGCCGTCATCGTGATCGCCGGTCCACGCACGGATTTCTTCCCACCGGAGATGGACACCCTGGACGGCTACCTCGGGAAAGGCGGCAAGGTTCTCGCGATGGTGGACCCGCCGTTCCCGGCGAAGATGCAGGACGCGGCCATGAAGCGCTTCCTCGCGCGCTGGGGCGTCGACCTTGGCGACAACCTCGTCGTCGAGCTCTCGCCGATCGGCCGGCTCTTCGGCATCGGGCCGGAGGTGCCGATCATCCAGCAGTACGAGCCGCACCCGATCACGCGCGACCTGGCCGGTATCACGACGCTGTTTCCGCTCACGCGGACCGTGACGCCGGTGAAGACACTGCCGCCCGGCGTGAACGTGCAGCCGCTGGCGCGCACGAGCCCCGAGTCGTGGGGCGAGACGGACCGGCAAGCGCTCGAGCAGGGGACGGCCAAGCCGGATCCGCAAGATCCGAAGGGCCCGCTGCCCGTCGCCGCGGTCGTCACGAAAGACAAGACGCGCATCGTCGTCTACGGCACCTCGAACCTGGCCACCAACCAGTTCCTCAACGTGCAGGGCAACCGCGACTTCTTCCTGAACACGGTCAGCTGGCTCGCCGAGGAGGAAGATCAGATCACGGTACGGCCGAAGGACACCAAGCAGACGCCGATCTTCCTCAGCGCCCAGCAGGGTCGCGTCGTCGCGCTGCTGCCGCTGGTGATCCTGCCCGGTCTCGTGCTCGCGGGCGGGATCGTGGCCCTCGTCCGGCGGCGCGCCGCGAACTAGTCGCGCGATGCGCTGGCAGACCACCATCGTCCTCACCATCGCCCTGCTGCTCGTCGGCGGCTTCTACTACGTCTACGAGGTGCGCTGGGCGCCCGAGCGCGAGCGTGTGGAGACGCGCAAGGGTCGTATCTTCCAGGCCGAGCCGGCCGACGTCACGGCCGTCGAGCTCAAGCGCCGCGAGGACACCGTGCGCTTCGCGCGGGCCGGCGAGGGCTGGGAGCTGAAGGCGCCGGTGGTGGCGCGCGGCGACCGCGCACGGATCGACGAGACGCTCACGACCGTGCTCACCGCCAAGGTCGATCGCGAGATCGATCCCAAGCCGGCCGCGCCCGGCGCGTTCGGTCTCGACAAGCCGGCGGCGGAGGTGACGCTGACGCTGAAGGACGGCAAGACCGTGGGCGTGGCGTTGGGCAACAAGAGCCCGACGGGCGTCTGGGTCTACGGGCGAGAGGCGGGCAAGCCCGCGGTCATCGCGCTGCCCGACAGCGTCCTGCGCGAGGCCACCAAACCCGCGACCGATTTTCGCGATCGCACGATCCTCACGCTGGACCGTAAAGCCGTCTCGGGATTCGACATCGCCGCGGACGGGACGACGCTCACTGTCGCCCACGCCGCCGACGCGTGGCGCATCACGAAGCCGGTGGCCCTGCCCGCGGACACCGAGGCCATTGGCGACATGTTCGAGAAGCTGACGTCGGCGAAGGTCAAGGAGTTCGTCGCCGAGTCGCCGCCGTCGCGCAGCGCCTACGGCCTCGATCGGCCGTTGCGTCTCACGATCTATACCGGCAAGGACAACGAGCGAGCCGGCCGCACGCTGCTCGTGGGCCGCACGGACACGGCGAAGAAGGGCGTCTACGCCATGCGTGAGGGCGAGACGAGCGTGCTGCTCCTGCCCGAAGACGTCGTGAACACCATTCCGCGCACGGTCGCCGCCGTGCGCGACAAGCAGCTCGTCGCCGTCGACCGCGACAAGGTCACGCGCCTCGAGGTCGAAAGTCCCAAGGGCGCCGTCACCCTCGCGCGTGAGAAGGATCGCTGGGCGATCACCGCGCCGCAGGCGCTTGCCGCCGATCAGGTGGAGGCCGGCGCGCTGATCAGCCGCCTGCGGAATCTCCGCGCGCAAGGCTTCTTGAGCGACGACGCCTCCGCCGTGCCGCGCGTGCTGGCCAAGCCGACGGTGAAAGTGACCGTCACGGAGGAAGGCAAGCCCCCGACGACAATCCTGTTGTCGCCATCCGGCGAGCAGCGTGCGGGAGCAGCGAGCGCCTACGCCGCCGTGGCCGGCCGCGGTCCGGTCGTGCTGGTGGACGGCAAGGCCGTGGACGATCTTGGTCGCTCCGCCGACGACCTGCGCGATCACACGCTGTTCCGCGGTCTGGAGCCGAAAGACATCACGCGACTGCGCGTGAAATCCGGCGCGCAGACGGCCGTGCTCGAGCGCAGCGGCGACACGGACTGGAAGCTACTGGAGCCGACGAAGAGCGGGGCGAAGAGCGCGCGTGTCGAAGACCTCATCTACGGCGTGCGTGCGCTGCGCTGGAAGCAGATCGTCGCGCCCAATGGCGAGGAGCCGGCCAAGTACGGGCTCGACGCGCCGACGATGGAGGTCGTGCTCCTCAAGGGCGACGGCGGCGAGCTGGCGCGGCTGATCGTCGGCAAGCGAGAGGCGGATCGCGCCTACGTCCGGACGGGCGCCGGACCCACGATTTATGCGGTCGATCCGGGCGCGCTCGGCCCGGCGCCAAAGGTGCCCGACGACCTGAAGGGGTGATACAGCCTCCGCGAGGGGTGATACAGTCTCCACCCCATGCCCCGTGAGATCTTCATCGTGGCGCGTGACCGTCCCGACCTCTATCGTTACCTCAGCCAAACATTCGCGGATGCCGAGAACGTCCAGGTGATCTGGGACCGTCGCGCCGGCGAGCGTCGCGTGGCGAGCATCGAGGCGCGGCGTCCCGAGCGCCGTCGCAGTGACCGCCGCCGCCGCGCCAGCGTCGAGCAGGAGTTGCGCACCGTCGGCTACGCGTTCATCAGCATCGAGTAGCGTCTGTCGTTCGAGCTCGCTGCCCGCCCGGCGCTTGTGCCGCTGACCGTTGCGGATCCAATCAGCGCGGATACTGAATACATAGGCGGCGCAACGCGCGATATCCCGCGCACGCCGTCGACGCTGACCGAGCTAAGCCATTGCCCTGCAATCACATCTTCGGGCTACCGTGAGAGCGCGGATATTGGATACGCTGCAGAGGGCACTGCGGTTCCGAATTCCTTGCTGTCGATCGCTGCCTAGATTCCGGTGGTGTCTTCGACTACACAGCGGGCAAGTGTCGAAGCGACGTGGAGCATTTGCCTTACAGGCCGGATCTGTACGTCGTCCGTTATTGGTGGCTGGTTTTAGGTGTTATCGGTATGGTCAGCGTTGGAAGAGTCGTCCTTGCGCGCCAGCGGCTACATGAATAGCTGCGTGCCTTCTAACAAGCCGCTT